>JAGRMG010000033.1 GCA_020441385.1 Paracoccaceae bacterium
CCCTTCTGCTCCTTGGGCGTCAACACCACCTTGGCGCCCAGGAAACGCATCAGCTTGCGCCGCTCGATCGAAAAGCTCTCGGCCATCGTCACCACCAGCGGATAGCCCTTGGCGGCACAGACCATCGCCAGCCCGATTCCGGTGTTGCCGCTGGTGGCCTCGACAACGGTCTGACCCGGCTTCAGCGCGCCGCTGGCTTCGGCGGCCTCGATGATGCCCAGCGCCAGCCGGTCCTTGACCGAACCGGCCGGGTTGAACGCCTCGAATTTCACATAGACGCTTACATGATCCGGCGCGATCCGGTTGATGCGGATACAGGGCGTATTGCCCACCGTGTCCAGAATGCTGTCGAAAAGCCGCCCGCGCCCCTGGGTCTGCCGCATCGTCTCGTTCTCCCGATCGGTGTCCTGCCATCCGATAGAGTGGTATCGAACGGCAGAGTCAATGGCGCGGGTCCGCTCTAGTGCTGGTCCCGGAACAACTGATCCATCTCGACCGAAGGATGCTCGCATCCCGCCTCGCCGACGATCCGGGCCGGGACGCCGGCGACCGTGGTGCAGGGCGGCACCTCCTTGAGCACCACCGAACCGGCGGCGATACGCGAACAATGTCCCACCTTGATATTGCCCAGGATCTTGGCCCCGGCGCCGATCAGCACACCGTCGCCGATCTTGGGGTGGCGGTCCTCGTCCTCCTTGCCGGTCCCGCCCAACGTCACCGAATGAAGCATCGACACGTTGTTGCCGACCACGGCGGTTTCGCCGATCACGATGGAATGGGCGTGGTCGATCATGATCCCGCGCCCGATCCGGGCGGCGGGGTGGATGTCGATCCCGAAAATCTCGGACACCCGCATCTGGAAGAAATAGGCCAGATCCCGCTGGCCCCGGTTCCACAGCCAATGCGCGATGCGATAGGCCTGCATCGCCTGGTAGCCCTTGAAGAACAGGATCGGCTGCAACAGCCGGTGGCAGGCGGGGTCGCGTTCGTACACCGCCATCAGATCCGCGCGCGCCGCCTCGACCAGATCGGGCATCTCGTCATAGGCCTGATCGGCGATCTCGCGCAGCACGACCATCGACATCTCGTTCGATGCCAGCTTTGCCGCGATGCGATAGGACAGCGCCTTTTCGATCTTCTTGTGATGCAGGATGCAGGCGTGGACCAGCGCACCCATAAGGGGTTCCTTGGCCACCGCGTCGCGCGCTTCCTGCGCTATCCTGTCCCAGACCGGATCGACCGGCGCAATCCTTGCGTGCGTCTCAACCATGGCTTACCTTCCTCTCCTTGGTCTAGACTACCCACCTAAGGCGTCAGACCGCAAACACAAAGTCCGGAGAGGACGTTCGGATCATGGACAAGGCAGACCTCGCGCATTTCGCCGCCCTGATCCGCGACAGGCTGAGCCGGATCGAGGCCGAAGACCGGCTGGGCCAGGACGGGCGGGCGATCGTCCGGCTCGACCAGCAGTCGGTCGGTCGGCTAAGCCGCATGGATGCGCTTCAGAACCAGGCCATGGCCAAGGCGCAACAGGCCCGGCGCGGCGCCGAGGCCCACCGGCTGCGCGCGGCGCTCGGGCGCATCGCGTCCGGCGAATTCGGGCTGTGCGAGGATTGCGGCGAACGTATCGCGAAACGCCGGCTTGACCTGAATCCGGCGGTTACGATGTGCATTTCCTGTGCCTCCGGCTGATCCGGTGCTCGACAAGTAACCGCAGGACCATTTCGAAACAGGCGCAATAGTCGTCGTCCTCGAACCCCGGTTCGTCGGCCAGCAGCCGCTTTCGCGCCGCGGACATGAGCGAGCCGTTGCCCCAGACGGGGTGAACCCGCCCGGTACGCATCACATGTGCATCCGCCGCTTCGGCCTCGCGGATCATGCGGGCGCCCAGGCCTGCCCGCGCGCCCGGTGGCAGCAGCAAGAGCGCGCGCGCCGCGTTGCTGACGTCGCCATGAAGAACCGGACGCATGCCGCTAGGCCGGCACATCAATGCCCGCGAACAGGCCCGGGCCGTAACGGGCCGAAACCTGCGCCACCTCGATGCGCGCCGGTGGTGCGATTCCGTCCTCGCCCTGCATCGCGGCCGAATAGACCCATTGCGGTTCGCTCACGGTGATCTCGCGAACGATCGCGCCGCCCTGCCGCACCCTGACGACATATTTCTCGCTTTCCTCGCCAAGCGGCACCTCGGCCAGGGTCCAGCTGTCCCCGTCGATCCGCGTGCGCCGCACCCAGCGCACCGCGACATCCCCCGTCAGGCTGCGTGAGGCGTCCAGATGGCAGGGCGCATATGGCCGCAGACCGTTTCCGTCGAAGGCCTCGACCCGATGCACATAGGACGGATCGTCATAGCCACGCCGCGCGGGCCCCAGCCGGAAGTGGCGCGCAATGCGCCGCTGCGCGCTGGTCAGTTCGATCTGTTCGGGCGTTCCGTCCAGCAGTACGAACCACGACCCTTCCGGCCAGTATTCGGGCATCATCGCGTCGCTGCCCAATTGCCCGCGCAACCGCTCCGACAGCCAGTAGGTATCGGGCGCGATCAACTCGGCCCGACGAAACTGGAACATTTCCCAGCGCCCACTGGAACCGTCACCGATGGCCGCCAGGTTGGCGCCGTTCAGAACCGCCCCGGCGGATCGCGACTCCAGCGCACCGCCGATCAGTTTGACCTGTACCGGGGCGCCCTGATCCCAAAGACCGGCCGGTGCCGCGGCCAGCGGCGTTTCGCTCACGCCGATGACCGAACGATCGGCCACGACACCGCTCAAGCCATAGCCGCTGTCCTCGGACGAGGCGTAGACGGCAACGCTGCCCGGCCACGGACGCGCCGTCACCGCCAGATGCGGGGCATGCGCCACTTCGTCGCCGCTCATCAGGGGCAGGTCCAGGAACAGCGGCAGCACCGGCACGGGCGCCGCGAACGCGCTTTGGGTCGGCATATCGCCCAACAGGTCCGAAGGCGTGTAGACCGCCGGCTCGATGCGCACCGCCTCCACGATCTGCAGGCCCGCCTGTTCGACACGGTCGATCCGGTACAGCGTGCCGCCCTCGCCCCCGTCGCCCGGCAGGCGGACAACATCGCCCGCGCCCAGCGCCATCCGCGAGGGCGGCAAGGCAAAGCGCGCGGTCTCGCGCGCAACCCTTGCCTCGGTCAGCCAACGCTCGGCCACCGCGCGCCCCTCCCCCCTCGTCATCGCCAGGGGCAGGTCGCGCGAGGCAACCGCATGCGTCCTGCTGTCCGCCAGGACCGCCTCTTCCGACACGATCGCATGATCGCCGCCAGACTGAACGAACCGGACCCGGACCCGCCCGGTCATCTCGGCTTCGGCATCGCGCGCCTGTTCCAGCAGACCCGGTATTTCACCGGTTTCCGCGAACCGGTCGCGATCGAGTTCCTTCGCCAGGCGGCCATCGCGCATCCTGAACTGCAAGAGGCCGTCACGCTCGATCGCGTCGAACCCGTATCGCAGCATCAACGGCTGCAACGCCGAGCGTGCATCGCCCACATCCTCGACCGAATAGCCGCGTACCAGCTCGTGCAAGCATGACACGTCGATCGACCTCAGCCCCGAGCGGCGACAGACCTCGGCCACGACCGAACCCAGCGTGCGCGCCCCGACCCTGCCGTTCAGCCAATGGCCCCTCGCGTGGTTCGTCCCGTCGCTCCACAATTCCAGGTTGTTGGGAAAGGCAGGAAACGGGCGCGCGTCCCAGGCCCAGACATAGGCGTTGGACAGATCGACCATGCGCCCGCCATAAACCTCGGAAACCGGGTTGCGCGCCCCGTTCTGCCAATGGCCCAGCACGGCCTGGAGATAGCGCAACTGGATCAGGTCGTCACGCGCCCCGGTCGAGTATTTCGGCAGGCTGGATTCCGAGGATTTCGGATCGACGAACAGGTTGGGCTGGTTGGTTCCCTTGTCCACCGCTGGACAGCCCAGTTCGGTGAACCAGATCGGTTTCGATCGCGCCACCCAGGCGGTCGGTTCCGTCTGCCGCACTCCGCCGATGCGCTCATGATGGGCATTGTCCCACCAGCCGCGCAGATCCTTGTAGCGCCAGATCCACGGCTCGCCATGCGCTTCGTCCGTTATCGGGGTGCGGATTTGCGCCGCTTCCGCCTCAGCCGAATGATAATACCACTCAAACCCCTCCCCGCCCTCGACATTGGCGTCCAGATAGCCGGGATCATGAATGCTGCCCCAGCCGGCATCGGCATGGTCATCGCCCTCGCGCCAGTCCGACAGCGGCATGTAGTTGTCGATCCCGATGAAATCGACGTTGTCGTCCGCCCACAGCGGATCGAGATGGAAGTACCGGTCGCCGCTGCCATCCGCCGGCTGATACCCGAAATACTCCGACCAGTCGGCGGCATAGCCGATCCGGACATCCTCACCCAGCAGGCTGCGAACCTCCGCCGCCAGATCGCGCATCGCCTCCACGGCGACGAACCCCGCCGCGCCCCTGATCTGGGTCAGCCCGCGCAACTCCGAGCCGATGCAGAACGCCGATACCCCACCCGCCGCCTTGCAGAGCGCCGCATAATGCAGGATGAACCGCCGCAGACCCCATTCCTCCGGCCCGGAATAGGTGACGCCGCCATCGCCGACGGTGAAATCCGACGCCCGCGCCGCGCCGAAGAACGCCGCCACCTCGGCATCCGCCGCCGCGCTGCGGTCCGGCGATCCGTCCTGCCCGGGTGCCACCGACAGGGTGATCCGCCCGCGCCAGGGCAGATGCGGCTGATCCTCGGCCCCCGTCCACGGATCGGGCAGGCCGTTTCCCGCCTGCTGGTCCATCAGGATGAATGGATAGAACATCACCCTTCGTCCGGCGGCGTTCATGTGCGCGATCGCCTCGATCACCGAGGCATCCGCCGGCGTGCCGCCATAGATCGGCCGCCCCCCCTCTCGGGCGATCTGTTCGACCGCCGCGCGCAACTGCCCGGCCACCTGCCAGGGCATCGTGGCGCTCTCGATCGCCTTGTGTTCGACCTTGGGCACGATCCGGCACGACCCGCAGCGCAGATCTCCGCCAAACCACGACACCACCAGCGAAACCGCCTCGCAACCGGGCAGTTCTTCGCTCAGCGACTCAAACGAGGTGGCGAAATCGCTCTTGCCCGACGGCGTGTTGACGTTGGCCGCCCATTGGCTGCCGGGCCCATCGCTGTAATAGACCGGGCTCGTCGCCAGGGCGTATTCCCCGGTTCCCGGCATCATCGCCACGCCTCGCACCAGTTGCGCGGGATCGCTGTGGAACCCCGGCGCATCGGGCTGTTCGGCCCGCACCACCTCGAATGAAAACTGCGGCACCCGGTTGCCGAACGGTTCCAGCGAAAGATCTTCCATCACCACATAGGCCGTTCCGCGATAGGCCGGCACCATCCCCGGCCCCTCGATCGCCTCCAACACCGGATCGGGCGACTGATCCGAACTGCCCGAATAGATGCGCATATTCAGATCGTCTCGCGCCACTTCCTCGCCATCGGCCCAGACCCGACCTATGGTGGCAATCTCGCCCTCGCAAACCGCGATCGCCAGCGACAGGCTGTAACTGTAGCGCGTGGTCCTGGGCGTACTGGGCATGCCCTTGCCGCCACCCGTCGTGGTGGCGGTTTCCTGAAAGTCCGAGGCCCAGATCACCTGGCCGCCAACCCGCATCCGGCCATAGACCTGGGCCACCGGCGCACCATCCCCCGCGCGGGTCAGCCGAAACCGCTCCACCCGTCCGGATTCCACCGGGTCCGAGCCCGCGCCGAGCAGGCGTTCGTCGATCACCCGCCCCAGCGTCGCCCCGACCGCGCGCCCGAGCGCGACCGAAGACAGGCCCGCGACGGTGCCGCCCACCGTTCCGCCAATGGCCGCCCCGGCGGCAGAAAGAAGTATCGTCGCCATCAGCGCACCTCCTCAGGAAATCCGAACCGCGCCACGATCCTCCGCGACCACGGCGCACTCAGCGGGCTTTCGATCACCCCATGGCGGGCATAGGCATGAACGAACCGGGGTGCCGCACCGCCCCGCGATACGATACCCAGGTGTTTTGCGACCGATCCCGCCCGCATGCGGAACAGGATCACGTCGCCGGCGTCGACCGCTCCGGCAGGCAATTCCGCGAGGTGCCGACGCGCCGCCGCCCACAGCCGTTCCTCGCGCTGCGGCTCGGACCAGTCCATCGAATAGGCCGGAACCGGCTCGGGCTCCGCGCCGTAGAGATCGCGCCACACGCCGCGCACCAGTCCCAGGCAATCGCAGCCGGCCCCGCGCCCCGCCGCCTGGTGGCGATAGGGCGTGCCGATCCAGCTGCGCGCCGCCGCCACGATGTCGCACCGCGTCGCCATCAACGCCGGCTCCCGCCGGTGTTGGGCGCCGACGATCGGGGAACCGCGACCATCCAGTCTTCGCCCGGGATGTCCGGAAAACCCTGAAAGTTCAAACCATTGCCGAACTTCAGCCGACAGGTTTCAAACCGCTTGTCACAGCCCGCCTCAAGGCGAACGACATCGCCTGCCGCAATGCCCCCGGGGATCGGCTCCCACAGTTCGACAACCCGCGCACCATCCTCGCCTCGGTCCTGCTTGACGATCCTCCAAAGCCCCGCCGCCGCGCCGGTCAGAACGCTCAGCCGCCCGCGCAGGAACCAACCCGCCTCAAACCCCGGCAGCGCATCCCAGCGGAACACCCGCGCCTGCACGACCTGCGCCACCTCCAGTTCGGTGGCATATCCCGGCGCGGCCAGATCGGCCCGGCACGACCCGTCGCCCAGAACCGCCGTGCAGGGCTTCTGATAGACCCGCCCCAGCGGCCGGTTCAGAGCTTCGGTCAACCCGCGCAGTTCGGCATGAAACGCCCCGCCGCCGCGGCGGATCTCGCCGATGGTGCCGCGAAACTGCAACCAGCGCACCGCGACATCGGCCCAGTTGACCAGCCACGCCCGCACCTCGGCCCCGTCGAACCGGCCCGCCTCGATATCCTCCTCACGGATCGCCGCATCGCTCAGCGCACCGACCGCCTCGCTGTTGTCCACCGACAACCCCGTGCCCTGCTGCAAGGCCAGCGCCGACAACCCGGTATCGGCGCGAAACATGATGCCGTCGAACGCGATGGGCAGGTCGTGGTCGGTGAACCCGTATCGCACACCATCCGCGCGCGTGATCGCCCAGCACCGGCACAAGCTGGTCAGCCCGCTTTCCACATGCGCGCGAAACGCCGCATCCATACCCGCCATCACACCCGCACCTCGACCACCGGCACATTGGGCACGTCGCCGGCCTGGAAACTGGCCACGCTGGTCTGTATCCGGTCGGTATCGAACCGCACCGGCACGTCGAATTCGAACCCGGCCGTGATCTGCATGGACTCGGCTGGCGCATGGGCAAAGCTGACCATGCCGCTGGTCGCGTCCACCTCGTAATCGACACCCTCGCGCATCTCGTCCTGCTCGATCCCCACGCGCACCGATCCGGCCACCGGCTTGCTGATCGGCCGCACATAGGAAAACGCCCCGGAACGGTAGGTCTTGACCAGCTGGAACTGCGTTCGATGCCCGTCCGCCAACGCGATAACCTGATCCTCGAACCGGACATCGGCCCGGGCCCTGCCCGATTTGAAATCCGACCAGTCCTTCCAGCGGAATCCGTACATCTGCCCGCGCCTCGCCTCGAAGAACGCCACCAGCGCCTCGACATCGTCCAGCGACCGCATCCCCACACCGGCATCATAGCGCCGCCGCGAATGCGCCCAGGGCGTGTTGCGTTCTTCGAACCCGTTGGCCAGCGTCACGACATCCGTGCGCCGCTCGGGCCCCCCGACCGAGCCGAAGCTCAGCGAGGCGGGAAATCTCACTTCGTGAAAATGCATCGTCTGCTACCCTGTCCTACCGGTTGCGCGCACCGCGCTGCAACGCGCGGCCCATCTGTGCCGCGATCTGCCCGCGCGAGCGCGAGAACCCCGCGACATCGGGGGTCGAGATGTTCATCACCACGTTGACGGTTCCGCCGCCCCCGCCGCGCACCCCCAGCTTGCCGTCAGCACCCCGCGCCAGCGGCATGATCGCCTCGGGCCCGGCCTCGCCCATCAATCCGATGCCGCCACGCATCGGAAAGCTCACCGGCCCCGACACCACGCCGCCGCTGGCAAAGGGCATCACGCGGCCCTGGGCGAACCCGCCGCCATCGGCAAAGGGCAGCACACCCTGCACCAGGTTGCCCACACCCTGCGCCAGCATACCGCCGAAATGCTCCGTCACCGGCCGGATCGCGGCCGAATAGGTGGTCTGGATCATCGAGCGCGCCACACTCTCCAGCGCATCCGACAAGCGCATCCCGTCAAACACCACACCGTCGAACGCACGCCGCAGCCCCCTGGAAAATCCACGTTCCAGCGTGGCCACATCCTGCCCCGTCGCGGCCAGCGACTCGCGCATCCGCTGCAACTCGGCATCAAACCCCGCCGCCACGTCCGCCACGGCGCCAAGGCTGCCCTCCAGCGCCTCCGCACGGGTCTCCATCTCGTCGAACCCATCCCGGTCACTCATCGCTCTCTCCTCGTTCGCCATCCGGCCAATGCGCCATCAGCGCATCCAGACCGGCCCGGTCCAGCGCCGCAGCCGCTCCGCCCTGCCCCAGCATCAGCCGCAGTTCGGCCGGGGTCAGCAGCCAGAACTGCTCGGGCGCCAAACGCAGCCCCTGCATCCCGGCCCGCATCAACCCCGGCCAGTCGAACCCGCTCATGCCTCGCCCGGCACCATGAAGGCCCGCGCCAGCAACTCCGCCGCCGCCCGCGCCGCCGCGACGGGCCCGCCGTCGATCTCGGCGCGAAGCAGATCCTCGGCGTTCACGTCGGCCCCGCCGCCACGCAAGCCCGCCACCACCAGCGCCAGCACGTCCCGGCTGGAAAACCCGCCGCCCTCGAACCGCGTCACCAGATCGACCAGCGATCCCGCCTCCAGCACCTGTTCCAGTTCCGCCAGCGCCCCGAGCGTCAGCTTCAGCACGCGGCGCTGCCCGTCGATGACCAGCGCCACCTCGCCCCTCCACGGATTGGCCATGGCTCAGATCGCGGTAAAGGACAGCGCCCCGGCGCTGGCCAGCGACAGCTCATAGGTGGCCTCGCCATTGTGGCTGCCGGCATATTCGATCGCCGTGACCTGAAACGCCCCCTCGACGATGCCGAAATCGGGAATGATCACCTGGAACTCGGGCGTCTCGCCGTCAAAGAACAGCTGGCGCGCCCGTTCATCCGTCCCGGCATCGCGAAACACGCCCGACCCCGAGATCGCGGCCGACTTGACACCCGCGCCGGCCAGCAATTCGCGCCATCCGCCCTGACTTTCGAGGCTGGTGACATCCACGCTTTCCGAATTGAAACTGACGCGCGTCGCGCGCAGCCCCGCGATGGTTTCGAACTGACCGCCACCGGTCATGTCCACCTTGACCAAAAGGTCCTTGCCGTTCTGGGCTCCCATGAGCGTCCTCCAAATCTGAAAGGTTTAGTTGTCTTCCACCCGGGCACGAAACCTCAGGTCTATCCGTCGCACCTGCCCGGCCCGCCCGCTGCGCCTTGCGCTCGCGCGTTCGAACCACAGCCCGACCAGCCGCCCGCGGCCCAGCGCAAGTTCGCCGTTCAACAGGGCATCGCCGACCGCGCCCGCCACACTCTTGGCAGCGGCGAACCCGCGGGCTTCGCTGATCACCGAAACGGTGAACCTGTGCAGCGCACCGGCACCGTCCGCATCGGACCGGTCGCGCACGTCTTCCGGTCCGAGACTGACGTAGGTCTCCGGCACCGGCCCGTCCGGCAGCGCATCGTAGACCCCCGCGCCTATCAGGGCGCCAAGCGCGGCATCGCTCCTCAACCGCTGATAGATGGCTTCCTGCAATGCCGCCGATACGCCGTAACTCATGCCACCACCTCCGCATCCGCAAAGCAGGTCAGATGGCGCGCATCCTCTGCGCGCTCGGCGACCGCGCGGATCACGAACACCTGCGCCCCGTCGCGCAATCGGTGCCCCGCCTGCGGCCGCATGGCCGACCCGTGGGGCGCCGCCCGCACGACGATCCTGTAGGCAACCGACGCGACCGGCGTTTCCGCCAATCCGCGCTCGCGCCCGCTGCGCGCACTCACCCGGCCCCAGACCTCGCCGCGCTCGGCCCAGACCTGCGCAAATCCGCCCGCCCCGTCATCGGCGCGCACAGGCGCCTCCAGCACCAGACGCCGGTTCAGACGCGGCGCGGTCACGATCCGGCTCCCAATGTGATCCGCGACACCCGATAGCGCTGAATGAGGCTGCTCACGCCGAACGGCATGCACCCCTCCCCCAGCGCGGTGGTGTCACGGTACTCGTAATAGTGCGCCGCCAGCAGCATCACGGCCTGGCCCAGATCCGCCGGCAGTGCGCCCCAATCCGCCGCCATGCCGGCGCTGAACCCGATGCTGACCGACCCGCCCGCAGGCACCGCCGGCAGGCAGGCACCCCTGGGGCGCAGCCGCGGGCGCTGGCTGTCACGCTCCAGCCGATACGCATCCGGGTTCACGACCACGCGCGCCCCGCCCGCATCCTCAAGCGTGACCTGCGCCACCGAATTCACCGGCGCCACCGGCAATACCTGCCCCTCGGGGTTGCGCCATGCGCTCAGGGTCAACGAGAAATCGCGCACGATCAGAACCTTGCCCGTGCGCGCCTCTATCGCGGCGATCGCCGCCCGCAGGAAGCCCGACAGGATACCGTCCTGAAGACTCAGTTCGTCAAACCCTGTCCCCAGCCGCAAATGCGCCTTGAACCGGTCCACCGGCAGCGCCGCATCGGGCAGGGTGGTTTCCTCGATCAACATCATCAATTCACTCCGCAGATCCGGCCCATCGGGGCCCGTTCATCGTCAATGCGCGGACGCGCGCCACCCCACGTTGCTCGGACGGAGGGGAACAGCTAGACAACGCGGGGGGTCTCGCCTGGCACGCGCCCGCGACGAGGCCGGAACGACCGGCCCCGCCACCCGGCCCCGCCTACGCGACGCCGAATTTCAGCAGCTTGATCGCCGCAAAGTCGCTGACATCGCCACCCACGCGCTTGGTGGCGTAAAACAGCACGTGCGGCTTGGCGCTGAACGGATCGCGCAGCACCCGCAGATCGGGGCGCTCGGCCACGGTATATCCGGCCTCGAAATCGCCGAACGCGATGGCAAAGGCGTCGGTGTCCCCGTCCGGCATGTCCTCGGCGATCACCACCGGATAACCCATCAGCCGCGCCGGCTCACCGGCAGCCAGCCCGTCCGACCACAGGAAGCGGCCGTCATTGTCCTTTAGCTTGCGCACCACGCCCGCGGTTTTCGAGTTCATCACGAAACTGGCATTGCCGCGGTACTGCGCGCCCAGCGCATAGACCAGATCGACGATATGATCGGGATCCAGGTCGCCCGCGATTCCGGTCGGCACATAGCCGATATTGCCCCAGGCCCACACGTCGTTATCCACTTTGGGATGCGCCAGCACGCCCTTGGGCTTGTCGATACCGTCACCGTTGATGAACGCCGCCGCCTCGGCGCGCGCGAACTTGTCGGCGATACGGCCCGCCAGCCAGCCCTCGATATCGAAGGCGCTGTCATCCAGCAGCCGCTGGCTGGCCTTGGGCATCGCACTCAGCTCGTGCAGCGGAATCGAGATGCGGTCGATCTGCGGCGTCCCGGTCTCGCTCGCCGGCCCCGCCTCGGTCGCCCAGCCGGCGCCGATATCGGTGTGATCCACCAGCACGTCAAAGCTGGTCGCCTCGACATTGACGACCGAGGCGATCGAACGGATCGACGCGGTCGCATGCAGCACCGATTTCACCCGCTCGGCGGTCTGCGGATCGACCAGATAGCCGCCATCGCCGGCCACCGCGCTCGACATCGCCTTGCCCTCCAGGTCAAGCCCGCGCAGCGCATCGTCGTCGCCGCTGCGAAGATAGGCGTCAAACGCCTTCTGGTGCGGGGCGCCCGCATCGGGGCTCGCGGCCAGGTGCGGGCGCGCCGCAAAGGTGGTTTTCCGATCCAGCATGGTCAGTCGCTCTTCCGTCTGCTTCAGTTTCGATTGAATGTCGTCCCGGAACGACTTGAGTTCACTCACGAAGCTGCTCATCGCCTGCTTCATGTCCCGAACCCCGGACACATGGTCCCCGCTCAAGGCCGGATTGTCGGTCTTGCTCATCAGCACTTCCTTCCGATGCGTGACTTTTCGGCGCGGCTAGTTGCGCGCCAGTTCCAGCCGCGCGCCCTCCAGGGCGGCCGCCAATTCGCGCAGGGTGTTCATGGTTCCGGGCTCATCGCCCTTGCCCGCCACCCGCGCACTGGGCAGCATCGGGAACGTCACCAGCGACACTTCCCAAAGCTCCAGTTCGCTCAGGACCCGCTGGCCCTTGTCGTTCTTGCCCGCGCGCCGCGTGCGATACCCGATGGAAAGCCCGTCGATGGCCCCCGCCGCGATCAGCGCCGCCGCCTCGCGCCCCTGCCGCGTGCTGTCCAGCAACCGCCCCTTCACCCACAGCCCGCGCGCATCCTCGCGCACCTCGTCCCAGACGCCGATCGGCTGGGCCGGGTCGTGCTGCCACAGCATCTTGACCCGGCACCCCTCCGCCTCCAGCGCCGCGATCGAACGGCGGTAGGCCCCCGCCTGCACGACATCGCCGCCCTGATCGGCCACACCGAACAGGCTGGCATAGCCGGAAATCACGGCACCGTCCTGCACGCTCAAACCGCCGCCGAACCGGGCGAACTTGTGCTCCAGGCACCCATCTGACTCCATGAAGATCCCACTGTAGTCCATTGTCAAAACTCCGCTATTGCGCCGCCGCCATGACCGACTGAAAGGCTTGCGCGAGGATCACCCCGGCCACGCCGTAAACGCTCAGCCACAACCGCCGCTCCAGCCGCTCCATCATCTCCTCCAGCCGGTCCAGCCGCAGGTTCAGATGTTCGTGATGAATCGAACTGACCCGCTCATGCGCCGCCAGCCGCAGCCCGGGCGCGCAGTCGAACGGCTCGTAGATCCGGCGCTGCTCAGTCATCGGCACCGCCTTCCGGCAAGGCCGGCAGCCCCAGCAGCGCCCGCTTCTCCGCCTGGGTCAGAAACGTCGAACCCGACACCCGCGCCCATTGCGCATCGCGCTCGGCGGCCAGCGCCGGAACCTGATCCAGATCGGGTTTCAGCTCCAGCGCCTCGCCCTGAAACCGCGACAGCCAGTCCGACAGCGCCGCCGCCACCCGGCTCGCCAGCGGCAGAACCGCCAGACGATAGAAGGCGCGGTTGGCCTCCTGGTAATTGGCATAGGTCGCATCGCCCGGAATTCCCAACAGCATCGGCGGCACCCCGAAGGCCAGCGCGATCTCGCGCGCCGCCGTTTCCTTGGTTTTCTGGAACTCCATGTCGCTGGGCGAAAACCCCATGGGTTTCCAGTCAAGCCCGCCTTCCAGCACCATCGGCCGCCCGGCATTGCGCGCGCCCTGGAAATTGGCCTCGATCTCGTCGCTCAGCCGGCGGAACTGATCTTCCGCCATGACGCCCTGCCCGTCCGAACCCTGCCAGACCAGCGCCCCGCTGGGCCTTGCCGCATTGTCAAGCAGCGATTTCGACCAGCGCGAGGCACTGTTGTGCACATCCACCGCCGTCGCCGCCGCCTGCATCGGCGAGAATCCGTAATGGTCGTCCTGCGGGTGAAAGCTGCGCACATGACAGATCGGCGATACCCCACCGCCCACCGCGAACCGGTGCGTTCTGGCACCCACCGCATATTCATAGGCCACCGGCCAGCCATCGGCACCGGGAACCACGCTCATGCGGTCCGAGCGCAGCACATGCAGTTCGGCGGGAAACCCGTCCCCCCCGGGCACCGCCTCCAGATAGGCATTGCCCGAAAGCAGCAATTGCCCGAACAGCGCCTCGAGCAGCTCCGCCCGCCCCTGCGCCGCGTTCGGCCGCCGCACCAGGTCCAGAACCGGATGCTCGTCATAGCGGCGAACCCGGTCCTGAAGGATCAGCGGCAGGGCCGCCGCCGCCTCGGCGATCAGCTTGACACAGCGAAACCCCACCGGATTGCCGGCAAACCCCGCCCGGGTCAGCGACACGGTATCGCGCGGGCTCCAGGCGACGCGCCCGGCGCCGTGCCATGCCACCACCGGCCCGGCCGCACTCGCCTTGGTCTCGCACGCCCTCTCGGACCGCCGCAAGAAATCGAAAACCATGCCTCATGCTCCTATCTGTTCGCGCCCGCCACCGGCCGGCCCGCTTCCCAACCCGCATCCCGGCTCCGTTGCGATCCCTTATGCCGCAAACCTGCCAACAAGCCGCAAACCCACCGCCCGCAGCGAACGCAACGCCCCGCCAGCCGCTTCTTTCTGGTCGCAAATACTCGATTCCCGCGCAGCGGCACGTCGCAGCCCCGGCTACAGCACCCGCACCCGCGGCCGCCGCCACCTGGCCGCCGGCGCGATCATCAGCTCATGCAGCGCCCAGACCAGCGCATCGACGCGATCGGGCGAACCCCGGCCCTCGAACCCGCGCGCCGTCATCAGGCACATCTGGTCCTCCAGATCGGCCAGCCCGGCGCCATGGCGCACCCGCCCCTGCTCGTAAAGGGCCGCCACCGGCTCGGCCCGCGCCACCTTGCCGCGCGCTGCCCGTACGCTGCGGTAGGGCACCATCGGATCGGCCTGGCGCAGCACCTCCTCGACCAGCTGCCCGCCCTGGTTCACCTCGGCCACCAGCCGCTCGGCGCCGAATTCCTCCATCGCCGCGATCGCCGCCCGCGCCCAGCCCAACGGCCCGACCCCCTGCACCGTCCGGTCGGCCAGCACATAGGCCCGCCAGTCCTGCGGCGGCCCCTGCACCTGCGCGCCCGCCACGACGATGCCGCAGGCGTCCGCACCCGCGCCGCCGCTGACCGAAGGGTCCACGGCCACAACCACCCGGTCCAGCGCAGGCACCGACGCCACCCGCGCCGCCTCCAGCATTGCGCCGCTCCACAAGGCCCCCTCGGCATCAGCCAGCAGGATCCCGTCCAGTTCCTGCCGCCCCAGCCGCGTGCCGGCATAGCGCGCCCGCACCTCCGCCAGGAAAGACGCCGCCAGATTGGCCCGGTTCGCCTCGGTGGGCGCATGCGTCGCCACCGTCGAGGAGGCAGCCAGCAGCGCCTTCAGCACCCCGACATTGCGCGGCGTCGTCGTCACGCAGACCCGCGGATCCTCGCCCAGCCGCAGCGCGAATTGCAGCATGTCCCAGGTCTCTTCCGCGCGTTTCCACTTGGCCAGCTCGTCCACCCAGGCGGCATCGAACTGCGGCCCGCGCAGGCCCTCCGGGTCATGCGCCGAAAACGTCTGCGCCTCGGCGCCGTTGGGCCAGATCAGCCGGCGTTCGCCGGCCTTCCAGACCGGCCGGCGGTCGGGCGGCGAACAGGCCAGGATGCCGCTGTCGCCGAACACCATGACATCGCGCACCTGATCGAATGTCTCGCCCACCAGGGCGAGCCTGCGGCAGCGCCCGCCCTCCGTCGGGCCGGCGCCCTCGACGACGCTGCGCACCCATTCCGCGCCGGCCCGGGTCTTGCCGGCTCCGCGCCCGCCCAGCACGACCCAGGACCGCCAGCCGCCCCCGGGCGGCAACTGATGCGCATGGGCCCAGAACTCGAACAGGAAAGGGAGGGCCATGAGCCCTCCCTCCCCGATCTCACTCAGGAATTCCTCCCGGATCCGCGCAGGCGCGCAGGCGAGCCAGGCGGCCCCCGATCTCAAGCCGGGCCCGGTCGAGGTCGAGAGCATAGCCCCCCCGAACGATTCCCGCCTGTCTGTGTTGTTGCTCGACAAAACGCTCCTCCACGTTCTGGCAGGACCGGATCAGCTTTACCAGCTGCTCCACCTGCCGGTTGCCTCCGGCCAGATCGGCATCCCCCCCCGCCTCGATCCGCCGCTTCAGGTCTTCCGCCTGCCGCCGCAGATCGCGAACCGAATCCTCAAGCGACCGAAGCAGATCGGCCGTCCGCGACACCCGCTCATCCGGGGTAATCAAAGTCATGTGTGATGTGACCTCATGCGAGAGTGATCTCCGCACGAGAGAAACGGAAAAGCGACCGCCGGGTGACACCCCGCGGCCGCTCGCCCAGTTCTTCTAGCTTGACACAACCTATACGCGAAACCGCGCGGTTTGTCAAGCGCTTCGGCAACGGATCCGGGCGCGGACCGGCCGGTATGGTTGCCCAATTCCTAACGATCGCGTCCCTGGCGGCCGGACGCGGGCACAAATCGCGCCCGTCCCGCCCCAACAGCCGCAGGCGCGATCGGGTTCGCCCGGGGAACGCGCCGAATGCCTATTCGAACCCGTCCAGCACCGCCCGCGAATAGGGCGCCAGGTCGGCGCCGGCGCTCAGCCGGGCGACCAGGTCGGGATTGGCCAGGAACAGCTTGCCGAATGCCGCGAGATCGAAGTCGCCCCGGTCGATGCCCTCGGCGGCGAATCCGGGCGTGTAGCCGCCATTACCGATCAGCGTGCCGGCCCAGCGCCGGCGCAGATAGGCGGTCGAGGTACCGTCCAGATACCCGACCGGATTGTCGGTCACGACACCGGTATGGACATAGGCCAAACCGCAATCCGACAGGTTTGAAAGGATCAGGTCCAGCGCATCGTTGTCGCCGTCGCTGTATTTCATTTCGCTGAAGTAGGCGGCCGGCGACAGCCGGATCCCGACCCGGCCGGCGCCGACGGCCTGCGCGCATGCGCCCGCCACCTCGATGGTGAACCGCGCACGCCCGGCCGCGGTTCCGCCCCAGGCATCGGTGCGCCTGTTGGTATGCGCGCGCCAGAACTGTTCCGGCAGATAGCCGTTGGCGGCATGGATTTCGACGCCGTCGAACCCGGCCGCGATGGCCCGGCTTGCCGCGGCGGCATAGGCGGCGATCACCGCGCCGATCTCGGCCCCGCTCAACGGCCGGGGCCGTTCGTGATACAGTTCCAGCCCGCCGACCTGGCGCCTGCGCGCCGGGTCCAGCACGTCCGAGGCCGACCGCGGCGCGGTCCCGGCAAAATGTGAATGCGACATCCGCCCGGGATGCCAGAGCTGAAGGAAGATGCGCCCGCCCCGGTCATGCACCGCGTCGGCCACCCCGGCCCAGGCGCGCTGATGACTGTCAAGGAAAATGCCCGGCGTGTCGATGAACCCCTGGATACCGGGCAGGATCAGAACCGCCTCGGTGATCAGCAGGCCGGCGTCGGCACGCTCGCCGTAGTGGCGCGCCGCACCCGGTGTGGGCGACAGATCGGCGGTGGCCCTGTTGCGCGTGCAGGGCGCCAGCACGATCCGGTTCGGCAACGTCAGCCGCGGGGTCAGGCGGTAGGGCCGGAACAGCGCGTCAAGGGTCATTGGATCAGTCCCGCCACTCTCGGCACAAAGAGGGTCAGGCCAGGCCAGAACGCGATGCCCAGCAACACGACGATCTCGGCCGCCAGAAACGGCAGGACCGCGCGGGCGACGGTCATGAGGCTGGTATTCGCCAGCGGCGCCACCATGAACAGGCACAGGCCCAGCGGCGGCGTCAGCAGCCCCAGCAGCAGCCCGACCATCAGCCAGATGCCGAATTGCAGCGGATGCAGCCCCAGACCGTCGACCATCACCGGCATCAGCAATGGCCCGAGAATGATCATGTTGGCCAGCGCATCCATGAACGCGCCCACCACCAGCAGCAGCCCGGTCAGGATCAGGATCGCGATCACCGGGTTTTCCGAGATCGTCAGCAGCAGGTTCAGCAGTTCCTGCGGCACGCGCTGAAAGGTCAGGATGCGCGAAAACACGAAGGCCGTCGAAACGATGAACAGCGCCGAGGCCGAGATCCGCACGGTTTCGGCCAGCGCCGTACCGAGGACGCGAGGCGAAAGCTTCCGGTAGAGCAGGCCGAGAAACAGCGAATAGAGAACCGCCGCCGCGCCCGCCTCGGTCGGGGTGAAGACGCCCAGCACGATGCCGCCGATCAGAAATAGCGGAATGGTCACGACCGGCGCCGCGCGCAGCACCGCCTCCAAGATCTCGCCGGCCCCCGAAGGCAGGTAGATCTCGCCATAACCGTGCCGCAGGCTGGCGACGAAGGCGACCGCCATCAGCGCAACGCCGATCAGCAGCCCGGGCACGATGCCGGCGGCGAACAGCCCGCCGATGGAAATGCCCAGATGCGCGCCGATGATGATCATCACGGTCGAGGGCGGGATGATGGCGCCGATCAGCGCGCTGGCCGCGGTCACGGCGGCCGAGAACCCGGCCGGATAGCGTTCGCGGATCATCGACGGGATCATGATCGACCCGACCGAGGCGAGATCACCGAAGATCGAGCCGGAAATGCCGGCAAACAGCATGCTGGCGGTGACGTTGACATGCGCCAGCCCGCCGCGCATCCATCCGACCATGATCCGCGCCAGCGCGATCAGCCGCTCGGTCAGTTCGAACCGGTTCAGCAATTCGCCGGTCAGCACGAACATCGGCAACGCCAGCAACGCGAATTTCGCAATTGAATCATACATTTCGGTGACGATCAGCAGCGGCGGCAGCCTCGTGCCGGAAAACAGCAGGAAAATCGCCGAAGACAGGCCCAGCGCCACCGCGACCGAGGCGTTGATCGCCAGCAGCACGAAGAACGGCAGCAGCAGGTACAGGCTGACGATCTCCACGCGCCTAGCCCCGGCCGGCGTCAAGAAAGGCGCGAATGTCGCGGGCCAGATGGCGCAGCGTGAACAGAACCATGAACGAAGCCCCGAGCGGCAGCGCGATCTTGACCCAGAGCGTCGAGAGGCCGAGAACATGGTTGAACGTGTGGGTGGCGCGGGTCAGCCAGTCCAGCCCCAGCCAGACGACCAGCCCGGCGAAGGCCAGCGTCGCCAGCCGCGCGAGGATGGCGCAGGCCGCCCGCCCGCGCCGCGGCAGCATGTCGACCAGCGTGGGGATAGAAACCTGCACGTCGCGCGCCACCAGTTCGGCCGCGCCAAGAAACACCAGCCAGACCAGCGCGAAAACCGCTCCCGCCTCGGACCAGCGCAGCGGATCCTCCAGCAGATAGCGCCAGATCACCTGGGCCGCCATCGCGGCGGTGATGATCAGCAACGCCAGCACCGAAAGGGCCAGCGCCGCCCTCTCCAGCCCCCACGCGATCCGCGTCAGCAGGCGCATGCCCGATCAGCCGCGGATGCGGGCGATCAGGTCGGGGTCTATGCCCGACTGGTCCCAGGTCGCCAGCGCCAGCTTGCGCCACTCGGCCATCTCGCCTTCATCGGGCGAATAAATCGCCATGCCGTCGGCCTCCAGCTTGGCCAGGAATTTCTGTTCGACTTCCCGGTCCAGCGCACTGCCCTCGTCCGCCGCGATCTGGGCGGCCTGCATGAACGGATCGCGGATGTCCCCGGGCATCTCCTCCCAGGTCGCGGCATTGATCACCTGCAACTGACCGACCCAGTTCGAAGGTACCCTCGTGCCGAAACCCAGGATCTCGGCAAAGCCCGCGATCGAGGTCCAGATCGGTTGCACGAACATGCCGTCGATCACGCCCTGCTGGATGCCGGAATAGCTCTCGCCCCAGGGCAGCGGCGTCGGAATCGCGCCCCAGCCCGACAGCGTGTTCATGTCGATCACGGCGCCACCAAAGGACGACCGCATCTTGATCCCCTTCAGGTCGGCCGGCGTCTTCACCTCGCGCAGGCGGTTGCTTATCAGCCGGTAGCCGCCGCCACCGACGATCGGCAGCATCTTCAGCGGCATGTCGGTTTCGGCCCTGGCAAAGCGTTCCATCATCAGATCGGACCTGACCGATGCCAGCGCCTCGTCCCAGCTCGGATAGAGGAACGGCAGATCCATGAAATGAAAGGCATCGGTAAAGCCGGCGAAGGACGCGGTGGCGTTGCTGGCGATGTCGAACAGCCCGTTCTGCACGCCTTCCAGCTGGCCCATGTCGCTGGCCAGCTGCGACGAGGGATAGATCTCGATGGTCACATCGACATCGAACTGCTCGGCCAGGATCTCGGGGATGCGGCGGATCGAGATATCGGTCGGATCGCCCTCGCGGCCGTTCAGGCCGGCAACGATCGGCCGGTCCCAGCCGCGCCGCCCCTGCGCCCGCAGGATCGACGGCGCCGCCATCGCGCCGGCGCCGATGGCGGCGGCCCCGGCCAGAAAGTCCCGGCGGGACGTTTTGGTTGTCGTTGTCATTGTCCTCACTCCCTTGGTTGCGATCGTTCCCGGTCTTCATTCGTCCTGAAACAGCGATCCGGCATCAGGCAGGGTGTCGATGGATTGCAGCCGTTCGAACAGAATCCGCGCCCGGTGTTCGGCCAGCCCGCTCCACTCGGCGCAGCCCGCGAACTTGCGCCACAGTTCATCCGGCGACAGCGGCGCATCGGCATGCCCGCTGGCGCGGCGGATCCTGGGGCTTTCGATCCGGCTTCCGTCGCGCATGGTCAGGACGATCCAGTCCTCGGGCGCGGCATTGGGATAGCCGGGGTCGTAGATCTCCCCTCGTTCTATCGCCGCCGCGCCGATCAGACGGCGCAGTTCGCCATCGCCGAGCGCCGCCTGCGACACCTCGGCCATGCCGACCTTGCCAAATCGCAGCGCGGCCGCCACGGCGAACTGGGCGCTGAACTTGGCCTCGGCCGGAATCGCCGGATCGCCAAACGGCATGACGGCGGCGAACTTGCGGCTGATGCGGATTTCCATGCCCGCGATGTCGGCGGTATCCAGCGGCGTCTGCGCCATCAGCGCCAGGGCGGCGTCGATGATGCGCTGCGAGGCGCCGACGGTCGGGTATTTCTTGATGTTCAGCCCGGCCTCGGCCGACCGCCAGCGGCGGCCGAACTGCGGCGGCGTTTTCAGATCGACATTGCCCCTTGGGCTGAGTGCGGCCAGCAGCCCCGCCGGCCCTTCCAGAACGTCGCCGCGGGCGGTGAACCCGGCGCGGGCCAGCAGCGCGGCGCGCACCCCCGCCTCGGCCGCGCGGCCGGCATGATAGGGTTTGGCCATAGACCCGAAATTGCCCATCACCCCGCCCGAATGCGACGCCGACAGCGCGATGGCATGGCCCGCGCCCGCGCCGTCCAGCCCCAGCACATGCGCGGCCGCCGCGGCGGCGCCGACCGGGCCCAGCACGGCGGTCGGATGCCAGCCCTTGGAATGGAAATGATCGGCCTCGCGCAGCATCAGATCGCCCCAGATCTCGTAGCCCGCCAGGTAGGCCCGCGCCATGCGCGCCCCGTCTGCGCCCGACACCTGGGCACAGGCCAGGATGGCCGCCACCAGCACCGCGCTGGGATGGTTGGAAAACATGTAGTCGTCGTAATCCAGCGCATGCGCGGCGGTGGCGTCGATCAGGGCGGCCAGTTCCGGGGCCGCGCGGCCCCGGCCCAGAAGACAGACCGATCCCTTCCCGTCCGATCGGCCCGCCACATAGTCGCGCAGGATGACGCTCACCGGCTCGTCCCGCCCCGCCAGCAGGCAGGCAATCGCGTCGGTAAAGCCCAGCCGTGCCGTCGACAGCGCCGCCGCCGGGATCGCGGCCGTTGCGATCCCGGCGGCAAAGTCTCCGGCAGCGCGGGTCAGCGGCGCGGTCATTGCTGCGCTTTCCAGGCATCGAGGATTTCGCCCCCGGTGGCGCACCAGATGCCGCCCGTCCGGGCCATGTGATCCAGCGTCTGCTCCAGCGCGGCGATGCGGTGCGGCGCGCCGATCAGCCGTGGATGCAGCGGCAGCGCCAGCAACCGCCCGCCCTTGCGCCCGGCCTCGTCATGCAGGAAGTCGAACGCGTCGATCAGCTGTTCGGCATAGTCCCAGGCGGGACGCTTGTACTCCTCGATCAGCCGCTGGTCGGACAACTCGAAGCCCAGCGGCATCGCGTGCAAGCCCGCCGCCCCGCCGGTCATGGCGAACGGCAGTTCGTCGCTCACCCAGTCGCAGGTGTAGTCGAACCCGGCCTCGGCCACCAGGCGCGTCGTATTGCGCGACAACGCGCCGGCCGGCGCGTACCAGCCGCGCGGCGCGCTCTCCAGAACCCCGGCCAGCGTGTCGCGGGCGCCGATCACAAGCGCGCGTTCATCCTCCTCCGACAGGTGATCGCCATGCAGATGCCCCATGTCGCGGCCATGCGCGACGATTTCGAATCCCGCCTCCCGGCAATCCCGCGCGAGGGCCGGATAAAGTTCGGCCAGGCGGCTGGACATGGCGACCGTCGCGGTGAGACCGCGCTCGCGGATCGCCTTGATGACCCTGTAAAGGCCGACGCGGATGCCGTAATCGGCCAGCGTGTAGTTCCAGTAGTCGGGATAAAGCCGGGCCAGCCCTCCGGGCGGCATGAAGGGCTCGGGCCTGGGGTTCATGTCGAAGGGAAAGAACTCCAGCACCGGCACCAGCCAGACGGCCACCCTCGCGCCGCCCGGCCACTCCACCGGCTTGCGGTCGGGCAGAAAGGAGGCCCCGTAAAGGTCGTGATCCTGCCCGCGCTTGCGGCCGGGATACTCCAGATAGCCAGGCTCCAGCGTCATCCGTTCATCTCCTGCAAGCGGGCCAGGTCGCGGTCATGGTAATGGTCGAGGTAATGCCGGGCGATCTCGCGCGCGGTGGCGTGCCAGACGCCCTCGTGGCCCAGCACATATTCGATCGCCTCGGCCAACGGGCCATGACGGTGCGGATAGCCGATCATCCATGGGTGCAGCGGCAGGCACATGACGGTGCCGCTTTCCTCGCCCTCGGCATAAAGCCGGTCGAACTGCGCCTTGATCATGCGGGCATAGTCGCGGGGTGAACCGGCGCCGGTATGCAGCGCCGTCCAGTCGTTGATCTGCAACGAATACGGCAGGCTGATCAGCCGGCCGCAATCGGTGATGACCGGCTGCGGCTGGTCGTCATGGAACAGATCCAGCGTGTAGTGCACGCCCTCGCGGGCCAGCACGTTCATGGTCTGCGGCGAATTGGACAGCGCCGGCGACAGCCAGCCCGACAGATTCTGCCCGGAATGCCGCTTGATCGAATCGCGCACGTCGCGGACCAGTTCGGCCTCCTGCTCCGGGTCCATGCCGTACATGTAGCGGGTGTTGTAGACCCCGTGCGAAAACAGCTCCCATCCCCGGTCGGCCATGGCGCGGCCGATCTCGGGGAAGTGGTCCAGTACCGCGACGTTGAGCGAGATCGACGCCGTGACGCCCAGCCGGTCGAACATTTCCGCCATCCGCCAGAAGCCGACCCGGTTGCCGAAATCCCGGATGCCGTAATGCAGCACATCCGGGTTGGGCCGAAACCAGCTGTGGCGTGCCGGGTTGGCAGGCGGGGCGAGTTCGTAGAACTCGACATTGGGCGCGACCCAGAAGGCCAGGCGCTTGCCGCCCGGCCACTCGATCCTGGGCCGGTCTCGCCAGGGGTTGAAATGGTAAAGGCCCGGCGTCTCGGCCTTGTCGCTGTCCGGGATCGGCCAGGTCATCTTGCAGTCTCCCCAAGCTTGGCCGCCGCCCTTTCGGCCGCCGCGCGGCGCGCCTCGCCGAACCCCGCGGCCATGGCGCACACGGCTTTGACCAGGTCGGGCGGCGCGGTTTCGGGCGAACCGGCGTCAAACAGCGGCTGCGGATCGTATTCGATCATCAACTGGATCGTCTCGGCGGCCCTGCGGCCCTGGATTTCGGCCACCAGCGCCAGCGCCCCGTCGATACCCGCCGAAACCCCGGCGGTTGTCAGGATATTGCCGTCTCGCACCACCCGCTCGGCCACCGGCTGCGCGCCGAACAGCGACAGCAGCGGCAACGACAGCCAGTGGCAGGCGGCACGCCGGCCGGTCAGCAGACCGGCAGCGGCCAGCACCAGCGAGCCCGTACAGACCGACATCGCCCATTTCGCCCCCGCCGCCTGGGCACGCAGAAAGGCCAGCGTCCGCGCATCCTCCATCAGATCCTGCTGCCCCGGACCGCCGGGCACGACGATCACGTCGTATTGCCCGGCGCCTTCGAAGGACATGGTGGGCTGAATGACAAAGCCGGTATCGGACGCGATCGGCCCGGTATCCTTCCAGACCAGATCGAGCGTGGTGCCCTGCATCCGGCTGAATACCTCGTAGGGGCCGGTCAGGTCCAGTTGCGTAACCTTCGGAAAGGCCAGAATGGCGATGCTCGCGCTCATTGCCCCCGCCTCACGACATGCCCCTCACAATATGCCCTCGTCGCGCAGCGCGGCGATGTCCTCGGCGCTCAGGCCCAGTTCGCCATAGATCTCGGCATTGTCCTGCCCGGGCGTCTGCGCACCCAGCCATTCGATATCGCCGGGAGTTTCGGTCAGCTTGGGCGCGATACCCGGCACCGCCAGATCGCCAAAACGCGGGTCGGGGATACGGCGGATCATGTCGCGCGCCCTGAAATGCGGATCGGCCATGATATCGGCGATGGAATAGATCGGCCCGTAGACCACGCCGTGCCGGTCCAGCCGGGCCTGCAATTCCCCCGCCGTGAGGGTTCGCGTCCAGTCCGCGATCAGCCCGTCCAGTTCCTCGGCATGTTCGCCGCGCAACAGATGCGTGGCATAGCGCGGATCGTCGGCCAGTTCCGGGCGGTCCATCGCGGCGCACAATCTGCGGAACATCGGGTCGAGATTGGCGGCAATGACGGTCCAGCCGCCATCGCTGGTCGGAAAGCTGTTTGAGGGCGAGACGTTCTTCAGCCCGGTGCCCGACGGTTCGCGAACGACACCGCACTTGTCATATTCGGCGACCGAACTTTCCAGCATCGAAAAGCAGCTGTCCACGATCGAGGCGTCGACCACCTGGCCCCTGCCGGCGCCGGCATCGCGCCAGTAGAGCGCCATCAGCAACCCCTCGAAGGCGAACAGCGCGGTCAGCGTGTCTCCCAGCGAGATGCCGAACCGCGGCGAGGGCTGGTCGGGAAACCCGTTGACATAGCGGATTCCGCCCATCGCCTCGCCGACCGAGGCAAAACCGGGGCGCGCGGCATAGGGGCCGGTCTGGCCGAACCCCGACACCCGGACGATGACCAGCCCGGGGTTGATCGCGTGCAGCTCCTCGGGGCCCAGGCCCCATTTTTCCAGCGTTCCGGGTTTGAAGTTCTCGATCAGCGCATCGGCATCGGCCAGCAGCCGGCGCACCAGTTCCTGACCGCGCGCCTCGCGCAGGTTTGCGGTAACGGATTTCTTGTTGCGCGCCAGGATCGGCCACCACAGCCCCATGTCGTTATAGCGGTTGTGCCCCCAGTTGCGCATCGGATCGCCCGAACCCGGGGTCTCGATCTTGATCACGTCGGCCCCGAAATCCGCGCATCTCGTGCCGACGAACGGACCGGCCAGAAGCTGGCCCATCTCGACGATCCTGAGACCCGCCAGCGGGCCGGCGCGCTCACTCATTGTCCTCGACCTCCTTCAGGAACCCCAGCACCGCATCCGAGAACCGCCCGCGCATCTCCTTTCCGGCAACCACATGCGCCGCCCCCTCGAGCACCAGGCCGCGGGCACCGGGTATCGCCCGTTCGATCGGTACCGTCAGGCGCGGCCCGTTCACCGTATCCAGCGGACAGTGAATGATCAGCGTGGGCGCGACGATCTGACCCAGGCGGTCCGTGGTGTCATGGCCCAGACACGCCTCGATCAGCCTGGCATGCGCCTCATAGCGGCCGTTCAGTTCGCTCCACGGGCCTTGCGGACCCAGCAGGCGCCGGTGGTTTTGCAGATAGAACCGCTCTTCGAACGACCACAGGCAGACGAGTTTCTGAAACGCCTCCCAGCCCATGATCCGGTGACAGTCGCGAAACATTTCCAACTGGTGGCGCAACAGGGCGTCGGGTTTGCTCCAGGTGTTCATGTTGATCATGGAGCGCACCAGGTCGGGGCGGTTGATCGCCATTTCCTGGGCGATGCAGGCGCCCATGCCAACCAGACCGACCACATGCACCCGCTCGAGGCCGAGCCGATCAAGCAACCCGGCGGCATCCTCGGCATAAAGCCGCATCGAGGGTGGAACCGAAAGATCGTCGCCCGACGCGGCCAGGCCGCGATGATCGAAGATGATCGCGCAATAGCGATCGGTCAGGCCGCGCGCCAGGTGGTGATGGCCGCCGTGACAATAGCTGCCCCAGCCGCCCATGCACAAAACCGGCGGGCCATCGCCGTGAACCTCATAGTACATGTCATGGCCGTTGATCTGCAGGCTGGGCATGCCGCGCTCCCGAATTCGGCTGCGCCAACGGCCCGCCGGCAAGGGCGGCGGCGCTGACTTTCCGGTCTTGGTCAAGGCAGGATCGAATACAAAATTTCCAAAGTCAAGCGACGTGAAGCCACCGAACACCAGACTTTCGGATCCTGGATTACATCAGTGCAACCGGGTAATTTCATGATAAAACTTATATTTATACGGCATTTCGCCGTTCGCTCAGCGCGGTCGCGGAATGTCGAACCTTTGGCTGGAAGTGCGTGATTGTGTACGATACTCTGCGACACGACTTGCCGCGAATCGACGGCGAATGCAGACGGGACCGGACGACAATGACAGCAGAGGCCGACGCAGAACGCATATTCCGGACCGTCTCGCGGGGCGGCGTCGCGGTGTTCGGCGTCGATGTCGGCTATGCCATCGTCGGCCATGGCGGCGACGCCATCGCGCGGATCTTCGCGATCAAGCAGCGCAGTTTCGCCAAGCCTTGCGGCTGCTTCGGCAATTGGGAGATGTTCGAACAGATCATCGACGCCGATGCCCGGGCGCGCAGGTTCGTCTCGGCGGTCATCCATGACCACGGCTTGCCGCTGTCGATCGTCGGGCGCTTCCGGCCCGATCATCCCATCCTGGCCAATGCGCCGGACTTCACCCGCCGGCACGCCACCAAGGGTGGTACGATGGATCTGCTGATGAACGCCGGCGCGCGCCACGACGCGCTGGCCGCGCTGGCGCTCGAACACGGCATCGGCGTGTTCGGATCGTCCGCCAACATGTCGCTGGGCGGCAGCAAATACGCCTTCGAAGATGTCGAACCGGCGGTGCGCAGCGGCGCCGATCTGGCGCTCGATTGCGGCGCCACGCGGTATTCGCACCCGCAAGGGCTGGGATCGACCATAATCGATATGGACAGCATGCGGCCCTTCCGGATCGGCATCGCGTTCGACGATATCCGCCGCATCGCCGCAACGGAATGTGGTATGGACATACCCGGCCAGGTGATCCGATGATGAACGCGGCCCGGCCGGGCACGCAAACAGGCGAATCCCGATGAATGCATCCGAACAGGCGTATCATTTCGTCAAGAACGCCATTCTGTCGGTCGAATACCCGTCGGGCAGCCGCCTGCCCGAAGAGCAGATCGCGACCGAACTCGGGGTCTCGCGCACGCCGGTGCGCGATGCGCTGCGGCGCCTGCAATCCGAGGGTCTGATCGAATTCATCCCCAACGCCGGGGCGCGTGTGGCGTCCTGGGGGGTCTCCGAACTGACCGAAACGACGCATATGCGCAGCTTTCTCGAAGGCTATGCCGCCGAACTGGCGGCGCAGAAGATCACCGCCTCGGAGCTGGCCGGGCTGGAGGATTCGACCGCCCTGATGGAGGCCGCCGCCCGCCGAACCGGCACGCCGGACCTTGAGGCGGTCAGCGAAGCCAACCTGTGCTTTCACCGCCAGATCGCCGAAGCGGCGCGCAACTCGCATCTGCTGACCGCGATCAACCCGCTGTGGCACTACCCGCTGGTGATCCGCAAATTCGCCCTGTTCAACCCCGAACGCCTTGAGTTGAGCATCCGGCATCACCGCGAGATCCTGGCGGCGCTGACGGTCGGGGATGCGAACTGGGCCGGGGCGATCATGCGCGCGCATATCCATTCGGCCCGCCCGTTCGACCGTCAGCTGACGGCGAACGATGCCGGCGGATCCGCGGGAACCTGAGATTTCACCGCAAAGGGAACCGCCCGCATGGGACAGCTGACCGAAAGCCTGGTGCGGTTCATCGAGGAAATGCCCGCCCGCACCATGCCCGACGGCGCCGGCGATGTCGTCGGCACCGGGTTCTGCGATGCCATCGGCGTCATGATCGCCGGGCTGGGTGAACCGGTGCATCGGGCCGCCCTCGCGGCGGTGCACGAACGCGCCAGCCGGCCCGAGGCACGGATCGCGCTGGGCGCGCAACGCTGCGCCACGTCCGACGCGGCCATGGTCGGTGTCGTTGCCGCACACGCGCTGGATTACGACGATTACGCGTTTTCCAACCATGTCAGCGCGGTTCTGGTCCCCGCGATCCTGGCCGAGGCCGAACATCTCGGTGCCGATGGCGCCATGATGGTACGCGCCTATGTGGCAGGCTACGAGGTCTGGCGCGTGCTGATGAAACGCGAACCTGACGATTTCTATGCCCGCGGCTGGCATCCGACCGCCGTGCTGGGCGGCTTCGGCGTGGTCGCGGCGATATCGGTGCTGCATCGCCTGGACGCCCCGCGCATCCGCAACGCGCTGGGTCTGGCGGTGGCGCAGGGCGGCGGCGTGATGGCGAATTTCGGCTCCATGGCAAAGCCGTTTCAGGGCGGCCACGCGGCGCAGGGCGGCATTGCGTCGGTTCGCCTGGCACTGGCGGGAATGGATGCGGGCGTCGATGCGCTGGATGGCGAGAACGGCTTGCTCATGGCGCTGTCGCCCGAACGCCGGATCGACGCAACGACTCCGGCCGACACGCTGGGCCGCGATTGGGGCATCCTGGACGAGCGGCTGAACATCAAGCGCTACCCCACCGTGGGCGCATCCCAGCGCAGCGCCGATTGCGCGGTGCAGATCCATCATGCCCATGCCCCCCGAATTGCAGGGATCGCGCGAATTCGCGCCCATATCAGCGAGAAACACGACCGCGTCATGCCGATCCACGCGCCGCAGACCGCGCTCGAGGCCAAGTTCAGCCTGGAATTCGCCGTCGCCGCGGGCCTGATCGCGGGCGAGGTCGGGTTCGCGCAGCTGACCGACGCCTTCGTGCGGCGCGACGACGTGCAGGCGCTGATGCGCCGGATCGAACGAGTCGTCGGCCCCGATGACGACCCGGAGTTTTCCGCCGGTGCGCGGGCCGACATCGTGCATCTGGACATGGCCGACGGGCGGGTGATCTCCGGCCCCGAGGTGACGCGGTGGCGTGGCCACGCCCGCAACCCGATGACCGCGGACGAACTGAAGGCAAAGTTCATGGATTGCGCCGCACGGCGGATCGGAACCGCCGAGGCAGGCGCGCTGTTCGATCAGATGCGCGCAATAGCCGCGCTGCGCTCGGTTCGGGATATTCCCGTGATTGCGCCGCGCTGAAATCGCGCCTCAGCGCGCCCCGACGACCGGCGCGACCGCTTCGGCCACCGCCAGCAGCGCGGCATCGGCCAGTCGCGGCGCGACGATCTGCACGCCGACCGGCAATCCGTTCGGCCCCGTCGCGGCAGGCAGCGTGATGCAGGGGCCGTGCATCGCGGTCCACATCCGGTTGAAGATCGCCTCGCCCGTGGACAACAGCCCGACCGGCGCCTCGCCGATCACCGATGGCGTCAGCCACGCATCGTATCCGGCAAAGGCATCGTCAAAGGCCATGGTCCCCCGCGCGATCAGGTTCGCAGCCCGGCGCACATCGTCGTGGCTGCGCCCCTTCGTGTTTTCCACCTCGTCGCGGAATTTCGGGTGCAGATCGGCATAGCGCCCGAGATATTCGGCGCGGTAGGCGCCCCGCCCCTCCCAATGCATGATCACGTCCTGCGCGTCGGTAAGCGCGTCAAAGACCTGCGGGCCCTGAACGTCGGCCAGCGCGGCGCCCGCACCCGCCAGCGCCTGCGCCGCCCGCTCGATCGCGGATACGGTTTCCGGTGCCGCCCGGTCCCAGTGCGGCCCGCGGAACACGCCGATGCGCAGCGCCCCCGGATCGGGCGGCGCGGCGGCGGAGTCGATGACGCCCAGCGCCCGAGCCGTCAGCGTCAGATCGGCGGCGGACCGGCCGAAGAATCCGATCGTGTCCAGCGATTGCGAATAGACCTTGGTACCCTCGGTCGAAATCAGGCCATAGCTGGGTTTCATGGCGTGGGCGCCGCAGAACGACGCCGGCCGGATCACCGATCCGCCGGTCTGGGTGCCCAGTGCGACCGGCACCTGCCCGTCGCCGACCGCCGCCCCCGACCCGCTGGACGACCCGCCCGGGGTGCGGGTGGTGTCATGCGGATTCGCGGTGGCGGCGGTGCGACCGTGGGATGCGAATTCCACCGTGTCGAGCTTGCCCAGAATGACCGCCCCGGCGCTGCGCAGGATCGACACGCAGGCCGCATCGCGCGCCGGGCGGAACCCGGAATAAAGCGGTGAATTGTACTGTGTCGGCATGTCGCCGGTGTCGATCATGTCCTTGATGCCGACCGGAACGCCGTGCAACGGGCCGCGCACCGGCCCGTCATCGCAGGCCCGCGCCTGCGCCATCGCCAGTGCCGGATCGAGGAACGCCCAGGCCCGCACCGCCGGATCGCGTTCGGCGATCCGGTCGAGGCAGGAGCGGACCAGTTCGGCGCTGGTCAACTCCCCCCGCGCAATGGCCGCGGCGGCCAAGGCCGCGGAAAGGTCGCAGGGTCGGGTCATGTCGCACTGTCCTCATGCGCGCCGGCCGTATCGCGGCCGCGCGAATTCGCCCCCAGAAACTCGACGATAACACCGCCGGCACGATCCGGCGAGGCCCAGATGCGGTCTTCGCCCGAAGTGGCCGCGATACCGGCGGCGTCGAGAAACGCGGCGCTCTGGCCCGGATCGCGGCTGTGCACGGCGAATGCGGCCAGCCAGGGCAGGCCGGGCGCCGTGACGCCGGGAAACCGGGCGGCCAGACCGGCGGCGTCCAGCATCCGCACCTGCACGGCGCCGGCATCGACGATCCATTCGCCGTCACCGGGGCGGGCCTGCGAACCGACGATGTCGCCAAGCCGGCGGGCCGTCTCCTGCGGCCGCTCGCAGCACAGGCTGAGCGATGCCAGCCCGCAGGCGCCGTTGGGATGGTCGTTCAGCGCGGGATCGAACACCAGATCGCGATCCAGATGTTCGACCTCGCACAGGAACGCCTCGGGGAACTCGGCCTCGGGTATGCGGAACCAGCGGAACCGGGCCAGCCCCGACCCGCCGGGATAGGACACATGCCGGCCGGCCAGCGCCGGGGCCGGCGCCAGGCTGCCCCCGCGCTTCAGGCGGGCCTGCTGCGCATCCGCGTCCGCGGTTCGCAACACCACGATATGCAGCCCCCAATAGCGCGCGATGGCATCGCGCAGATGATGCGCCGAGCGATCGCCCCGAACCGCCGTCAGTTCGACATAGCTATCGCCGAACACCAGATGGCTGTTGACCTGGCCCATCGGGGTCGCGCCCCCGTTTTCGTCCAGCGCCACCAACTCGCACCGGGGCGCCACGCGAAAGCCAAGCCGGCCGAACGCGGCTTCCAGCGCATCCAGGTCCGGCCCGACGATTCCGATATGGTCCAGTTCAGCGGTCATGCCCGGGGCTTTGTCTCATTATTGTATACGATTACGGTACCGACGCCCGTGCGCCGATGATTCGCAGGCTATCGCGTTGCACCAATTGCAATCAAGATAATAGTTCATGTATCACGCCGACGCATAATGGGTGTCCCAACGGACTTGACGGGCAGATTGTATACGTTATTGATATTGGGATCAGCCCCGCATGCGGCGTCCGGCTGTCTTCGTCATGGGGCGGACCAACCTGGAGGGAACCACATGAAACGCATTTCACGGCAGTTGCAGGCCGCATTGGGCGCGCTCGCATTTCTGTTCGCCCCGGCGCATGCCGCCGAATACGAATGGAAGATGGCGACCATCGCGCCGGAAAACAGCTTTGTCTTCGACATCTTCGCCAAGGGCTTTACCGAACGCGTCGAGGAATATTCCGGCGGCCGGATCAAGATCACGGCCTACGGCGCGGGGGTTCTGGCGCATCCCTTCAAGATTTACGAGGCGGTGCAGGACGGCACCGTCGACATCGGCTGGAGCTATGCCGGCTTTCTGGTGAATGCCGATCCGACCAACGCGATGTTCTCGGGCTTTCCCGGCGGCATGGGGCCCGAACCGTTCATGCACTGGTACTACATGGGCGGCGGCCAGCAGCTCTACGAGAATCTGCGTCGCGAGAAGATGGGGCTTCAGGGCTTTTATACCGGGCAGGGCACGACCGAGATCTTCGCGCATTCGCACAAGCCCATTCGCACGCGCGAGGATCTGAAAGGCTACAAGCACCGCACCACGGGCGCCTGGGCGGCGATCCTGAAGGATCATTTCGACGGCGCCCCCACCGTGACCGAATTCGGCGAGATCTACGGCATGTTGCAGCGCAAGGCCATCGACGGCGTCGAATATGCCGGCCCGGGCGGCAACCTGGCGCTGGGCTATCACGATGTGGCCAAATATATCATCCTCCCCGGGGTGCATCAGCCGGGCACCATGACCGAGATGTTCATGAAGGCCGAAACCTTCGACGCGCTGCCCCCCGACCTTCAGCACATCATGAAGGAAGCGGCCAAGATGACCGTGTTCAACACGTATCTCGCGCTCGGCAACCAGGACCAGGAGGCGATGGAGGTCTATCGCTCGGGCAACAACGAGATCGTGATGATGGAGCCGGAACTGGTGGCCGAGATCAAGGCCGCCGGGCGCGACTGGATCGAGGCCGAGGCGGCGAAGATGACCGACGAGGGCAAGCCGTGGATGGCCGAGATCTGGGCCAGCTACAAGGCGTATCAGGACACCTGGGCGAAAAACGCCTTCACCCGCACCTGGGACGTCGAGTAGGCGCGCCGGCGCGGCCCCGTCCGGGCCGCGCCGCCCCAGAGAAAGCCGGATTTTCCCATGATCGCTAAAGCCGCCAGACTGGCCGACGGATTATCGCTCTGGGTCGGGCGCATCGGCATGGCCCTGATCGCCGCGCTGGTTGTCGTCGTCTTCTACGAGGTCTTCGCCCGCTATGCGCTGGGGGCGCCGACAGTGTGGGCCTACGACCTGACCTACATGATGAACGGCACCATCTTTCTTCTGGGCTCGGGCCTGGCCCTGTCCAAGAACCTGCATGTCAGGATAGATTTCCTGTCCTCGCGAATGCCGGTCCGAATTCAGCACCTGGTGAATTTCCTGTCCTACGTCCTGTTGCTGCTGCCGGTCTTCGCCATCCTGACGCATCAGGCATTCCGCAAGGCATGGAAGGCGTATCTGACCGGAGAGCTGGAACCGGTCAGCGTCTGGGCGCCGGTGATCTGGCCGTTCATGGCCGGTATCGCGCTGGGGCTGGGCTGCCTGCTGGTGCAGATGCTGGCCGAAACGGCGCGGCACGGGCTGGGCATGGCCGATCCCGCGGCCGTGCGCGGCCCCGGTGAGTCCGATGACCACTGAGCCGCAGGGATACGGGGCATGAGCGGCGGGTTGCTGGCGGCGCTGATGTTTCCGGCGCTTTTCGCGCTGATCTTTCTGGGCATTCCCGTATCCTTCAGCCTGGCGGGCGTCGCGTTCCTGTTCGGCATCGGGGTTTTCGGCGACGTCATCGGCGCGGTGTTCTACGACCGGCTTCTGGGGGTTTCGACCGCCTCCACCCTGGCCGCCGTGCCGCTGTTCGTGTTCATGGGCGCGGTACTGGAACGCTCGGCCATCGCCGAACGCCTGTTCCGGGTGATGCAGGTCTGGTTCGGGTTCATGCCCGGCGGCCTGGGTATCGCGGCGATCACCATGAGCGCGGTCTTTGCCGCCGCCACCGGCATCATCGGCGCCGTCGAGGCGGTGATCGGCATGATGGCGATCCCGGCGATGATGAAGCTGGGCTATGACAGGGGCCTGATCTCGGGCACCATCTGTGCCGGCGGATCGCTGGGCACGATCATTCCGCCGTCGATCGTCGTCATCATCTATGCGTCGCTGGCCGAACTGTCCATCGGCGCGCTGTTTGCCGGCATCATGATCCCCGGGGGGCTGATGGTCGCGCTGTTCATCCTCTATATCGCCGGGCGCGCCTGGCTGCGCCCGCAGGACGGCCCGCCGGCACCGCGCGAGGTCTATGCGATCCCGTTGCGCCAGAAACTGGTCGTCACCGTACAGGGCCTGGTGCCCGCGGTCCTGCTGGTCGCGGCCGTGCTGGGCGCCATCCTGGGCGGCATCGCCTCGCCCACGGAATCGGCTTCGGTCGGGGCGGTGGGCGCCATGTTGCTGACGCTCTTATATCGCGAATTCAGCCTGAAAGTGCTGCGCGAAAGCCTGACCAAGACGCTGACCGTGACCGCCATGGTGATGATGATCGTGGTCGGCGGCACGATGTTTTCCAGCGTCTTCCTGGTGATCGGCGGCGGCTCGCTGATCCGGGACACGGTGGCGAGCCTGCAACTGGGCCCGGCCGGCATGGTCGCCCTGTTCCTGTTCATCGTGTTCCTTCTGGGTTTCGTCCTGGACTGGATCACCGTGGTGCTGATCTGCCTGCCGATCTTCCTGCCGTTGCTGCGCGGCGCCGGCGTCGATCAGATCTGGTTCGCGGTGATGATGACGGTCGTGATCCAGACCGCCTATCTGACCCCGCCGATGGCGCCCGCGGTGTTCTATCTGCGCACCATCGCGCCACCCGAGATCACCTATCGCGACATGTATCTGGGGGTTGCGCCCTTCGTCGCGCTCGAGGCCATCGTGCTGGCCATCGTCGCGCTGGTCCCGGCCACCGCCACCTATCTGCCATCGGTCCTCATCGGGTTCTGAACCGCGAAAGGAATATCCGACATGAACGTGAACGAGGTCTATCCGCCGGATCGCGTCGCCCTGCGCGAGGTCGGTCTGCGCGACGGGCTGCAACTGGTCGGCTCATGGCCCGGCACGGCGGCCAAAGGCGAATGGGTCCGGCGCGAAGGCGCCGCGGGCGTGCGCTGGTTCGAGACCGGATCGTTCCTGCCCGCCGGCACGTTTCCCCAGTTCGCCGACGTGCGGCAGGTGGTCGATGCGGTCCGCGATGCCGGCGCCCACGGCATCGGGCTGGTGCTGAACGAACGCGGCGCCGAGGCGGCCATCGCCAGCGGCGTGCCGGAACTGGCCTGCGTGGTCTCGGCAACCGAAACCCACAGCCGGGCCAACGTGCGCCGCAGCGTCGCCGAGTCCATCGCGGTGGCCGCCCATGCCTGCGCCCTGCGCGACGCCGCCCCGCACCGGCCGCTGGTCTCGGCCACCATCGGCATGAGCCTTGGCTGTTCGATGACCGGCACCGTCGCGGCGGCCGATGTCCTGAGCATCGCCGAAAGGCTGTTTCACGCCGGGGTCGACCTGGTGACGCTGGCCGACACGGTCGGATATGCCGGGCCGGCCGAGGTCGGGGCGCTGGTCCGGGCGGTGCGCCCCATCGCCGGTTCCCGGCCGCTGGCGGTGCATCTGCACGATACCCGGGGCCTGGGGCTGGCCAACGCCGCCGCCGCGCTGGATGCGGGCATTCGCATACTCGACGCATCGCTGGGCGGGCTGGGCGGCTGCCCCTTCGCGCCGGGGGCGACCGGCAACATCGTGATGGAGGATCTGGCATTCCTGTGCGAAAAGCAGGGCTTCGCGACCGGGATCGACCTCGAGGCGCTGTGCGCGACACGCGCCATCCTGGCCGACGAGATGCCGAATGAGCGTCTCCATGGCGGGCTGGCGCGGTCGGGACTGCCGCTGGGATTTTCCGGCGCCGGGTAGTCGGCGCCGCCGCCCGGTCATCGCGCCAAAGCGGGCGATCCCTCGCCCCGCGCCCATAACCCGCATTTACAATGCCGGATTTGACGACCATAATATGCATGGACAATACCAGATGAGAAATCCGCCATGCGCCTTGCCGCCTTCACCGATTACGGATTGCGCGTGCTCATGCGTCTTGCCGGCACGCCCGATGCCCGCCTGAGCACGGCGGAACTCGCCGCGCAGTTCCGGGTTTCGCATCATCACCTGACCAAGGTCGTGCAGGATCTGGTGCGCGGCGGATTCGTCACCACCCGCAGGGGCCTTGGCGGCGGCATCAGCCTGGCCCGCGATGCCCACGAGATCGGACTGGGAGAGGTGGTTCGCCACCTCGAGCGCCGCTTTGCCCCGGTCGAGTGCTTTCGCGACGATGGCGGCACCTGCGTGCTGAATGCGGCCTGCCGCCTGCGCGCGCGCATCGCCGCGGCGCAGGAGACGTTTCTGGACACCCTGGACCAGACGACGCTGGCCGAATGCGCCTGGTCGCCCGAGGCGTCATGACGGCCCGAACGGGCCGCCCGGCCGG
>JAGRMG010000215.1 GCA_020441385.1 Paracoccaceae bacterium
AGTGTATGCAGCGCGACATGACCTACTGCGCGCCACTCAAGGTCAAACTGCGCCTCATCGTGTTCGATATCAACGAGGAAACAGGATCCAAGTCGGTCAAGGACGTCAAGGAGCAGGACGTCTACATGGGCGACATGCCGCTGATGACGCCGAACGGCACGTTCATCGTCAACGGCACCGAACGGGTCATCGTTTCCCAGATGCACCGCAGCCCCGGTGTGTTCTTCGACCATGACAAGGGCAAGACGCACAGCTCGGGCAAGCTGCTGTTCGCCTGCCGCATCATTCCCTATCGCGGCAGCTGGCTCGACTTCGAGTTCGACGCCAAGGACATCGTCTTTGCCCGCATCGACCGGCGCCGCAAGCTGCCGGTGACGACCCTGCTTTACGCCCTGGGTCTGGACCAGGAAGGCATCATGGATGCCTATTACGACACCGTCAGCTACAAGCTGAAGAAGAAGGGCTCGGGCTTCGGCGGCTGGGTCACGCCGTTCTTCCCGCAGCGCGTACGCGGCACGCGGCCGACCTACGACCTGGTCGATGCCAAGACCGGCGAGGTCATCGGCGAGGCCGGCAAGAAGGTGACGCCGCGCGCGGTCAAGAAACTGATCGACGAGGGCAAGGTGACCGAACTGCTGGTGCCCTTCGATCATATCGCCGGCAAGTTCGCCGCCCGCGACATCATCAACGAGGAAACCGGCGCCATCTATGTCGAGGCCGGGGACGAACTGACGCTGGAATACGACAAGGACGGCGAGCTGACCGGCGGCACCGCCAAGGATCTGATCGACGCGGGCATCACCGACATTCCGGTTCTGGACATCGACAACATCAATGTCGGCCCCTACATCCGCAACACCATGGCGATGGACAAGAACATGAACCGGGAAACCGCGCTCATGGATATCTACCGCGTCATGCGCCCGGGCGAGCCGCCCACCGTGGAAGCGGCGAGCGCGCTGTTCGACACGCTGTTCTTCGACAGCGAACGCTATGACCTTTCCGCCGTCGGCCGGGTCAAGATGAACATGCGCCTGGCGCTGGACAAGCCCGACACCCAGCGCACGCTGGACCGCGAGGACATCGTGGCCTGCGTGCGCGCGCTGGTCGAGCTGCGCGACGGCAAGGGCGACATCGACGATATCGACCACCTGGGCAACCGCCGGGTGCGCTCGGTCGGCGAATTGATGGAGAACCAGTATCGCGTGGGTCTTCTGCGCATGGAGCGCGCCATCAAGGAGCGCATGTCCAGCGTCGAGATCGACACCGTGATGCCCCAGGATCTGATCAACGCCAAGCCGGCGGCGGCGGCGGTGCGCGAGTTCTTCGGCTCGAGCCAGCTTTCGCAGTTCATGGACCAGACCAACCCGCTTTCGGAAGTCACCCACAAGCGCCGCCTCTCGGCGCTGGGGCCGGGCGGTCTCACGCGCGAGCGGGCGGGCTTCGAGGTGCGCGACGTGCATCCGACCCATTACGGCCGGATGTGTCCGATCGAGACTCCGGAAGGGCCGAATATCGGGCTGATCAACAGCCTCGCCACCTTCGCGCGGGTCAACAAGTACGGCTTCATCGAAACCCCCTACCGGGTGGTGCGGGACGCGCAGGTGACCGACGAGGTCCACTACATGTCCGCGACCGAAGAGATGCGCCACACCGTGGCCCAGGCCAACGCGACGCTGGACGAGAACGGCAACTTCATCAACGACCTGGTCAGTACCCGCCAGTCGGGCGACTACACGCTTGCCCCGCGCGAGAACGTGGACCTGATCGACGTCAGCCCCAAGCAGCTGGTCTCGGTCGCCGCCTCGCTGATTCCGTTCCTGGAAAACGACGACGCCAACCGCGCGCTGATGGGCTCGAACATGCAGCGCCAGGCGGTGCCGCTGCTTCGGGCCGAGGCGCCGCTGGTGGGCACCGGCATCGAAGGCAAGGTCGCCATCGATTCGGGCGCCGCGATCCAGGCGCGCCGGGCCGGCATCATCGACCAGGTCGACGCGCAGCGCATCGTGATCCGCGCCACCGAAGATCTGGAACTGGGCGATGCCGGGGTCGATATCTACCGCATGCGCAAGTTCCAGCGGTCCAACCAGAACACCTGCATCAACCAGCGCCCGCTGGTCACGGTGGGACAGACCGTCGAGAAGGGCGAGATCGTCGCCGACGGCCCCTCCACCGACATGGGCGAACTGGCGCTGGGCAAGAACGTGGTCGTCGCCTTCATGCCGTGGAACGGGTATAACTACGAGGACTCGATCCTGATCTCGGAACGCATCGCGCGCGACGACGTGTTCACCTCGATCCATATCGAGGAATTCGAGGTCGCCGCCCGCGATACCAAGCTGGGCCCCGAGGAGATCACCCGCGACATCCCCAACGTGGGCGAGGAGGCGCTGCGCAACCTCGACGAGGCGGGCATCGTCTATATCGGCGCCGACGTGGAGCCGGGCGACATCCTGGTGGGCAAGATCACCCCCAAGGGCGAAAGCCCGATGACCCCCGAGGAAAAGCTGCTGCGCGCGATCTTCGGCGAAAAGGCCAGCGACGTGCGCGACACCTCGCTGCGGGTGAAGCCGGGCGATTTCGGCACCGTGGTCGAGGTGCGCGTGTTCAACCGTCACGGCGTGGACAAGGACGAACGCGCGCTTCAGATCGAACGCGAGGAAGTCGAGCGCCTGGCGCGCGACCGCGACGACGAACTGGCGATCCTCGATCGCAACATCTATGCCCGCCTCAGGGACCTGATCCTGGGCAAGACCGCGGTGAAGGGGCCCAAGGGCGTCAAGGCGGGCTCCGAGATCACCGAGGATCTGCTGGGCACCCTGACCCGCGGCCAGTGGTGGCAGCTGGCGCTGGGCGAGGAGGCCGACGCGCAGATCGTCGAGGCGCTGCACGAGCAGTACGAGGCGCAGAAGCGCACGCTCGATGCCCGCTTCGAGGACAAGGTCGAGAAGGTCCGCCGCGGCGACGACCTGCCGCCGGGCGTGATGAAGATGGTCAAGGTCTTCGTGGCGGTCAAGCGCAAGCTGCAGCCGGGCGACAAGATGGCCGGGCGCCACGGCAACAAGGGCGTGATCTCGAAGGTGGTGCCGATGGAGGACATGCCGTTCCTCGCCGATGGCACGCCGGTCGATTTCTGCCTCAACCCGCTGGGCGTGCCGTCGCGCATGAACGTGGGCCAGATTCTCGAAACCCACATGGGCTGGGCCGCGCGCGGTCTGGGGATCAACATCGACGAGGCCCTTGACGAATACCGCCGCTCGGGCGACCTGACCCCGGTGCGCGAGGCGATGCACCACGCCTATGGCGACGATGTCTTCGAGGAAGGCATCAAGGGCATGGACGAGAAGGCGCTGGTCGAGGCGGCGGGCAATGTCACCCGCGGCGTTCCGATCGCGACGCCGGTGTTCGACGGCGCCAAGGAGGCCGACGTGAACGACAGCCTCGCGCGTGCGGGGTTTGACACTTCGGGTCAGTCGATCCTGTTTGACGGGCGCACCGGCGAACAGTTCGCCCGCCCCGTGACGGTCGGCGTCAAGTACCTGCTGAAACTGCATCACCTTGTGGACGACAAGATCCACGCGCGCTCCACCGGCCCCTACAGCCTCGTGACCCAGCAGCCGCTGGGCGGCAAGGCGCAGTTCGGCGGCCAGAGGTTCGGGGAAATGGAGGTCTGGGCGCTGGAAGCCTATGGTGCCGCCTATACCCTGCAGGAGATGCTGACGGTGAAGTCGGATGACGTGGCGGGCCGGACCAAGGTCTACGAGAGCATCGTCAAGGGCGAGGACAATTTCGAAGCCGGCGTTCCGGAGAGCTTCAACGTGCTCGTCAAGGAAGTCCGCGGCCTCGGCCTGAACATGGAACTCCTGGATGCGGAGGTGAACGAGTAGGGCGCAAAGTCTCTCCGAGACTTTGCTGGCAGACTTTCGGCGAAAGTCTGCCCCCCTTCCATCCCGATGCACCCCTTTCAAGGATTTGAATATGAACCAGGAACTGACGAACAACCCGTTCAACCCGCTGACCCCGCCCAAGGTGTTCGACGAGATTCGCGTCTCGCTGGCAAGCCCGGAGCGGATCCTGTCGTGGTCCTATGGCGAGATCAAGAAGCCCGAGACCATCAACTACCGCACCTTCAAGCCCGAGCGGGACGGCCTGTTCTGTGCCCGTATCTTCGGGCCGATCAAGGATTACGAATGTCTGTGCGGCAAGTACAAGCGCATGAAGTACCGCGGCGTCGTCTGCGAGAAATGCGGTGTCGAGGTGACGCTGCAGAAGGTCCGGCGCGAACGCATGGGCCATATCGAACTGGCCTCGCCGGTGGCGCATATCTGGTTCCTCAAGTCGCTGCCCAGCCGCATCGGACTGATGCTGGACATGACCCTGCGCGATCTCGAGCGGGTTCTCTACTTTGAGAACTACGTCGTCATCGAACCTGGGCTGACCGATCTCACCTACGGCCAGATGATGACCGAGGAAGAGTTCATGGATGCCCAGGATGCCTATGGCATGGATGCATTCACCGCCAATATCGGCGCCGAGGCGATCCGCGAGATGCTGAGCCAGATCGATCTGGAGGCCGAGGCCGAGCAGCTGCGCGCCGATCTGGCCGAGGCCACCGGCGAGCTGAAGCCCAAGAAGATCATCAAGCGGCTGAAGGTCGTGGAATCCTTCCTGGAATCCGGCAACCGCCCGGAATGGATGGTGATGACGGTGATCCCGGTGATTCCGCCCGAGCTGCGCCCGCTGGTGCCGCTGGATGGCGGCCGTTTCGCGACTTCGGATCTGAACGATCTCTATCGCCGGGTGATCAACCGCAACAACCGCCTCAAGCGGCTGATCGAGCTGCGCGCGCCCGACATCATCGTGCGCAACGAAAAGCGCATGTTGCAGGAATCGGTCGATGCCCTCTTTGACAACGGCCGCCGCGGCCGCGTCATCACCGGCGCCAACAAGCGCCCGCTGAAATCGCTGTCGGACATGCTGAAGGGCAAGCAGGGCCGCTTCCGCCAGAACCTGCTGGGCAAGCGGGTCGACTTCTCCGGCCGCTCGGTCATCGTGACCGGCCCGGAACTCAAGCTGCACCAGTGCGGGCTGCCCAAGAAGATGGCGCTGGAGCTGTTCAAGCCGTTCATCTATTCGCGGCTCGAGGCCAAGGGTCTTTCGTCTACCGTCAAGCAGGCCAAGAAGCTGGTCGAGAAGGAGCGCCCCGAGGTCTGGGACATTCTCGACGAGGTGATCCGCGAACATCCCGTGATGCTGAACCGGGCGCCGACGCTGCACCGTCTGGGCATCCAGGCGTTCGAGCCGGTGCTGATCGAGGGCAAGGCGATCCAGCTGCATCCGCTGGTCTGTTCGGCCTTCAACGCCGATTTCGACGGCGACCAGATGGCGGTTCACGTGCCGCTGTCGCTGGAAGCGCAGCTTGAGGCGCGCGTTCTGATGATGTCGACCAACAACGTGCTGAGCCCGGCCAACGGCGCGCCGATCATCGTGCCCAGCCAGGACATGATCCTGGGTCTCTACTATGTCACCCTGGAACGTGAAGGCATGCCCGGCGAGGGCAAGGTGTTCGGGTCGATCGAGGAGGTGGAACACGCGCTGAACGCCGGCGAGGTGCATCTGCATTCCCGCATCAAGGCGCGCGTCACGCAGATCGACGACGAAGGCAACGAGGTGCAGGTCCGCTATGACACCACGCCGGGCCGGGTTCGGCTGGGGGCGCTGTTGCCGCTGAATGCCAAGGCGCCGTTCGACCTTGTCAACCGACTGCTGCGCAAGAAGGAGGTGCAGCAGGTGATCGACACCGTCTACCGCTACTGCGGTCAGAAGGAATCGGTGATCTTCTGCGACCAGATCATGGGCATGGGGTTCCGCGAGGCGTTCAAGGCCGGCATCAGCTTTGGCAAGGACGACATGATCGTTCCCCAGAACAAGTGGGAGATCGTCGACGAGACCCGCGACCAGGTGAAGGATTTCGAACAGCAGTACATGGACGGCCTGATCACCCAGGGCGAGAAGTACAACAAGGTCGTCGATGCCTGGTCCAAGTGCAACGACCGCGTGACCGAGGCGATGATGTCCTCGATCTCGGCGGTTGCGCAGGACGAGAACGGCGCCGACCGCGAGCCCAACAGCGTCTACATGATGGCGCATTCCGGGGCCCGCGGCTCGGTCACGCAGATGAAGCAGCTGGGCGGCATGCGCGGCCTGATGGCCAAGCCCAACGGCGACATCATCGAGACGCCGATCATCTCGAACTTCAAGGAAGGTCTGACCGTTCTCGAATACTTCAACTCGACCCATGGCGCCCGCAAGGGCCTGTCCGACACCGCGCTGAAAACCGCGAACTCGGGCTATCTGACCCGGCGTCTGGTGGATGTCGCGCAGGATTGCATCGTTCGCGATCATGATTGCGGCACCGACAAGGCGATCACCGCCACGGCGGCGGTGAACGATGGCGAGGTCGTCGCATCGCTGGCCGAGCGCGTGCTGGGCCGGGTCTCGGCCGACGATATCCTGCGCCCGGGAAGCGACGAGGTGATCGTCGGCGCGGGCCAGTTGATCGACGAAATCATGGCCGACGCGATCGAGGCCGCCAACGTGCAGTCGGCCCGCATCCGCAGCCCGCTGACCTGCGAGGCCGAGGAAGGGGTCTGCGCCATGTGCTATGGCCGCGACCTGGCGCGCGGCACCATGGTCAATACCGGCGAGGCGGTGGGCATCATCGCGGCGCAGTCGATCGGCGAACCCGGCACCCAGCTGACCATGCGGACCTTCCATATCGGCGGTGTCGCGCAGGGCGGTCAGCAATCCTTCCAGGAGGCCAGCCAGGAGGGCACCATAGGGTTCGAAAACCCCAGCATCCTTGAAAACAGCCATGGCGAACCCCTGGTCATGGGCCGCAACATGAAGCTGGTGATCCGCGACGGCAACGGCGAGGAACGCGCCAGTCACAAGCTGGGCTATGGCACGCGCCTGTTCGTCAAGGAGGGCGACAAGGTGGCGCGCGGCGACAAGCTGTTCGAATGGGATCCCTACACGCTGCCGATCATCGCCGAGAGGGACGGCACCGCGAAATTCGTGGATCTGGCCAGCGGGATCGCGGTGCGCGACGAAACCGACGAAGCCACCGGCATGACCCAGAAGATCGTGATCGACTGGCGCGCCGCGCCCAAGGGCAACGAACTCAAGCCCGAGATCATCCTGGTGGACGGCGACGGCGAACCGGTGCGCACCGATGCCGGCAACCCCGTGACCTATCCCATGTCGGTGGATGCGATCCTGTCGATCGAGGATGGCCAGGAGGTGAAGGCCGGCGACGTGGTCGCGCGGATCCCGCGCGAGGGCGCCAAGACCAAGGACATCACCGGCGGTCTGCCGCGGGTGGCCGAACTGTTCGAGGCGCGCCGCCCCAAGGATCACGCCATCATCGCCGAGATCGACGGTTACGTCCGCTTTGGGCGCGATTACAAGAACAAGCGCCGGATCACCATCGAACCCGCCGACGACAGCCTGGAACCCGTCGAATACATGGTGCCCAAGGGCAAGCATATCCCGGTGCAGGAAGACGACTTCGTGCAGAAGGGCGACTACATCATGGATGGCAACCCGGCGCCGCACGATATCCTGGCGATTCTGGGGGTCGAGGCCCTGGCCGACTACATGATCGACGAGGTGCAGGACGTCTACCGGCTTCAGGGCGTGAAGATCAACGACAAGCATATCGAAGTGATCGTGCGCCAGATGCTCCAGAAGTGGGAGATCCAGGACAGCGGCGACACCACGCTGCTGAAGGGCGAACATGTCGACAAGCAGGAGTTCGATCTGGCCTGCGAGAAGGCGCTTGCCAAGGGCGGCCGGCCTGCCCAGGGCCAGCCGATCCTTCTGGGCATCACCAAGGCCAGCTTGCAGACGCGCTCGTTCATCTCGGCGGCCTCGTTCCAGGAAACCACCCGCGTGCTGACCGAGGCGAGCGTTCAGGGCAAGGTGGACAAGCTGGTCGGCCTGAAGGAGAACGTGATCGTCGGCCGCCTGATCCCGGCCGGGACCGGCGGCGCGACCCAGAAGGTCCGCCGCATCGCGCAGGAGCGCGACAACCTGGTGATCGAGGCGCGGCGCGAGGAAGCCGAAGCGGCGGCAGCACTCGCGGCCCCCGATCCCGACGACATCATCGGCGGCGACGAGTTCGATACGCTGGTGGAGACGCCGGAAAGCCGGGACTGATCGGGACCGGTTCCGATAGCCCCCCGCGCTGCATGGCGCGGGGGGCGGTCATGTGGGTTGCCGGTGCAACCGAACGCACCGCCGAAGGGTGCGATGGTGCCGATGCCGGGCCGGCCGGGAACCTGCCCTTTGCCCTCGCCGCATGGCCGAAACCGCAATGAATGCCGTTACCATTTCAGCGCCGCGAGCTTTGGCGCCGGAACGCTCGTTGCTCGCCCGTGTTGCGTGTCGCGTTCGTCCGGATTCGCATATTCAACGCCGGGCAGCGGCGGGAACTCAGCCGCGTCGCGCCGCCTCGATGGCGGCGACGTCGATCTTGACCATGTCCATCATCGCCTCGAAAGCCCGTCGCGCTTCCTCGCCGCCGGCCGCCAGCGCGTCGGTCAGCACGCGCGGCGTGATCTGCCAGGACACGCCCCAGCGATCCTTGCACCACCCGCATACGCTTTCCTGCCCGCCATTGCCCACGATGGCCGACCAGTAGCGGTCGGTCTCGGCCTGGTCGTCTGTGGCGATCTGGAACGAAAACGCCTCGGTCTGGGCAAAGATCGGTCCACCGTTCAGACCGATGCAGGGAATGCCGGCGACGGTGAATTCCACGGTCAGAACGTCGCCCGCCTTGCCGGCAGGAAAATCCGCCGGGGCGCGGTGCACGGCCGTCACGGCGCTCTCGGGAAACACGCTGGCGTAGAACCGGGCGGCCGCTTCAGCCTCGCCGTCATACCAGATGCAGATTGTGTTCTTGGGGGTCGTCATGGTTCCACCTTTCCAGGATCAATGCCGTCTGCGCCCGGCCGGGCCGGCGGCAAAACGGGTTTCGACGGCAATTCGCGCAATCGCTTTGGCTGTGTTCCGGCCTCGGGTTCGAATGGCTCTGCGGAAAAGATCGTGCGCCGGCCTCGCGGGTCAAGTGGATCGGCGCCCGCTTGCCGATGCGATCGCCCGGAGGCGGGTGGCGATCCGATCATCGCGATGCGCAACGGCCTTGTCATTGCCTGCGGGCCGGTGTTCGGTGTGCCGGTGCGACAGGCGGAGCAATCGGGATGCAGACACAGGCGAAAACCATCGGGTTGCTGCGGTTTTCCGTCCTGACTCCGACCTATTATTCCGAACGCTTCGACAGCATCGAGGAAACCGCCGCGCACATCTTTTCGGCCGAGCGGATGGAGTTGCGGTTTCATCTCTTCGAAACGCTCTGCCTGCCGTCACTGGCCAGGCAGAGCGATCGCGATTTCGACATGGTGGTGCTGACCGCCGACAGCATGCCGGAGCCCTGGGCCAGCCGTCTGCAATCCCTGCTGGAGCCGCTGCCCAACATGCATCTGCGCCGGGTCGGGACCGACAACCATTACCGCCTGTTGCAGGACGGCTACGGCTCGGTCCCGACCGATGGCCACAGCCACCGCATCCTGTTCCGGCTTGACGACGACGACGCGCTGGACCTGGGCTTTGTGGCCCGTACCAAACGGCTGGCGGCGGGGCTGATGCAGCTTCAGGACCCGCAAACGCCGTTCGTGATCGCCCATAACCGCGGCTTTTATGTGCGCCGCGCGCCCGGGGGCAACGAGGTGTTCGACGCCTGCGAGCGGGCGCCGCTTTCGGCGGGCACGACGCTGGTGGCGCCGGTCGGGCACGGGCCCAACCCCTACCGGTTCGTGCACCGCAAGCTGGCGCAGCACTACAACACGTTCTCGGACATCTCGGTGCCGGGATTCATCCGCACGATCCACGGCGACAACAAGTCGGACCCGACGGTGATGGGGATTACCCACAAGATGAAGGATGCGGAGATCGCGCGTCAGCTGCGCGACCATTTCGGTGTCGGCCTGGCCGATCTGCGGGCGCTCTGAGCGATGTCGCCCAACCTCAAGGGGGCGTTGCTGATGATGGTCAGCATGGCGGCGTTCACCCTGAACGACACCTGCGTCAAGGCCGCCGGCGATGCGCTTCCGCTGTTCCAGCTGGTGACGCTGCGCGGGTTGCTGGCGTCGGTTCTCATCTATCTGCTGGCCCGGCGCCTGGGATCGCTGAGCGTGCGCCTGTCGCGGCGCGACTGGGGGCTGATCGGCTTGCGCTGCGCGGCCGAGATGGGCGCGACCGTGTTCTTTCTGAGCGCGCTGATGAACATGCCGCTGGCCAATGTGACCGCCATATTGCAGGTGCTGCCGCTGACCCTGACGCTGGGGGCGGCGCTGTTTTTCGGCGAACCGGTGGGCTGGCGGCGGACGCTGGCGATCGGGCTGGGGTTTTGCGGCGTGCTGATGATCGTGCGCCCCGGTCCCGAAGGGTTCAGCCCCCATGCCATGTTCGCGCTGGTATCGGTGCTGTGCGTGACGGTGCGCGATCTGGCGACGCGGCGGATGTCGGCGCAGGTGCCATCCATGACGGTGACGCTGGCCGGCGCGCTGTCGGTGACGCTGCTTTCCGCGCTCGCCTCGGGCGCGACGGGCTGGGTGGCCGTGGACGTGCCGACCGCGCTGCTCGTGATCGCCGCGTCGGTTTGCATCCTGCTGGGCTATCTGTGCGGCGTCATGGTGATGCGTATCGGCGACGTGTCCTTCATCGCCCCGTTCCGCTATACCGGGCTGGTATGGGCGCTGGTCCTGGGCTGGGCGGTGTTCGGCGACTGGCCGCAAGTGCCGACCCTGGCGGGCGCGGCAATCGTCGTTTCGACCGGCCTTTTCACGCTGTTCCGGGAACGCGCCCTGCTACGCCGTTGAATAGACCCGGCGCACATGGTCGGCGTCGATGTTGAAGACGCGGCGGAAATGGTCCTCTCCGGCGGCGTCCAGCGGTGTCAGCCGCACCGGCCTGACCCTCGGTTTCTGGCGCGAATCGTTGAAGTCGTTATGGCCCCGAACCAGCATGTCCTCGCCGGTGAAGGTGACGGTGGGCATCTTCTGCGCCAGCTTGGCATGGGCGAAGTTCAGCACGCCGAGATCGACCGACGGCTGCAGCATCAGCGCCAGCGCCGCGGTGGTGTAGGGCGCGTTGGTGGGCGCCGCCGCGAGCCCGCCCGGACCGGGGCGGGCGATGAAGCCCTGGTTGAAGTCGATGGCGATATGGCGGTGCTTTCGTGCCAGCCCGCGCAGGTCGTGCGCCGCCGCGCGCAGACGTTCGACATAGGTGACGGCCACCGCGTCGTCGTCGTCCATGCGGAATTGCAGGCATGGCTCGGCGTCGTCGCGTCGGATCGAATTGATCGCCGCCTGCATTACCGCGCGGTGCCGCCCCGGGGCACGCGCCTGGATCACGGCCTGCGGGATATCCCGCAACAGCGCCTCCAGCCGTTCGCGATAGGGTGGCGGCAGGCTCTCGCCGATCACCACGAGAAAGGTGAAGTCGCCGTCGCTCTGGGCCCGCAGCGGCGGCAGGGTGACGGTTTCGAACGTGCGAAAGCGTTCTTCCATGCGTTCGGGGGCGTAGAGGAAGGCGATGCGCTGTTCCAGCGTCTCGTGTTCGACCTGAAAGCCGCCGATCCCCGGCCAGGAGAACCGGCATATCCCGATGACCTGCA
>JAGRMG010000216.1 GCA_020441385.1 Paracoccaceae bacterium
GCGACGGGCCGCCCCACGACACCGTAAAGCGACGGCCCGACCACGTTCTTGCCCTCTTCGAGCTTGTGGCAGGCGGCGCATTTCCTGAACACCTTCTTGCCCTTCTCCACATCGCCCGCGATCGCCGTGCCATCCGCCGCCGCGGTATCCGCCGGGGCCGCGTCGGTGCCGGTCGCGGAAGGCGCTTCGGCGGCGTCCGCCGGGGCCTGCTCGGCCTGGGCTTCGGCGGGTTCCTGTGCCGTCTCTTCGGTTCCCGTCGCCTCTGCTGCCGGTTCTTCCTTGGCGGGTTCTTCGGCTGCCGGCTCTTGCGCCGCCGGTTCTTCCTTGGCGGGCGCTTCCGCTGCCTGCTCTTCCTTGGCCGGCTCTTCAGCCGCCGGCTCTTCGGCCGCCGGTTCTTCGGCTTCAGGCTCTTCCGCTGCCGGTTCCTCGGCGGGGGCGGCGGCCGCGAAATCGACCGGGCTGTCGCTGTTCTCGTTCAGGAACGCGATCACATTGGCGCGGTCGTCGGCCTTGGACAGGCCCGAGAACGTCATCTTGGTGCCCGGCGCGAAATCGCTCGGCTTGTGCAGGAATTCATCCAGCGCCTCGGGCGTCCAGTCGCCGCCCATTCCGGCCAGAACGTCGGAATAGCCAAAGCCCGCGACCGACGCGATCGGGCGGCCCACGACGCCGTAAAGATAGGGGCCGGTGGCGTTGGCGCCCTCTTCCAGCTTGTGACAGGCGGCGCATTTCTTGAATATCTTCTCGCCCTTGCCGGCATCGGCCTCTGCCAGCAATTCGCTCAGGCTCGGTTCTTCCTCTGCCTCGGCCGGCGCTTCGGGTTCTTCGGTCTCGATCACATAGGCCGGTTCGCCATGCCCGTCGACATGATAGAGGACGTCGGCGGCCCAGTTGCCGACCAGGAAAATAAGTAAGGCGCCCAGGATTGCGCTGGCCGCCTTGGTTATCGTCATCGTGTCAAACATTGATCGCGCGCCCATTTGTCCGTTTGCCGGGCTGTCTAAGGCTTCCCCTCGCCATAGGCAAGGTATAGACAGCGCGTCCATATGCCGAATTCGCATTTGTTGCACGGAAAACGACATGACCAACCGCATCGCATTCCAGGGCGAACCCGGCGCCTACAGCCACGAGGCCTGCCGCAAGGCGCGCCCCGACATGGAGGCCCTGGCCTGCCGCACATTCGAGGACGCGATCGAGGCGGTAAAGACGGGTGAGGCGGAACTTGCGATGCTGCCGGTCGAGAACTCGACCTATGGCCGGGTGGCCGACATCCACACCCTGTTGCCGCAATCGGGGCTGCACATCATCGAAGAGGCGTTCGTGCGGGTGCATATCAACCTTCTTGGCTTGCCCCACGCCGCGCTTGACGACATCACCCACGCGATGAGCCACACCGTGCTTCTCGGCCAGTGCAAGGGGTTCCTGAGGGAACACGGCATCCACCGCATCACCGGCGCCGATACCGCCGGCTCGGCCCGTCATGTCGCCGAGGCGGGCGATGCCCATGTCGCGGCGCTGGCCAGCGAACTGGCCGGCGAGATCTATGGCCTGAAACCGCTGGCGCGCCATATCGAGGACCAGCATACCAACACCACGCGGTTCCTGATGATGTCGCCGCAAACCGATCTGACCCGGCGCGGACAGCACGGGATGATCACCAGTTTCGTGTTCGAGGTGCGCAACATCCCCGCCGCGCTTTACAAGGCGATGGGCGGATTTGCGACCAACGGCGTCAACATGACCAAGCTGGAAAGCTACATGGTGGACGGCTCGTTCACCGCGACCCAGTTCTATGCGGACATCGAAGGCCACCCCGAAGATGCGAACGTGCGCCTGGCACTGGACGAGTTGAGCTATTTCACCGCCAGGATGGAGATTCTGGGCGTCTATCCGGCGGCGGCCGAACGCGGCTAGGCCCTGTCGCGATCGCTCGACTTGGCGGAACATGCCCCGGCAGGTCAGGGGCAAAACGATTTCGGTCGCCGTTGCAATCCTGCATCATTCGCGCTGCACCGCAGAAGGGTTTGCGAGTCCCGCAACCACGCCCACAACATCTTGAGGCTCCCATTGGCGAGGATGCTGCGTTTCGCAGGGCTGACCGCAACCTCGGCAATGCTGACCCGAAATAGCAGATTTACTTATCTCAATCCGGTATTAACCTGAGTGCAGGCCCGGGGACATGGGCCAGCGCAGAGGCAGTGCAAGGCGGATCATCGAGATGAAACTACTGGTCGTGGATGACGACCTGGTGTTTCTCAAGCTTGTCGAACTCAAGCTCAGAAAGGCCGGGTATTCCGACATCACATGCTGCGTCTCGGCGAACGAGGCGCTGGCCGCGCTGCGAAGCAGCGAAACCCTGTTCGACTGCTTGCTGGTCGACATCAAGATGCCCGGCAAGAACGGGATCGAGCTTTGCCGCCTGATCCGTCGGGAGCCGGACTATGCCCACACCCCGATCCTGATCGTCACCTCGGCGCGCGAGAGGCACTACGTCAAAGATGCGTTCATGGCCGGGGCGACCGACTATCTCAGCAAGCCGCTGCGCACGACCGAACTTACCGCGCGGCTCCGGTCGATGGGGCAGTTGGCGCAATCCGTGCGCAAGGGGCGCGAAGCGTCCCGGCACGACGACCGCGCCGCCGAGCCCGCATTCGGCTTTGACGACGCGATCCTGCTCGAAAATGTGGGTGGTCTGGCAAGTCATCTCGCGCTGGAGAATTTCCTGTTCAAGATCAATTTCCTGCGCCGCTTCCGGCTGTCGATCACGGGGATTCACGTCGGCGATGCGCAAAGCTGGTACAGCACGCTCGACGCACCGGCCTTTGCCGATCTGATGGCCGACATCGCCGATGCGATCTGGTACTCCCTGCCTGCCTCGAAGATCATGTTCGCCTATGTGGGGCGGGGCGATTTCGTGGTGGTATCGGGGCGCATTCCGGTCGATTCGATCCAGCATATCGAAGACACCGTGAACGCGCATCTGGGCGAACGGACCCGCATCTGGAGCGAATTCGGCATCGCGCCGGTCCGCGCGGCACTGGGCCGGCCGGTGAACCCGGGACTGATTTCGCTGGCGACAGTGCCGGAATATGTGGAACGGGCCATCGACCTGGCTTATCGTGACCGTCGCAAGGCCGGCATGGGCGTGTTGCGGCGTCTCGCGGGCCGGGGGGCCGACAAAGGACGTACACGAGATACCGACAGATTCAACGAATTGAGCTACCTGCATGACAGCAAGCATTGACGCCGACGGGCTGGAGGATTCGGAACCGGATTTCGATAAGCTGCTTTCCCGGGTGAAGGCGGATTTCGTGGAGAGTCTTTTGCAGCGTTCGATAGATCTGGAGAACGCCCGGGTGGTTCTGGATCGCGACGGCGCCACCTCGGCCGGATTGTCGACGATCGCCGACATCGCGCACAAGCTGGCCGGCGTCGCCCCCAGTTTCGGGTTTCACGCCATGGGAGAGACCGCGCTGGCGATAGACCGGGACTTGCAGACAGAGACGCCGCCCGCGAGCACGCGGGCCGTGTGGCACCGAAACCGGGACCGGGTCGAGCTTTTGCTGGATCTGATGGAAGACGCCATGGACGGGGCCGGCTGAGGGCACGTTGGCGCTATGCCATGCGGCCGTACCGGTCTTCCATGTCCTTGGCATAATCGGCGACCTTCAGCTTGAAGCGTCTGGTCAGGTTGGCCTTGGCCAGTTTCAGCGACTGCACGAACAACCGCGCCGACAGCGTGTTCGGCGTCAGGCCAAGCCCGACCGACATGCGGGTGCGCCGCGGCGACAGCGCCAGCAACTCGATCTCCATGACGGTGCTGAGGCCAGGGCTTGTCGCATCAAAACGCATGGCATTGGGGCTGTCATAGCGGCTCAGCACCAGATGCAGCCGGCGCGCCCTGCCGCGCAGCATGAACCTCACGTCCCATGACAGCCCGACCGCCGGCTGCGACGTTTCGCCGTCGCGTTGCACCTCGATCCCGCGCCGGATCGCCGAACGCTCGAACGCCTCGAAATCGGACAGCATGATGAAGACCTGACCGATGGGCGCCTCGATATCTTCGTTGCTCGAAAACTTCATCCTGCCTTGCCCGTTGCGCAATTGCGCCGAGTTTCGTTCTAATCGAGCCTGTCCGCAAGCCAGTTCTCCAGCAGGAAATGCGCGATCGCACCGCGCCGGGCCGGCTTGAGGCCCGGATTCTCACCGGCGAATGCCGACATCATGTCACCGCGTCCGACCCATATCGCATCCTCGATCTCGGTCGGGTCGATCGTCATTTCCCGCGCCAGCGCGGTGCCCCGGCAGCCGATCATCAGCGATGCCGGGAACGGCCAGGGCTGGCTGGCCAGATACGCGACCGGGCCGACCGGCACCCCGGTTTCCTCCATCACCTCGCGGCGCACGGCGGCCTCCAGCGTCTCGCCGGGCTCAACGAAACCGGCGAGCAGCGAATACATGCCCTCGGGCCATCCGGGCGAGCGGCCCATCAGCACCGCATCGCCGTGGGTGATGAGCATGATGACCACCGGATCGGTGCGCGGGAAATGCTGCGTTCCGCAGGACGGGCACGACCGCTGCCAGCCCGCACGGGTCATCCGGCTCGGGCTGCCGCAACGGGCGCAGAACCGGTGCGACAGATGCCAGCCCTCCAGCGCCTTGGCCGTGGCCGCCAGTTCGGCATCATGCGGCGCGAGGCGGCTCATCAGACGTCGCAGGTCGGCGAAGGCAAAGTCCTCTGGCAGCAGCGGATGATGCTGTTCGGATGCGTCGACGAACAGGCTCAGCGCTTCGGGATCCAGATCGTCGGGCTTCCAGGCGGAAATGTCCTGGGCAAAGCGCGGCGCGCCGTCCGCCTCGAGCCCCATGAAGACCGGCACGTCCAGAACGGCGGCATGGCCGGCAGCGAGGATCGGGTGCTGCATCGCCACCAGCGCGAGGCGGTCGCGGTCATCGCCGCACACCATCGGCTTGCCCCGCCAGAGCAGCAGGCAGGCCGCCTGCGGGTGCGCCCTGGCCCGCGCCAGCGCGGCGTCGTCGTCGCGGATATGCGCCGCCCGGTTCATCCCGGTGCCCCCGAACGTCACCTGTTCCGCAAGTCTCATGGGCCGCCCGCCTCTCTGCATCGCCGCGCATGCGCTGCCATGCCCGGGCGGGTTTTTCAATGGCCCATCGCGGCGGCGCTGACGCCGATCCGTATCGGACATGACACAAATGGCCGCGAATTTTCCCTGTCATCTGGCCCGCGTCACATGTTTTCAATAGGTTGATCGGCCTGCCCATGGGCCGGGCCAGAGCGAACGCAATGACACATCATGACCGGCCGGCCGCCGGAAAATCGTTTGATCCCATACCGCCGGCTTTGGCCGGGCAGGCGCGGTTGCGCATTCTGGCCACCACCGATCTGCACATGCAACTTGCCGGGCACGACTATTATTCCGATCGCCCCGACCCGTCGGGCGGGCTGACGCGCATGGCCAGCCTGATCGCGGCGGCCCGGGCCGAGGCGCGAAAGATGGGCGCCACGGTGCTGTTGCTGGACAATGGCGATGCCATGCAGGGCACGCCCATGGGTGACATCGTGACCGCGCCATCCCCCCATGCGGATGTGCTGATGCGGGCCTTCGGCTATCTCGGCTATGACGCGCTGGGGCTGGGCAACCACGATTTCGACCCTGGCCTGGAAACGCTGGAGGCCGCGCTTGCCCCCGCGCCATGCCCGGTCGTGTCCTCGAACCTGCACATGACGCCGCCATACCAGTTGCGCCCTGTCGCGCCATTCGCGATTCTCGAGCGCACCGCGCGGTCCGGGAACCGGGACCACGCGCTGCGGATCGGCGTCCTTTCGTTTCTGCCGCCCCAGACGGTGGAGTGGGATGCGCACCTGCTGAAGGGCAGGTTGACGGTGGAGGACATCCTGGCCAGCGCCCGCCGGCATGTGCCAAGGCTCAGGCGGCTGGGTTGCCATCTGATTGTCGCGCTGGCGCATTCCGGGATCGGCGAAAGCGAACCGGCGCACGGCATGGAAAACGCCGTGATTCCGCTGGCCGCGATCGAAGGCATCGACGCGATCGTGGCCGGTCATACGCATCTGCTGATGCCCGCCGCGGCCCGCGAGGCGCCGGCGCATGTCGATCCCGCCAGCGGCACCGTGCATGGCAAGCCGGTGGTCATGGCCGGCTTTGCCGGAACGCATCTGGGGGTGATCGACCTCGACCTGGCGGCGGATTGCGACGGGCGATGGCATGTCACCGCCTCACACTGCGGCCTGCGCGCGGTTGCCCGGCGGCGGCCGGACGGGCACGCCGAGGCGCGGGTGGCGCCGGATCCGCGCCTGGCACGCATTGTCGCGCCCGCCCATGCCGCGACCCGGGCCGAAATGGCGCGCTCGGTCGGGCAGACAAGGCAGGCGCTGCACAGCTATTTCTCCCTCTTCGCACCCGACCGGGCGATGGCGCTTGTCGCGGCGGCGCAGGCGGCGGCGCTGAGGCCGCATCTGGCGGGGCCGGATACAGGGGTGCTGCCGCTGCTTTCCGCAACCGCGCCGGGCCGGTTCGGCGGGCGGGCCGGGCCGCAGAACTATACGGACGTGCCGGCGGGGCCGGTATCGCGCCGGCATCTCGCCGACCTCTGCGTGTTCGACAACCAGTTGCGGGCCCTGATCGTCACCGGCGAGATGCTGCGCGACTGGCTCGAAATGTCGTCGGGGCAGTTTCACACCATCGCACCGGGCAGCCGGGGTGCCATGCTGGTCGATGCGGCCATGCCGGGCCACGATTTCGACGTTGTGCACGGGCTGGAATACCGCATCGACCTGTCGGTTCCGCCCCGGTTCGCGCCCGACGGTGCGCGGCGGGCGGATGGCGGCTGGCGCATCCGCGATCTGCGCCATAATGACCGGCCGGTGACGGCCGAACAGCGTTTCGTGGTGGCGCTGAACAGCTACCGCGCCAATGGCGGGGGGCGCGCCGGACCGCTGGCCTGCGCGATTCCGGTGCCGGTGCCGCCGCTTTCGGTCCGCGACGCGGTGGCCGACTGGCTGGCGGGCCGGGCGCAGGCCGAACCGCTGGCAACAGCCGCCGCGCCCTGGGCCTTCGCGCCGATGCCCGGATCGCGCGTCATTGCGCTGACCGGACCGGGGGCGCTGGCGCATCTGGACGAACTGGCCGGATCGGGCTGCGAGACCGACGGCATCGACGAAAACGGATTCCTGCGCCTGTCGCTGCCGCTCTGATGCGAATTGCACGGCACGGCCGGGGCGGCGCATCTGTGGTGATCCAGCCGCATCGTCGGGGCAATGCAGGGTGACGCGGCATTCCACTTTCAATAGTGGGGCCTACAACATATAGTGGCGCTGAAACTGCACGAACAAGGCAGGCACGGGCAGAACATGGCGCATATCATCGTCGTTGGAAACGAAAAGGGCGGAGCGGGAAAATCCACCGTCTCGATGCATGTCGCCACCGCCCTGGCACGGCTGGGCCACAAGGTCAACGCACTGGATCTGGACCTGCGCCAGCGCACGCTCGGGCGCTATTCCGAGAACCGCAGCGAATTCATGAAGAAGGCCGCGCTCGATCTGCCAAGCGCGCATTGCCACGATCTGCCCGACATCGACCCCGCGGCGCTGAAACCGGGCGAGAACATCTACGATCACCGGCTTTCGGCCGCGGTGTCGCGGCTTGAACCCGACAGCGACTTCATCCTGATCGACTGTCCGGGCTCGCATACCCGGCTCAGCCAAGTGGCGCACAGCCTTGCCGACACGCTGATCACGCCGCTGAACGACAGCTTCGTCGATTTCGACCTGCTGGCGCGCACCGACTCGCGGGGCGAGAAGATCCTCGGCCCGTCGGTCTATTCCGAAATGGTCTGGAACGCGCGGCAACTGCGCGCCCAGGCCGGACTGAAACCGATCGACTGGGTGGTGGTGCGCAACCGGGTCGGCACCCAGCGCATGGTCAACAAGGAAAAGATGGAGCGCGCGGTGGCGATGCTGTCGGAACGCATCGGATTCCGCGTGGCGCCGGGGTTCAGCGAACGGGTGATCTTTCGCGAGCTGTTCCCGCGCGGCCTGACGCTGCTGGATCTGCGCGATATCGGGGTGAGTCAGCTGAACATCTCGAACGTCGCCGCCCGGCAGGAGCTGCGCGACATGATGAAGGCATTGCACCTGCCCGGCGTCGAGGTGGAGTTCTAGC
>JAGRMG010000034.1 GCA_020441385.1 Paracoccaceae bacterium
ACCCATTTCGCCAGCGGCGGCAGGCTCATGAGCACGGCGTTGGCGTCATGCCCGGTTTCCAGACCGAATTTCGTGCCCCGGTCGTAGACCAGGTTGTATTCGGCATATAGCCCGCGGTGGATCAGTTGCCTGTCCCGGTCGGCGTCGCTCCAGGGCTGCGCCCTGCGGCGTTCCACCAGCGGCAGATAGGCCGGCAGGAAGGCGCGGCCGATATCGCGCGTCAGGGCGAAATCGGCCGGCCAGTCCCCGGTGCAGTAATCGTCCATGAAGATGCCGCCCACGCCGCGCGCGCGGCCCCGGTGCGGGATGAAGAAATATTCGTCGGCCCATTCCTTGAGGCGCGGATAATGCGCGGCGCCATGGGGATCGAGATGCGCCTTTTGCGTGGCATGGAAATGCGCGGTGTCCTCGTCGTATTCGATGCAGGGGTTCAGGTCGGACCCGCCGCCGAACCACCAGGCGTGCGGGGTCCAGAACATGCGGGTGTTCATGTGGACCGCCGGAACATGCGGGTTCTGCATGTGCGCAACCAGGCTGATGCCCGAGGCCCAGAAGCGCGGATCCTCGGTCATGCCGGGCAATCCCTTGCGCGCCATCATCGCCGCCTGCGCGCGTTCGCCCAGCCGGCCCTGCACGGTCGAGACATTGACCCCCACCTTTTCGAACACCCGGCCGTTGCGCATGACGCTCATCAGCCCGCCGCCGGCATCCCCGCGGTCCGGCGCGGCGCGTCTGGTGCGCGTGACCTCGAACCGCCCCGGCGCGCCATCCGACAACGGCCCGCTGTCGTGGCTGTCCTCGACCGCCTCGAAGGCGGCGACGATCTCGTCGCGCAACCGGGCGAACCAGTCCGCGGCACTGGCCTTTTCGGTCGCGAACGGGTCGGGTTGGGTCATCGCGGATGTCCTGGTCAGTGGGCGGGCACGGTGACGGCATCCAGCAGGCCGCGGCCGCCGTCGAGGGTGAGGATCTGGCCGGTCATGAACGAGGCCGCGTCCGAGGCCAGGAACTGCGCGGTTTCGGCCAGTTCGCCCGGCGAGGCGATCCGCGCCATGGGCGTCATCTCCTCGATCACCGGACGATAGTCGCGATTGTCCTTCAGCGTCGCCTGAAGCGACGCGCTCATCACCGAGCCGAAGGCGACGGCATTGACGCGGATGCGATGCGGCGCAAGCGCCACCGCCAGCGACCGTGTCATCTGGTCGAGCGCGGCGGCGGCGACCGAATAGCCCATCAGCTGCGGATGCGCCCGGTGCGCGGCGATCGAGCCGAGGTTGACGATCGCCCCGGCGCCGCCGTTTTCCTGGCCCTCGGCCTGCTTTATCATGCGCCGGGCGACGTGCTGGGACAGGCGAAGCGCGCAGAGCGTGTTCTGGTTCAGCAGCATGGACACGCTGTCGTCGTCTGGATCCAGCGGATCGGTCAGGTCGAACCGCCGGGCGGCATTGATCAGGATGTCGATCTGGTCGAACGCATCCAGCGTTGCCGAAAGCAGGTTGGCGACGGTCAGACGCTCGCGCAGATCGCCGGCAAAATAGCGCACGTTGCCGTCCTCGGCCTGTTCGCCCAGCTGCTCCTCCAGCCCCTTTTCGTCGATATCGGCGAACATGACGTTGGCGCCGCGTTCGGCGAAATGCCGACCCACCGCCAGGCCGATGCCGTTGGCGGCCCCGGTGACGATGGCGGTCTTGCCGGCGATGGAAAAGGACATTGGGCGGGCCTCCGTAGGGTCGGTTGGCTTGGGTTGGCTCGGCGTCGGTTGCGCGGGTCAGCCTAGCCGGGTTCAGCGCCGCGGGCGAGAGGGGCGCGCGGCGCGCAATATCTTGAAACGCCCGTCGCCCGCAACCTCGCGGCATTCGGCAAAACGCGGCGTCAGGGCGGTTTCGTAGGGCAGATGCCGGTTGGCCACCAGCCAGAGCGCGCCGCCCGGCGCCAGCATCCGCGCCGCGGCGTCGATGAAGGCGCGCCCCAGCGACGGATCGGCGGCGCGGCCGTTGTGAAAGGGCGGGTTCATCACCACCGCGTCGGGCGCCGCATCCGGGCGCCAGGCGGTCGCGTCGGCCCAATGGAACCGTGCGCGCGGGTCGGTGACGTTGGCCCGCGCGCAGTCCAGCGCCGCATGATCGGCCTCGACCAGATCCAGCCGCTCGAGCCGGTCGTCGGCCACAAGCCCGGCCGAGAGGTATCCCCATCCGGCGCCGAGATCGGCCACATGTCGGCCGACATGCCCCCCGAGCGCCTCGCGCAGCAATCTCGAACCCGCATCGATCCCGTCGGCGGAAAACACGCCGGGCGCGGTGTGAAAGCCCTCCACGACCGTTTCCGCCGGCGCCGCCCAGTCGGCGAAGGCGCGCGCGTCGGCGTCAAACCAGAACAGCTTGCCATGCGCCTTGGCGAGCGCCCCCGCAACCGGAACCTTCTTGCGGATGTCGCGCAGCAGGCTTTCGATGCCGTCGGTCTTGAACCCGTCGATGACGACCGGGCCGGTGCAGGTCGCGCAGATGTCATGCACCAGCGCGCGCGCCCGTGCCTTGGCGCGCGGCAGGAACAGGATCGCGGCGGCGCACGGCCCATCGGCTTCGGGCACGGTATCAAGGCCGGTCTGCGCGAAATGGTCGAAATGCGGGCGGAACGGCTGCACCACCTGCACCCGGTCGCGCGGCAGCGCAGAAAGATCGGCCCCGGGCGCGGGCAGAACAGCGCGGATGGTTCCGCTGCCCGGCAGGGCCAGGCCCCCCGATTCGAGGGCCAGGGTCAGACGGACGGACATGGCGGGCCTTCAGTCTTCCTTTTCCATCGTGCACTGAAGCGGGTGCTGATGGCGGCGGGCAAAGTCCATGACCTGCCCCACCTTGGTTTCGGCGATCTCGTGGCTGAACACACCGACCACGGCCACCCCCTTCTTGTGCACGGTCAGCATGATCTCGAACGCCTGGGCATGGGTCATGCCGAAGAACCGTTCCAGCACATGCACCACGAATTCCATCGGCGTGTAATCGTCGTTCAGCAGCAAGACCTTGTAGAGCGGCGGCCGTTTGGTGCGGGTACGCGTCTGGACGAGGATCGACGTGCCGTCATCCCCGTCCGGTTTGTCCGACATCGTCACTTGCCGCAGCAGCATGGGCACAGGGTTCCGTCCGGTTGCGGTTTCTTCTCTTCGCCGACCTTTATATAACCTTCCGGCAGCATAGGAAAAGAGAAAGCGGACGCAAAGCCGATGACCGCCGTCCTGACCACCATCGGATTCGATGCCGACGACACGCTTTGGCACAACGAACGGTTCTTTCGGCTGACCCAGGAGCGTTTCGTCGCCCTGCTGGCCGATTACGCCGACGGCGCCCACCTGTCTGCCCGGCTGCTGGCCGCCGAGCGGCGCAACCTGGGCCAGTACGGCTATGGCATCAAGGGTTTCGTTCTCTCGATGATCGAGACGGCCATCGACGTCACCGAGGGCAAGGTTCCCGCCGCCGTGATCCGCGAACTGATCGCGGCGGGACAGGACATGCTCGGCCATCCGATCGAACTGCTGCCGCAGGCACGGGAAGCGGTGGAGGCACTGGCCGGCGATTTCCGCATCCTGCTCATCACCAAGGGCGACCTGCTGGACCAGGAACGCAAGCTGGCCCAGTCCGGGCTGGGCGATCTGTTCGACGGGGTCGAGATCGTGTCGGAAAAGACCGCCACCGTCTATGCGACGATCTTTGCCCGCCATGGCGAAGGCGCCGACCGAGCGATGATGGTCGGCAATTCGATGCGCTCCGACGTGCTGCCGGCGATCCAGGCCGGCGGCTGGGGCGTGCATGTGCCCCATGGCCTGACCTGGGAGATCGAGCATGCCGAAGAACCCAGCGATGCGCCCCGCTATCGCAGCCTGAGCGATCTTGGCGGGCTGGCCGATCTGGTGGCCCGGATTGGCCGGTGATACGAACTCGCAATTCGATGATTGACGACCGGGCACAACCGGAGTTCGCACCTGCCTCAGGGGACAAGCCGCTTCGAAGCGGCTTGGGAAATGCGCCTTGCAAGGCGCTTTTTCACGGATTTTCGAAAATCCGTGGGCAAGGACTTTCGAAAGTCCTTGCCCGCCCTGCCGCGAGGTTTCGCACGGGATCCCGAAACCCGGTTCCATTCCGGCGCGACCGGGCCTGGCCGTGTTGCGACCATTCGGATCGGGTCAATCGGCACTACATGGCCCGGGCCGGGTTGCATGGACGGGCACCGCATCACATATTCAGGAAACACAATAGGAAAGGATTCCCCTCATGGCATACACGATCGACCGGGTGATCGCGGATGACGATTTCGAAGCCGTGGACGCCCGCGTGCGCGCCGCCTTGGGCAAGCACGGTTTCGGGGTGCTGACCGAAATCGACGTCAAGGCGACGATGAAGAAGAAGCTGGACGTGGACATGCAGCCCTACCGGATCCTTGGTGCCTGCAATCCCGGCATGGCGCATCAGGCGATCGGGATGGAACCCCGGGTCGGCGCGATGCTGCCCTGCAACGTCATCCTGCGCGCTGTCGATGGCGGCGTCGAGGTCAGCGCCGTCGATCCCGAGGCGTCGATGGCCGCGATCGACAATGCCGAACTGAAGGGCGTCGCCGGACAGGTGCGCGCCATGCTGGAAGAGATCGTGGCCGACGTCTGAGGGCGGTCGCGTTTCGCCGCGATCAGTAGTTGTTGGGGCAGCCCGGCGCGAAGCCGTAGCTCGGGCAGGGCTTGTCGCGCGCAGGCGCTGCGGGGGCGGGGGCCGTTCGTCGCGGCGCCGGAGCGGTCCTGCGCGGCGCCGGGGCGGTTTTCTGCACCACCGGGGCAGCGGGGCATTCAACCCCGTCATGCGCACGCAGCAGCGACAAGACCTCGTTGAGCCGTTCGGCACCGGCCTCGCGGTCCAGCGCAACACTTATGCCGGCGAGGCTGGCAAACCGGTCCAGCCCCGCCTGCGAGCGCCGGCCCAGATCGCCGTCGATCAGGCCCGGGTAACAGCCCGCATCCCTGAGCAGCGTCTGGATCGCCCGGGCGGCGGCGCCGGCGCCAAGCAGCACCGGTTCGGGTGCCGGCGGGTTCACCGCCGGGCCGGTTTCAAGCGTGCGCCGGCGGAGGTCGGGCTGCGGTTCCGGCTCCAGGAAGGCGATCCCGACATCGGGGCCGGCGGCACCCTCTTCCGGCGCCGCTGCGGGTGCGGGCGTCAGGAAGGCGATTTCCGCCCGGGCCGCGGCGGGCGCGGGGGCGGCCGGTTCCAGCGCCGGGCCGGCCGCGGCCTCCGGCACTGACGGGACCGCCGGTTCCGGCTTGGGATCTGCCAGCGTCACGGCTTCGGGGGCGGGTTCGGGAGCGGCTCCGGGCTCCGCCTTGGCCACGGGTTCCGGGGCGTCGGGGGGCGATTGCGGCGGCGGCGCGGCCTTGGCCGTTCCGGCAACCGAGTCCGGAGTCACCGGCGGCGCAACCGGTTGCAGCGCGGCAAGACGCTCCCGGTTCTCGATCTGCGCCTGCTTGCGCCGCGCCAGGACATAAAGCGTCTGATCCGCGTGATCCTTGTACTTCTCGAGGAAGGCAAGCCAAAGGTCGGGCGAGTCGGCGATCTCGGCGGTGGCGAAATCGACGATCATCGCGTTCGGGTCGAACTTGCCGGCCACGGCGGCGGCGCCGCCCGCGTCGCCGGCGCCGTCTTCCCCATCGGACCCGGCGCTGTTTGGGTTGATGACGACCCGGTCCTTGCCAAGCGAGGAATAGACGAAAGGCGCCGCGCCGGGAACGGTCTGGCGCATCTCGTCGCGCACCGAACCGAGCAGCAGGCGGATATCGGTCGGCGGGCCGTCCAACGCGCGCAGAAAGGCGGATGTGAACGGGGAATTCCCGCCCTCGGCACCGTCCGGCGTCACCGCGCCCGCGGCGGCGGCATAGGCGATCAGCGTATCGGCCTCGGCGCTTTCGACGATGGCCAGCCCGCGCCCGACCCCCCTGTCCTGCCCCGCGCTCTTCATCTGGGCGACGAAGGGATTGTTGCGGCAGGCATCCAGCACCACCATCTTGAGCCGCCTGGCCCCGGAGATCTGGGGCAGCAGATCCGCGACCTGCACCATCTCGACATGCGCGTCGCGGGCATCGCGGGCGCTGGCATCGACGGGTATCAGGAAGTTCTGGCCGGCGATCTCGATGCCGTGGCCGGCATAATAGACCACCGCGATATCGGCGGCGTCGGCCAGCGAGCGGAACCCGATCAGCGTGTTGTACATTTCCGACCGGGTCAGGTTGTTGGCCATGACCACCTGAAACCCCTGCGCGGTCAAGGCGTTGGAAACTGCGATGGCGTCGTTGGCCGGATTGGCCAGCGGCTCCACGTTGCGATAGGCCGAATTGCCGATGACCAGCGCCACATTCTTGGCCAGAGCCGGTAGCGGCACGATTAGCAGCAGGAATGCGGCAAGCAGCAGACGCATCGGGTTCTCGCGGTTGGGAACCCCCAGACTGACGCAAATACCGCGAAAAATCAATCCGCGGGGGCGGGCCTGGCCCGGGGAACCGCCCCGGGCCAGGCCGCCCTGCCACGGCAGGGCGCGCGGCGGCACCGCTCAGGCCATCAGGTCGAACACCTCTCCGCCGATCTGGAGGTTGATGCTGGCCTGCCCGGCCCCGTCCACCAGCGCCCACATGATCTGGCCCGTGGGGCGGTAGATCACGAAGGCTTCCTCGACATCGTCATCGCCCGACCGCTCGCCGGTCTCCTTGTTGGCGGTATGGGTGGTGTTGACCTGGAACTGATCGGCCCGGGCCGAGGCGATGCCGAACACCAGAACGTCGCCTTCGGCCGCGTCGTAATCCTGCACCCAGTCCGAGCCGTGGCCCGCGACCCCGGCATGAAAGAACTTGTCCGCCCCTGCCCCGCCGTTGATCAGGTCGTGACCGAAGCCGCCATTGACGAAATCGTTGCCGGCATTGCCGAACACCTGGTCGGAGAAGGCCGAACCGGTGATGACGTCGTCGCCGTCCTGACCCTCGATCGTGTCGGCGCCGAAACCGCCGGCAAGCGTGTCGTCCCCGGCGCCGCCGAAGATGCGGTCGTTGCCGTGGCCGCCGTCGACGCTGTCGTTGCCATCGCCGCCATAGATCACGTCGCTCAGGTCGCCATCGGTCGCGCCGCCGCGGATCAGGTCGTCGCCGTCGCCGCCGTTGAGCGTATCGGCCCCGTCGCCGCCCGAAAGCGTGTCGTTGCCGCCAAGACCGACCAGCCGGTCGTCGCCATCGCCACCATCCAGCGCCTCGGGGTCGTCGGTGCCGGTCAGGTCCATCGGCTCGACCGGCTCGGGCGCCGGGGTGCCGTCGGCTGCGTAGGCGATGCCGTTGATCTCGGGCATCAGGGCGAAGACGTCGCTCATCATCCAGCTGTAATAGAAATTCGCCATCGTTGGGCCGCGGCCGTCAAAGTCGATATCCATGATGAACTGCGGTGTTTGGACCCGGGCTTCGGTGATCCGGATGGGCAGCGCGTTGTCGACCCAGCGCTGATAGGCGCCCGAGGTCGGATCGAGGGCGTCGGCCATCGGCAGCGGCGCCGGAAAATCGCCGCGAACCGAGGCCTGAACCAAGGTCTCGGTATTGACCAGCGCCACCCAATCGGGGTTGGTGACACCGACGACATTGGGCGCAATACCCCATTGGTCGGGGGCCTGAAGCAGCACCAGATCCACCGCGTCGGGTGTCGTTCGCGTGCCGGGACTGGCGCTGCCCAACCCGTTGAAAAGGTCGATTTTTACGGTCATGTCAATTCTCTGTTCCGAACCGCCGGCTCAACTGCCGGCGGTTCGGATCAAGATCAATCGGGACGGTGATTTCAAGTCACAAAATCCGCATCAGACCGGAAATTTCCCGCGCTCCGCGCCCGCCTCAGGCCAGCAGATCGAACACATCCGCTCCGATCTGGAGGTTGATGCTGTCCTGGCCGCCGCCATCCACCAGCGCCCAGAGGATCTGCCCGGTGGGTCGGTAGATCACGAAGGCTTCCTGCACGTCGTCATCGCCCGAGCGCTCACCGGTCTCCTTGTTGGCGGTGTGGGTGAAATTCACCTGGAACTGGCTGCCGGTGCCGCTGCCGCCGAACACCAGAACGTCGCCCTCGGCGGCGTCATAGTCCTGCACCCAGTCCGAGCCGTGGCCCAGCATGGCGTCCGGATCGCCCCCTGCGTGGAAGAACTTGTC
>JAGRMG010000217.1 GCA_020441385.1 Paracoccaceae bacterium
GACGAACGCGATAGAGCGGCTGAACGAAGAATTCCGCCGGCGGATCAAGACGCAAACGGTGCTGCCCACGCCCGAGACCGTTCCCATGTTGCTCTGGGCACTGCTGGCGTCAGGCCAGATCCTCCCTCTCATGGTTTGCAGGCAAACCACTGCCGGGCAGCGGATGCGAAAGATCGACGGCTGGGAAACCCTGCATCACCCGCTGGAGCCTGCCGTCCTTGACGTGGCGGCCTGAACAGCGACGTACCAATCCCGCCCGGAGGCGCTGCCCGGTAATTTCCACAGCATTCGCGAGACCACCTACAGGGATACTATCATATCTATCGCATGCAAATATTTGCGCAATGCCCGATCCGAGGCTACTGCGAAGGCGACCCCACATCCGGACGCGAGCATTCCCATGAACTTTCTCTCCGACGATTATCAGGACATCCGCGATGGCGTGCGCGCACTCTGCGCCCGGTTCCCCGCCGAATACCACCGCAAGGTGGACGCGGCGCATGCCTATCCCGAAGATTTCGTCGAGGCGCTGACCCGCGAGGGCTGGATGGCCGCGCTGATCCCCGAGCAATATGGCGGCTCGGGCCTTGGTCTGATCGAGGCGAGTGTGATCATGGAGGAAATCAACCGGGCCGGCGGCAATTCCGGGGCCTGTCATGGCCAGATGTACAACATGAACACGCTCGTGCGGCACGGCTCGGACGAGCAGCGCCGGCGCATCCTGCCCAGGCTGGCCAGCGGTGAGCTGCGGCTTCAGTCGATGGGCGTGACCGAGCCGACCACCGGCACCGACACCACCAGGATCAAGACGACCGCCATCAGGCGCGGCGACAAATACGTCATCAACGGCCAGAAGGTCTGGATCAGCCGGGTGCAGCATTCCGACCTGATGATCCTGCTCGCCCGCACCACGCCACTGGCCGAGGTGGCGAAGAAATCCGAGGGTCTGTCGATCTTTCTGGTCGACATCAGGGAAGCGATGCAAAGCGGGATGGAAGTCAAGCCGATCCCCAACATGGTGAATCACGAAACCAACGAGCTGTTCTTCGACAACCTCGAAATTCCCGTGGAAAACCTGATCGGTGAAGAAGGCAAGGGGTTCAGGTACATCCTGACCGGACTGAATGCCGAACGCGCGCTGATCGCCGCCGAGTGCATCGGCGACGGCTACTGGTTCACCGACAAGGTTACCGCCTATGTCAATGAACGTCAGGTCTTCGGCCGCCCCATCGGGCAGAACCAGGGGGTGCAGTTCCCCATCGCCGAAGCCTTCATCGAGGTCGAGGCCGCAAATCTCATGCGCTACAAGGCGTGCGCCCTCTATGACGCCGGCCAGCCCTGCGGAGCCGAGGCGAACATGGCCAAGTATCTCGCCGCCAAGGCCAGCTGGGAGGCCGCGAACGCCTGCATCCAGTTCCATGGCGGATTCGGCTTTGCCAATGAATACGACATCGAACGCAAGTTCCGCGAAACCCGGCTGTATCAGGTGGCGCCGATCTCGACCAACCTCATCCTCTCCTATGTCGCCGAGCACATCCTCGGCATGCCGAGGTCGTTCTGATGCTGCCGCTGGACGGGCTGAAGGTCGTCGCCATCGAACAGGCGGTGGCGGCGCCATTCGCCTCGATGCGGCTGGCCGATGCGGGCGCGCATGTCACCAAGGTGGAACGCCCCGAGGGCGATTTCGCCCGCGGCTATGACGATGTCGCGGCGGGTCAGTCAAGCTATTTCGTCTGGCTGAACCGCGGCAAGGTCAGCGTGACGCTCGATCTGACCTCGGAAAAGGGCAAGGCGGCGCTGGGGCGGCTTCTGGAAACGGCCGATGTGCTGATCCAGAACCTCAAACCCGGGTCTCTGGCACGGCTGGGCTTTGATCCGGCGCGGCTGAGGCGGGATTTTCCGCGGCTCGTTACCTGTTCCATCTCGGGCTATGGCGAAACCGGGCCCATGGCGGATCGCAAGGCCTATGACCTGCTGATACAGGCGGAAAGCGGGCTGTGTTCGATCACCGGAGGCCCGTCCGAAGCGGCACGGGTCGGGATCTCGGTGGTCGACATCGCCACCGGATCGACAGCCTATTCCTCGATCCTCGAAGCGTTGATCCGGCGCGGCATCACCGGGCAGGGCGCGCAGATCAGCGTGTCGATGTTCGACGTGATGGCCGAATGGCTGACCGTGCCTCTGTTGAACCATGAAGGCGGCAAGAGCCCCGGTCGGGCGGGCCTCGCTCATCCCTCCATCGCGCCATACGGGGTGTTTCTGCCGAAGTCCGGCGCGCCGATCCTGATTTCGATCCAGAGCGACCGCGAGTGGGTCAGGCTTTGTGCGGAATTCATCGGCGATGCGGCGCTGGGAACCGATCCGCGCCTTGCCACCAATGTGGCGCGGGTGAACAACCGGGCGGAAACCGATGCGGTCGTGGCCGGGGCCTTTGGCAGATACGACGCCGACGAGGCCATCGCGCTGCTGTCCAAGATCGACATCGCAATGGCCTCGGTCAACGATATGGCGGGCCTGTCGGCCCATCCGCATCTGCGCCGCATCACGGTCGACAGCCCGAACGGTCCGGTCGCTTTCCCGGCACCGGGCGCGATCTTTGCCGGCGAAGAACGCAACTACGGCGCGGTACCCGCCCTGAATCCGCCGGAGGACTGACGAGCGACATCGAGGATCCTCAGCCCAGCAGGTCGAACACCTCGGCCCCGATCTGGAGGTTGATGCTGGCCTCTCCTCCGCCATCGACCAGCGCCCAGAGGATCTGCCCCGTGGGCTTGTAGATCACGAAGGCTTCCTGAACGTCGTCATCGCCGGAACGCTCGCCCGTCTCCTTGTTGGCGGTGTGGGTGAAATTGACCTGGAACTGATCGGCCCGGGCGGTGCCGCCGAACACCAGAACGTCGC
>JAGRMG010000218.1 GCA_020441385.1 Paracoccaceae bacterium
AGGTCGCGGCCTTCGCGCTGGGGGCGCTTATCGCCGGAATGGCCGGCGGGCTTTACGGCCACTACCTGCTCTACATCGAACCGGGCAACTTCACGTTCCTGATATCGGCCATGGCGGTTCTGTTCGTGATTCTCGGCGGCATGGAAAGCGTCTGGGGCGCGCTGCTGGGCGCGGTGATCTTCTCGATCCTGCCCGAGGTTCTGCGGTTCATGCACGATTGGCGCCTGAGCCTGTTCGGTGCCGTGCTAATCGTGCTGATGATCATCCGCCCGCGCGGGCTTCTGACCCGCAACATCCTGCGCTCAATCAGGCGAACCATCGCCCCGAGGGCGCGCCCCGATGCTTGAGATCCGCGATGTGACGATGCAGTTCGGCGGCGTCCGGGCGCTGGACGGCGTGTCGCTTTCGATCGACGGCACCGGCGTGTACGGCCTGATCGGACCCAACGGCGCCGGCAAGACGACGCTGCTGAATATCCTGTCCGGGGCATACCGGGCGACCTCGGGCGCCATCCGCTTTCTGGGCCGCGACATCACGCGCGCCCGGGCGCATCGGATCGCGCAGGCGGGCATCGGGCGGACCTATCAGAATATCCGGCTGTTTGCCTCCAACACGGTGCTGGAAAACGTGACGGTCGCCCAGAACAGCCTGGCGGCCATGGGCGGTTTGCAGTCGGTCTTTCTGCCGGCCAGCGCGCGCGAACGGGCACTGAAGGAAGAGGCGCGCCGCCTGCTCGACCTGATGGGGCTTTGGGGCAAGCGCGACTATCTCAGCGGCGCGCTGTCCTACGGCGAACAGCGCCGGCTTGAGATCGCGCGCGCCTGCGCGCTGCGTCCGCGGCTGCTGTTGCTCGACGAACCGGCGGCGGGAATGAACAGCACCGAAACCGACGCGCTTTGGGGGCGTGTCGAAGACCTGCGAAGGGACGGGTTGTGCGTTCTTCTTGTCGAACACGACATGAACCTGGTCATGCGGCGCTGCGATTACGTGTTCGTCCTGAATTTCGGAGAGCTGATCGCGGCCGGCAGCCCGGCCGAAATCCAGGGCGACAAGGCCGTGATCGAGGCTTATCTGGGCGAAGAGGACGATTGATGCTGCGCGTGAGCAACCTCAACGCCGGTTACGGGGCCATCAAGGTCTTGCAGGACGTGGCGCTGCAAGTCATGCCCGGCGAGATCGTTTCCCTGATCGGTGCCAACGGCGCGGGCAAGACGACGCTGATGATGTCGCTGGCCGGTGCGCTGATGCCCGAAAGCGGCGAGATCGAGTTCGAGAACCAGTCGATATTCGGGCTGAAAAGCCACAGGATCGTGGCAAGGGGCGTCAGCCTGGTCAAGGAGGGCCGCGGCATCCTCGCGCCCATGACGGTCGAGGAAAACCTGATGCTGGGCGGGTTCCTGCGCAGTTCCGCACAGGTCGCCAGCGGGATGGATCGGGTCTATGACATGTTTCCGATCCTGGCCGAACGCCGGCGCCAGCCGGGCGGTACGCTGAGCGGGGGCGAACAGCAGATGCTGGCCATCGGCCGCGCCCTCGTGGCCCAGCCGCGGCTGTTGATGCTGGACGAACCGTCGCTGGGACTGGCGCCAAAGGTCGTCACCCGGATCTTCGAGTGCATCGATTCCCTGCGCCGCGAGGATACGGCAATTCTTCTTGTCGAACAGAATGCCAGAAAGGCCCTGAAGATCGCCGACAGGGGGTATGTGCTCAGCTCGGGCCGGATCGTGATGGAGGGGGCGGCGGAAACACTGCTGAAAGACCCCGAGATCTTTGCCGCCTATCTCGGTTCGGCGCAATAACCAGGGGAGATCGGACGTGCCGGAACGCAACCGCACCGAAATCGTGCGCGAACGGGTCGGGGCCGTTCTGCGCCGCATCGAGGGCGATCCGCCCGAACTGCGGCGCGTGTTCACCGGGGTGTTCGCCGACGATATTGCATCGGACGCCGAACGCCTGCACGGGTCGGATGGCAACGGCCCGGACAGCGCGCTGTGGGGCGCAATCGTCACGATCAAGGATCTTCTTGACGTGCGCGGCCACCCGACACGGGCGGGGTCGCTTGTGCTGGGCGACGATCCGGCGCAACGCGATGCCGTCGCGGTCGGACGGCTCAGGGATGCGGGCGCCCTGATTCTGGGCCATACCAACATGACCGAACTCGCCTATTCCGGCCTCGGACTGAACCCCCATTTCGGCACCCCCGACAATCCGGCCATGCCCGGCCATATTCCCGGCGGCTCGACATCGGGCGGCGCGGTGTCCGTCGCAACCGGCGCGGCCGATATCGCGATCGGCAGCGATACCGGCGGATCGCTGCGGATACCCGCGGCGTTCACCGGAACAGTCGGTTTCAAGCCGACGCAACGGACGGTGCCGCGGCAGGGCTGCCGGCCGCTTTCGCACACGCTCGACAGTATCGGGCCGATCGCGCGCGATGTGGCCGCCTGCGAGGCCGCATGGCGGGCGATGGCGGCTGTGCCGGCCGGCGCGGGTACGCCGATGCGGGGCAGGCTGATCGTCGCGCGAAATTTCGGGCTGGACGGCCTCGATGACATCGTGGCGAGCGGTTTTGACGCTCTGCTCGCCGGTTTGCGGCGGGCGGGTTTGCCGATCGTGGATAAGCCGCTTGCATCCCTTGAGCGCTACAAGGCGCTGCCGGTCTGGCATTTTTCGGCGGTTGAATCGCGCGCCCATTATCAGGACGAGTATCTGCGTTCGCCCGATGCGTTCGATCCCCGGGTGCTGCGCCGCATGCAGCGGGCCGACGAGGTGTCCGCCGTCCAGTATTGCCGGACGTTGCAGGCGCGCGAAAGGCTGATCGCCGCGTTCGCCGAAGAACTCGGCGACGATTTCCTGCTGATGCCGACGGTGGCGATGCTGCCGCCGGCTTTCGATGCGTTCCGGCGCGAGGAAGACTACGACCGGCTGAACCTGCTGGCGTTGCGCAATACGTCACTGGCAAACGTCACGGACGGGTGCAGCCTGTCGTTGCCGTTCCGATATCGCGGTCATCTGCTGGGCGCCATGCTGACGGCGCCGGGCGGGCGCGATCTGGATCTGCTGGCCACCGGACGCCGGCTCGAGGAAACGGCCCCGTTTGCACGATAGGAATGGTGCCGCGAACGGGCGTATTCCGGTACCGGATGGCATTGACAGTCTGTAATATTTTACAATAGCATCACAGCAGGAAACGTGAAATCGCCAATGCCCTCGGGCAGCCGGCGGGTCCGTGGATGGGGAGACGGTCAGGTGTCAGACATTGCCGATGGTGAGACAAGAATCGTACGCTCGACGGTCTGGTCGGCCGGCGCCGGGTGCCATGGCGGATGCGGTGTCAACCTGCATGTCCGCGACGGCAAGCTCGAAAAGATCGAAGGCATCGCCGATCACCCCTACAACCAGGGCACGCTGTGCCCGCGGGCGCTGGCGCTCAAGGATTATGCCTATCACCCCAACCGCCTGACCCGCCCGCTGATCCGCACCGGTGCGCGCGGCACCGATACCTGGCGTCCGGCAAGCTGGGACGAGGCCCTGTCGCTGGTCGAAAGCAAGCTGAGCGCCGTGAAACAGGAGTTCGGCGCCGAATCCACCGTCTTCGTACAGGGAACCGGGCGCGACGTCGGCGGCTGGCTGGTGTTTCTGGCCTACAATTACGGCAGCCCGAACTGGATGCAGGCGCTGCCCGGAAACTCGTGCTATCACCCACGGCTTCTGGCGATGAAGGTCGCCATGGGCGATTATGTCGTGCCGGACAATTCGCAGTTCCAGCAGGCGCGCTATGAGTCCCCCGAATGGCGCCTGCCCGAATGCTATGTGGTCTGGGGGCAAAACCCGGTGGCCACCTGCAACGACGGCAATCACGGCCACTGGATCATCCATTGCGTCAAGCGCGGCTCGAAACTGGTGGTCATCGACCCGAACTATACCTGGCTGGCCTCGCGCGCCGACATCTGGCTGCCGCTGCGGCCCGGGACCGACGGCGCGCTGGCGCTGGGCATGCTCAACGTCATCATCGAGGAAGAGCTTTACGACAAGGATTTCGTCGAGAAATGGACCGTGGGTTTCGAGCAGTTGAAGGCGCGCGCCGCCGAATACCCGCTCGACCGCGTGGCCGAAATATGTTGGCTCAAGAAGGATCTGATCGCCGAAGCCGCGCGTGCCTATGCCAGGGCCAGCCCGGCGGCGCTGCAATGGGGCGTCCCGGTGGACATGGCGCCCGAGGGCTTCTCGGTCGCCTCCGCGATCAACCACCTGTGGGCGATCACCGGAAACGTCGAGATTCCGGGCGGCATGATCGTCGCAAGGCCCGCCTTCGGCATGACCGCCTATCCGATGTCGCAGGACGCGATCCAGGACATGTATGGCGATCTGATGGACAAGGACCAGCAGGCCAAGCGCATCGGCGTGGACGAATTTCCGCTGGTGCGCCACATGCACTGGCGGGCACAGCCGGATTCGGTCATCACCCAGGCGCTGACGGGCAAACCCTATCCGTTGAAGGCCTCGGTCATCGCCGGCACCAATTTCGTCGTCGGCGCGCAGGATCCGCTGCGCTGGCGCAAGGCGTTCGAAAACCTCGACTTCAACGTCGTCGTCGATCTGTTCATGACGCCGACCGCGATGGCGCTGGCCGATGTCGTGCTGCCCTCGGCCAGTTTCGCCGAACGCGACGGCATCCGCGCCTGGTGGTCGCCACTCACGGCACAGAACACCGCGATCAGGTTCGGCGACTGCCGGTCCGATGCCGAGATCTGCTTTGAATTGTCCAGGCGGCTGCGCGACGACTTCCAGTTCGAAACGTTGCCGGATCTCTATCGCTACTACCTCAAGGATACCGGCCAGACGCTCGAGGATGTGCGCGAGGAGCACTGGATCATGCCGCCAAGGGACAGCCCGGCGATGCCCTATCACCGCCACGAGAAGGGCTTGCTGCGCGCCGACGGCAAGCCGGGCTTTGCCACCCCATCGGGCAAGATCGAACTGGCGTCCTCCCAGATGCAGGAATGGGGCTACGACCCGCTGCCGGTCTATGTCGAACCGACCTACAGCCCGGTCAGCAGGCCGGACATGGCCGAGGAATACCCGCTGATCCTGAATACCGGTTCGCGCACCATCGCGTTCTTCCACAGCGAACATCGCAACGTGCCCAAGCTGCGCCGGCTCAACCCCGATCCGCTGGTCGAGATCCACCCCGAAACGGCCGCGAACTACGGCATTGCCGACGGCGATTGGGTCTGGCTGGAAAACCACGTGGGCAAATGCCGGATGCGGGCCAAGTTCGCCTATGTGCATCCCCGGGTCGTGGTGGCCCAGCACAGCTGGTGGATGCCCGAGAAGGTGCGCGAGAAGGATTACGGCGCCTATGAATCCAACGTCAACATGCTGATGCCGGGGGGGCTTTCCTCGAAGAGCGGCTTTGGCGGGGCACAGGTGAAATCGGTGCTGTGCCGGATCCGCAAGGCCGACGATCAGGCGGCGGCGTGATGCGCCGTGCAACGAAAATCCCAACCGGCGGACGTGCCGGAAATCACGGGAAAATCTGAAAATGACAGTGTACGGACTCTGGATCGACTATGAATACTGCACGGGCTGCAAGGCCTGTGAAATCGCCTGCCAGCAGGAACATGGTTTCGACACCGAGGAACTGGGCATCCAGGTGCTCGAGCAGCTGATGAACGGCGGACAGACCTACAATTTCATGCCCATCCCCACCGATCTGTGCGATCTCTGCACCGAGCGGGTGCAACGCGAGGGCAGGCCCAGTTGCGTGCATCACTGCATGGCCAAGGTCATGGAGTTCGGCCCGGTCGAGGACCTGGCCCGGCGCATGTCGCAAAAACCGCGCAGCGTGATCTGGGCGCCAAAGCCGAGACCGCGCGACCAGCGCCCCTTCGACGGGGCCGATACCGGCGGCTCGGCGCAATAGGGACGGGCCGGCGGCGCGGTTCTGACATTCCTCAGATGTGCAGCGGGTGCCCGAGGGCGGCCAGCGCCGCCTCTTGCAGCGCCTCGCCCTGGGTCGGATGCGCATGGATCGTTTCGGCCACGTCTTCCAGCCGGGCGCCCATCTCGATCAGGGCGGAAAAGGCCGCGGCCAGTTCGGCCATGCCCGCCCCCACCGCCTGAAGCCCGAGGATCAGGTGGTTGTCCTCGCGCGCCACGACGCGCACGAAGCCGGTCTCGGCGCCCAGCGTCATGGCGCGCCCGTTCGCGCGGAAGGGAAAGCTCGCCGTCCTGACGGCGTGGCCGGCGGCGCGTGCGGCCTCCGGGTCCAGCCCGGCGGTCACGATCTCGGGATCGGTGAAACAGATCGCGGGGATGCAGGCCTTGTCCCAGCCGCCCGGGCGCCCGGCGGCGATGGCGGCCACCATCTCGCCCTGGGCCATGGCGCGATGGGCCAGCATCGGTTCGCCGGTCACGTCGCCGATGGCGAAGACATCGCGCATCGAGGTGCGGCACTGTTCGTCGATGCGCAGGAAAGGGCCCGACATCGCCAGCGACAGCTCGTCCAGGCCCAGCCCGTCGAAACCGGGCGTGCGGCCCACCGTGACCAGTACCTTTTCGGCGGCGATCCTTTCGCTTCCGCCGCCGGTCTCCACGTTCAGCCTGCCCTTGGCGTGGCCGCCCGCCCGCGCGCCCGTCATCACGCGCACGCCCAGTTCTTTCAGCCTCTCGGCAACGGGTTTCGTAAGATCCGTGTCGTATTGCGGCAGAATGCGCGCCTCGGCCTCGACTATCGTGACCTTCGCGCCCAGCTTGGCAAAGGCCATGCCGATCTCAAGCCCGATATAGCCGCCGCCGACAACCGCCAGCGTCCTGGGCACCGCCGTCAGCGCCAGCGCCTGGGTGGAGGACAGGATCGCGCCGCCGAAAGGCAGGTCGGGCAGTTCCACGGGGCGCGATCCGGTGGCAATCACGATGCGGCGCGCGGTGAGGCGCTGTTCGCCCATTTCCGAGCGGATCATCACCGTCTTGCCGTCGATGAACCGCGCCTCGCCCTGAATCGACTTGACGCCGGCCTTCTTCAAGAGTCCCGCCACACCGGAATTCAGCCGCGAAACGATGCCGTCCTTCCAGTCCACGGCAGCGGCGAGGTCGATCCGGGGATCGCTGACCGAGATCCCCAGCGCGCCGCCGTCGCGCGCCTGAAGCCGCGCGATGTGGAACTGCTCGGCGACGTGGATCAGCGCCTTGGACGGGATGCAGCCGACGTTCAGACAGGTGCCGCCCGGCCGGTTGCGTTCGACGATGACGGTGGAGACGCCAAGCTGCCCCGCGCGGATGGCGCAGACATAGCCGCCGGGGCCGGCGCCGATCACGAGTAGATCCGTCTCGATGGGTTCCAATGGCCTATCCTTTCACGAACAGCAGCGCCGGCGTTTCCAGAAGGGTCTTGAGTTTCTGCACGAACACGGCGGCATCCCAGCCGTCGATCACCCGGTGATCGAAGGCGGAGGAGATGTTCATCATCCGGCGCGGCACGAACCCGCTGCCGTCCCATACCGGGCGCATCTGCATCTTGTTGACGCCGACGATGGCGACCTCGGGGTAGTTGATGATCGGTGTCGTGGCGATGGCCCCCATCGGCCCCAGCGAGGTTATGGTGATGGTCGATCCCTTCAACTCGTCGCGCCCGGCGCGGGATTCGCGCGCCGATTGCGCCAGGCGCGCCAGCTCGGCGCCCGCTTCCCACAGCGTCAACGCCTCGACATGGCGCACCACCGGCACCACCAGCCCGCCGCCAGTCTGGGTGGCGATGCCCACATGCACGCCGCCCGATTTGCGCAGGATGCCGGCCTCGTCGTCGAAATGGGCGTTGATCGCGGGCTGTTCGGCCACGGCGTCGGCGATCGCCAGCATCAGGAATGGCAGCACCGTAAGCTTGCCGCGGGTGCCGGAATGGTCGGCGTTCAGCCGGGCGCGCAGCGTCTCCACATCGGTCATGTCGATCTCTTCGACGATGGTGATATGGGGAATGCGCGATTTGGACAGCGCCATGCGCTCGGCGATGCGCTTGCGCAGCCCGATGATCCTTTCCTCGGAAACCGACATGTCGGGCTGGCGCGTCGGGCCATCGTGCGACGGCCCGTGTTCGAGAAACGCGCTCAGGTCGTCATGGGTGATGCGCCCGGCCGGGCCGCTGCCCATCACCTGACGCAGATCGGCCCCGGCATCGCGGGCGCGGCGGCGCACCGACGGCGCGGCAAGCGGGCGCTCGCCCTCGCGGCGGCGCGCGGCGGGGCGGGGCAGGGGGCGCGGCGCGGCATCGGGCCCGGCGTCCGGGTCGGACTTCGCCCCGGGCTCGGGCGGGGCGGGTTCGGGCGCTTTCGTCGCGGGCTGTTCGGGCGGTTCGCGCGGCGTCTTCGCCCCTGCTGCGGCTTGCGCCCCGGGCCTGTTGCCCTCGCCCTCGACCTCGATCCGGGCCAGATCGCTGCCGATGGCCAGCATCTCGCCCGGCTCTCCGCCCAGCCAGATCACCTTGCCGGTGACCTCGGTCGGGATTTCGACCGCGGCCTTTTCGGTCATCACCTCGGCGATGATGTCGTCCTCGCGCACGATGTCGCCGACCTTCACATGCCAGGCGGTCAGTTCCGCCTCGGCGATGCCTTCGCCCACATCGGGCAGCTTGATCGTGAATTCGCCCATGGCTCAGGCCTCCATCACCGCCCGGATATTCTCGACGATGCGCGCCGGGCCGGGAAAGTAGTGCCATTCCTGCGCATGCGGATAGGGGGTGTCCCAGCCGGCGACCCGCAGCACGGGCGCCTCGAGGTGCCAGAAACAGTTGCGCTGGACCAGTGCCGCCAGTTCGGCGCCGAACCCCGAGGTCAGCGTCGCCTCGTGCACGATCAGGCAGCGCCCGGTCCTGCGCACCGATGCAACGATGGCATCCACATCCAGCGGAATCAGCGTGCGCAGGTCGATCACTTCGGCATCGGTTCCGCTTTCGGCCACCGCCGCCAGCGCCACATGAACCATCGTGCCATAGGCCAGAACGGTCAGATCGCCGCCCTCTCGCACGACGTTGGCGCGCCCCAGCGGGATCGGGCACCAGCCTTCCTCGACCTCGGACAGCGGCGAGGTCTTCCAGGATTCGACCGGGCGGTCGTGATGGCCGTCGAACGGTCCGTTGTACAGCCGCTTGGGTTCGAGAAAGATCACCGGATCGGGGTCGTCGATGGCCGCCAGAAGCAGCCCCTTGGCATCCTGCGGGTTCGACGGCACCACGGTCTTGAGCCCCGCGACATGCGTGAACAGCGCCTCGGGGCTCTGGCTGTGGGTCTGGCCTCCGAATATGCCCCCGCCCGTCGGCATCCGGATCACGATCGGACAGGTGAATTCCCCCGCCGAGCGATAGCGCAGCCGCGCCGCCTCGGACACGATCTGGTCATAGGCGGGGTACATGTAATCGGCGAACTGGATCTCGACGCAGGGCTTCAGCCCGTAGGCGGCCATGCCGACGGCGGCGCCGACGATGCCGCTTTCGCTGATCGGCGCGTCGAAACAGCGCGAGGGTCCGTATTTCGCCTGCAACCCGGCGGTACAGCGGAACACGCCGCCGAAATAGCCGACATCCTCGCCGAACACGACGACCTTGTCATCGCGGCCCATGGCAACGTCATGGGCATCGCGGATCGCCTCGACCATGGTCATGCGGGCCATGTCAGAACCCCGTCTCGTGGCGCTGGCGCAAGAGGTGCGGCGGCATTTCGGCATAGACGTCCTCGAACATCTCGCGCGGGCTCGGGTGGCGGCCGGTATGCAGGGTGCCGATCTTCTCGGCCTCCTTCTGGGCCGCGATCACCTCGGCGCGAATCTCCGCCTCGGCCTGGGTGTGGCGTTCGTCGGACCAGGCGCCGGTGGCGATCAGGTGCGCCTTGAGCCGCAGCACCGGATCGCCCAGCGGCCAGGCCTCGCTTTCGGCCTTGGGCCGGTAGGCGCTGGGATCGTCCGAGGTGGAATGCCCGCCGGCCCGATAGGTGACATATTCCACCAGCGTCGGGCCGAGGTTGCGCCGCGCCCGCTCGGCCGCCCATTTGGCGACGGCATGGACCGCCAGGTAATCGTTGCCATCCACCCGCAGCGACGGGATGCCGAACCCGTGGCCGCGCGCCGCGAAGGTGCCGGCATCGCCACGCGCGATGCCTTGGAAGGTCGAGATCGCCCACTGGTTGTTGACGATGTTCAGGATCACCGGCGCCTTGTAGGTCGAGGCGAAGACCAGGGCGGCGTGAAAATCGCTTTCGGCGGTCGATCCGTCCCCGATCCAGCCCGCCGCGATGCGCGTGTCGCCCGATATGGCCGAGGCCATCGCCCAGCCCACCGCCTGGATGAACTGGGTGGCCAGATTGCCCGAGACCGAGAAGAAGCCGTGATCGCGCGCCGAATAGAGTACCGGCAACTGCCGCCCCTTGAGCGGGTCGGCCTCGTTGGAATAGATCTGGCACATCATCTTCGACATGGGATAGCCGCCGGCGATCAGCAGCCCGGCCTGCCGATAGGTGGGAAAGTTCATGTCGCCGGGGTCGAGCGCCTTCCTGAACGCGCAGGCGACCGCCTCTTCGCCCAGGTGCTGCATGTAGAATGATGTCTTGCCCTGGCGCTGCGCCGTCATCATCCGGTTGTCGAAGATGCGCAGCGTCATCATGTGGCGCAGCCCCTCGACCAGTTCCGCGTCGGACAGCGTCCCGGCCCAGGGGCCGACCGCCCGTCCCTCGCGGTCGAGTACCCGGATGATGGAAAACGCCAGATCGCGAATCTCCTGGGGATGTTCGTCGACCTCGGGGCGGCGCACCGACCCGGCCTGCGGAATGGTCACGTGCGAGAAATCGGGCGTGTCGCCGGGGCGCAACTCGGGCTCGGGAACGTGAAAGGTCAGTTTCGCTGCGTCGGTCATTCCTTTCGCCTCTGCTGACCCGACTCGAACGTCGCCGGGCGGAATCGGTTCCGGTTCGCAAGGAGGATAGCGCGGTTTCGCGGGAATTCACCCGTTGTCTGCGGGTTTCGCCCGCTCTCAGGCGATCACCTCGATCCCGCGCCCGCGCAGACCCGCGAGAAACCCGGCATCGGCGCCGCCATCGGTGACGAGCGCCCCGATCCGGCCGGTCTCGATACAGCGCACACGGCTGGCGCGGCCCAGCTTGCTGCGATCGGCCAGCACCGCGACGCGGCCGGCCCGGCCGCTCATGGCGCGGGCGACCTCGGCCTCGTGCAGGGCGAAATCATGCGCCCCGTCCAGATCCACGGCTACCGGCGCGACAAAGGCAAGATCGGCACGGAACCGGGCGATCTCGGACAGGGTAAGTTCGCCGAAGGTCGCGGGCACGTCCGCGAACATCCGCCCGCCCAGAAGCAGCAGGTCGATGCCCCCGCCGGCGCCCTGCACGGTATTGGCGACCGCCAGCGAATTGGTGATGACGGTGATGCCGGAAAGCCGCGCCAGTTCCTGCGCGAAGATGGCGGTGGTGCTGCCGGCGTCGATCATCACGCACTGTCCCGGCCCGATCAGGCCGACCGCCTTGCGGGCGATCTCGCGCTTGGCGCGCAGATGCGTCGTCATGCGGTTGGCGAAGGGGGCTTCGGGGGCGGCCTCGGGCAAAACCGCGCCGCCATGCACGCGGCGCACGCGCCCCGCGCGGTCCAGGTCCAAGAGGTCGCGGCGGATGGTTTCGCGCGAAACGCCCAGCAGATCGGCCAGGTTCTGCGCCCCCACCTGTCCGCGCGCGTCGAGCATGGCGAGGATGCGCTGGTGGCGGTCATGCGCCCACATCTCAGGCGCCGCCCCCGGCATCGTTGCGCCGGTACCGGCGCAGCAGCGCCTTCATCACCAGCAACGAGAGCGCGACGACCAGCATGACGCATGTGGAAAAGGCCGCCGCCTGCGAGGTCCGGCCGGAATCGTCCAGCCGCATGATGGTGACGGCGGCGACGCTGAGGTCGGGCGTGGTCAGGAACACCACCGCCGACAGCGTCACCATCGAGCGCATGAACAGGAAGAACAGCACCGACACCAGCATCGGCATCATGAAGGGCGCGATCACGTCGCGCGCGATGCGCGCCTTGCCCGCGCCCAGGCTGCCGGCGGCTTCCTCCAGCGCCTCGGGAAGCTGGAGAAAACCCGTCTGCGTCGTCAGGAACGCCTGGGTGTGGTAGTGGTAGAAATTGACGATCGCGATCAGCGCCGCCGTCCCGTAGAGCAGATAAAGCGGCGTCGCGGTGGAATTGAAGGTCAGGATATAGGCCAGGCCCAGCACCATGCCCGGCACCGCCGCCGGCATCGCCGCCATCACCTGCAAGGGGCGCGCAACCACGCCCGGCGCATGGCGCAGCCCGATGCCAAGCGCGAACACCGCCGCCGTGCCTCCGAACGCGGCCATGACCGAAATGACGATGGTCATCCACAGCGAGGAATAGCCGCCGGCCAGCGATATGTCGTAATGCTTGAACGTCAGGGTGAAGTTGTAGGGCCAGAGCTTGACGAAGCTGGCATAGACGACGATGCCGATCACCGCCACGATTCCGGCGGCGATCAGGAAGGACAGCGCCGCGACCGTGATGTCGCGGGCGGGGGAAAAGACCGGGCGGAACGGCTGGATGTTTCCGGTCCGGCGGCCGGTCTGGCGGCGCGCGGTCTGGCGCTCGATCAGATAGGACAGCACCGTGGGCAGCAGCAGCATGATGCCCACGACCGCGCCCATGTTGAAGTTGCGCTGGCCGACCACCTGGCTGTAGATCTCGGTCGCCAGCACCGAATAGTCGCCCCCTATCACCGCGGCGTTGCCGAAATCGGTGATGGTGATGGTGAACACCACGAAGGCCGCGTTCAGCACGCCGAACTTCGCCGCCGGCAGCGTGAGGTCGCGGAACTGGCGCGCGGGCGGCGTGCCCATCACCTCGGCCGCCTCGTAGACGCGCGCATCCAGCAGCACCAGCGCCGCGCCGATGATCATCACCGCCTGGGGCAAGGCGTATAGCGTGTTGGCGATTAGCAGACCCCAGAATCCGTAGATATCCATCTCGATCCCGGTCAGGCGGCTGATCAGCCCGTTGCGGCCCAGCAGAAAGATTAGCCCCAGCCCCTGCACCAGCGACGGCGCCAGCATCGGCAGCACGATCACCGCCCGGATCAGCCATTTGCCGCGAAACCGGCAACGGTAAAGCCCCTGCGCAATGACAAAGCCGGCCAGCACGCTGATCGCCGTGGTCGCCCCGCCCATCGCCAGCGAATGCCGCGTGGCGCGCCAGAATCCGGTCGAGCCGAGCACCTGGACATAGTTGCCCGCGCCGATGCTGCCGTCGGCCTGGGTGATCGAACGCAGGAACACCACCGCCATCGGATAGACGAAGAACAGCAGCAGCCCGATCAGCGGCAAGCCGATGCAGGCGGCGACGAACAGCGTATCGGCGTCGGGCCGGCGGGTTTGCGCACGGGCCGGTGCGGCGGGCGCGGTCATGTCCTGCCCGTGTCGTTCAGAACCCATACGCAATCTTCGGGGCGGATCACCGGGCGCACGCTCTGGCCCGGCCCGAGATCGACCCGCCCCGAGACTTCCGCGGTCAGCGGCCCCGCGGGGCTTTGCAGTTCGATCCGGCGCAGGTTGCCCAGAAACGTGACCGCGGCAACGCGCGTGTCGGCGCCGGCCTCGGGTTTCAGGACGATCTGTTCGGGGCGGATGCAGGCGAGGAAATCGTCCTCCCGGCCCGCCGGCCGCCCGGCCAGAAGCGCAGGGTCGAGACGGCGCAGGTCGGCCGGGGCGATCAGGTTGCTGA
>JAGRMG010000035.1 GCA_020441385.1 Paracoccaceae bacterium
CGCCGCCTGCCCCGGCGGGCGCAGCGCCACGCCGTCATGGCGCGGCAGGACGTGAACGTGCAGGTGAAACACCTCCTGCCCGCCGGCGGCTTCGTTGAACTGCTGGATGGTGACGCCGCCGGCACCGAAGGCCCGCATCACCGCGCGGCTCATGGTCTGGACCGTGCTCATCACCGCCGCAAGCTGGTCGGTCTGCGCATCCAGGATGTTGCGGCAGGGGGTTTTCGGGATCACCAGGCAATGCCCGTCGGCGCGCGGCATGATGTCCATGAACACCATCGTCGCCGCATCCTCGTAGACCTTTTGCGCCGGTATCTCGCCGCGCAGGATCCTGGCGAAGATGTTCTCGGGGTCATAGCTCATCGGTGGTTCCTCGCGTTTTGGAAGCACCTGCTATGTGCGGCCCGCCGGGTGCGCCGTCAAGCCCGCGCGCGCCCAGGCACCGGCCGCCCTGCGCCGCGATCGCGAAAGCGGCCCGCGCCGGCGGGATGCCGGCACGACATCAAGTGACCACGATCAAATGCCGATGCGAATTAAATATTGATCCAGATCAAATTCGGGCATTGATGCGGCCCGCCTGAAATTCTAGAACCTGAATGAACACGCGCGCCGGATCGTCGGCGCCCGCTTACAGATGACAGGAGGCACCCAATGGCAGACGCGGCCATTCACGGGCACGGACACGACGACCAGCGCGGGTTCTTCACCCGCTGGTTTATGTCCACCAACCACAAGGATATCGGCATCCTCTATCTCGTCGTTTCGGCGATTGTGGGTCTGATTTCGGTCTCTTTCACCGTCTTCATGCGGCTGGAACTGATGGAACCCGGTGTCCAGCACCTGTGCATGGAAGGCGCGCGGCTGTTTTCCGACTCATCCGCAGAATGCACGCCCAACGGGCATCTGTGGAACGTGCTGATCACCTATCACGGCGTGCTGATGATGTTCTTCGTGGTGATTCCCGCGCTGTTCGGCGGTTTCGGCAACTATTTCATGCCGCTCCAGATCGGCGCGCCGGACATGGCCTTCCCGCGCATGAACAACCTGTCGTTCTGGCTTTTCGTCGCCGGCACATCGCTGGGCGTGGCCTCGATGCTGGCCCCGGGCGGCAACGACCAGGCCGGTTCGGGCGTCGGCTGGGTGCTCTATCCGCCGCTCTCGACCACCGAGGGCGGCATGTCGATGGATCTCGCGATCTTCGCGGTCCATCTTTCGGGCGCCTCCTCGATTCTCGGGGCGATCAACATGATCACCACCTTCCTGAACATGCGCGCCCCGGGCATGACCCTGTTCAAGGTGCCGCTGTTCTCGTGGTCGATCTTCGTCACCGCCTGGATGATCCTGCTGGCGCTGCCGGTGCTGGCCGGCGCCATCACCATGCTGCTGATGGACCGCAACTTCGGCTTCACCTTCTTCGACGCTTCCGGTGGCGGCGATCCGGTGCTCTACCAGCATATCCTTTGGTTCTTCGGCCATCCCGAAGTCTACATCGTGATCCTGCCCGGTTTCGGCATCATCAGCCACGTCATCGCCACCTTCTCGAAAAAGCCCATCTTCGGCTATCTGCCGATGGTCTGGGCGCTGATCGCCATCGGCTTTCTGGGCTTCGTGGTCTGGGCGCATCACATGTACACCGTGGGGATGAGCATCAACCAGCAGGCCTATTTCATGCTGGCGACGATGGTCATCGCGGTCCCGACAGGGGTAAAGGTGTTCAGCTGGATCGCCACCATGTGGGGCGGTTCGGTCGAGTTCAGGGCACCGATGCTCTGGGCCTTCGGCTTCCTGATCGTGTTCACCATCGGCGGTGTCACCGGCGTCGTGGTCGCGCAGGCCGGTATCGACCGGGCCTATCACGACACCTACTATGTCGTGGCGCATTTCCACTATGTGATGAGCCTGGGCGCGGTGTTCGCGATCTTTGCCGGCGTCTATTTCTGGTTCGGCAAGATCACCGGCCGGCAATATCCCGAATGGGCGGCCAAGCTGCATTTCTGGATGTTCTTCATCGGCACCAACCTGACCTTCTTCCCCCAGCACTTCCTGGGCCGTCAGGGCATGCCGCGCCGCTATATCGACTATCCCGAGGCGTTCGCCTACTGGAACCACATCTCGTCCTGGGGTGCGTTCCTGTCGTTCGCGTCCTTCCTGTTCTTCATCGGCGTCGTGATATGGTCGCTCAGGCGCGGCGCAAAAGTGACCGAGAACAACTACTGGAACGAATACGCCGACACGCTGGAATGGACCCTGCCCAGCCCGCCGCCCGAACACACGTTCGAACAGCTGCCCAAGCGCGAGGACTGGGACAGGGGCCATGCGCACTGATGCGGCCCCATCGGCTGAGCAGGAGGCCCCGGCATCGTCCGGGGCCTTTTGCTAAGTGTGACCGCCAAGCGGAACCGCCCCGCTCCGCCAGCGGTTGACCCCATGCGCAGGGCGGCGGCGTGCACGGCGTGCCGGGCCCCTGCCCGCACCGGCAAGACGCAAGGACGGACCGCGATGATCGACATCAGACCCGCAACCGGCGACGGTATCCTGGAACTGCACATGAGCGGCCGGATAACCGCCGCCGACTATGACGACGTCATCACCCCCGCGCTGGACGATGCGCTGGCCAGGCACGACCGCATCCGCCTTCTGGCCCGGATCGGGCCGGAATTCGAAGGCTACACGGCGGGAGCGGCCTGGGCCGATACCCGGTTGGGCCTGCGGCACTGGAGCGGTTTCGAACGGGTCGCCGTCGTCACCGATGTCGACTGGGTAAAGACCGCGGTCGATCTGATCGGCTTCGCCCTGCCGGGCCCGGTCAGGCTGTTCGCGCTCGGCGAGTCCGACGAGGCGCGGCGCTGGCTGACGCAATCGCTGGGCAGCATCCACATGACCGATCTCGGGGGCGACGCGCTGCACGTTTCTCTGGCGGGCAAGCTGGACGGTGAAGCCTACGAGCGCGCCGGGCAAGAGCTTGACGCCTATGTGCACGAGCACGGCGGGTTCCGCCTGCTTCTGGATCTGCGCGAGTTCGACGGCTGGCAGGGTCTCGCGGCGCTGGGCGACCATCTGAAGCTGGTGCGCGAGCATCGCCACATCCCGACCCGCGTCGCCGTCGTGGGAAACCGCGAATGGGAGCGGTTGGCCGAAAAGGTCATGGGCCGTTTCATCTCGGCCGAAACCCGGTTCTTCGAAGCCGGCGATTTCGATGCCGCGCGCGCCTGGATCGGCTGAATATGGCCGCGCCGGAAGATGCCGGAACCCCCGGCGCCACCTGAAAGCGATCGCCGCCATGCGTCCCGACAGCATCCGCCACGCCCCGGCCGACCGCGCAGGCCGCCATGCCATATGAATGGGTCGGGACGGATCCGCGCGAAGGGGCGCAGGAATTGCATCTGTGGCCGCACCGCTCGCTGCCGGCGCGCGGCTATGCCTGGTTCATCGCCGGCAGCTTTGCGCTGGTGCTGATCCCGTTGCTGGCGGTGCTCGGCTCGGTGCTGCTGTGGGGGCTGCTGCCCTTCGTCCTGCTGGCCATGGGCGGCATGTGGTGGGCGCTGGACCGATCGCGCCACGATGGCCAGATCATCGAGGTTCTCACCCTGACCGACGAACATGTGCGCCTGGTGCGCCGCGATCCGGGCGGCACGATGCACGAGTGGGACTGCAACCGCCACTGGGCGCGGGCAAGCCTGCACGAGGCCGGCGGCCCGGTGCCCTTCTATGTCACGCTTTCGGGCAATGGCCGCGAGGTCGAGATCGGCGCGTTTCTCTCCGAAGAGGAGCGCCTGGCGCTGTTTGACGATCTGCTGACCCGCCTGCGCCGCTGAACCGCCGCGATCGGGCGGCTCAGCACTGACCGCCCGCGGTGGCGCAAAGTTCGTCCTTGACCAGCGGGCCGACCTTGCCGAAATCCATCTGGCCGGTATAGCGGCCCTTGAGTTCGGCCATCACCTTGCCCATGTCCCGGATCGACGCGGCGCCGGTCGAGGCGACAGCGGCCTGCACCGCCGCGCGCACCTGCTTGTCGTCCAGCTGCCGGGGCAGGAATTCCTGGATGATGCCGATCTCCTCGCGTTCGCGTTCGGCCAGATCCAGCCGCCCGCCCTCTTCGTAGGCCCGCGCGCTTTCCTGCCGCTGCTTGACCATCTTGCCAAGAATGGCCAGCACCTCGGCGTCGCCCACGACTGCGTCGTTGCCATCGCCGCGCACGGCAATGTCGCGATCCTTGATCGCGGCACTGATCAGGCGCAGCGTCGACAGACGCGCCGTGGCCTTGTCTTTCATCGCCTGTTTCAGCGCCGTGTTGACGCGTTCTCGAAGATCCATATGTTCCGTCCATCCCCATGGCACTCGAAGCCCCGAGGATACAGAAGGAAAACCTCTGGCACAACCACCCGGATTTTCCGCCAAGTCATTGAAATACAACAATGTCATAGAATCGGCCCGGACTTGACCCCGCATCGCTCCGGGCTTAGGTATCCCACGATCCAGCCGCAGGAGACTCCCGCCATGGCCGCCGCCGACCCGTTCCGCCCCACCGCCTGCCTGGCGCTTGCCGATGGTACGGTGTTCTATGGCACCGGTTTCGGCGCCACCGGGCAGACCGTGGCCGAGCTTTGCTTCAACACCGCCATGACCGGCTATCAGGAAATCATGACCGATCCGTCCTATGCCGGACAGATCGTCACCTTCACCTTTCCCCATGTCGGCAATGTCGGCGTCAACGCCGAGGACGACGAAGCCGCCGACCCGGTCGCGCGGGGGATGGTCGTCAAGTGGGATCCGACCGCGCCCAGCAACTGGCGGGCCGCCGAAGACCTCAGGACCTGGCTGGCGCGGCGCGGCCGCATCGCCATCGGCGGCGTCGATACCCGCCGCCTGACCCGCGCGATCCGCCAGCAGGGCGCGCCCCATGTCGCCCTTGCCCATGACCCCGAGGGGCGGTTCGACATCGCCGCCCTGGTTGCCGCCGCCCGCGGCTTTGCCGGGCTGGAAGGCATGGATCTTGCCCGCGAAGTGACCTGCGCGCAAAGCTACCGCTGGGACGAGATGCGCTGGGCCTGGCCGGATGGCCATGCCCGCCAGGAGGCTCCCGAATTCAAGGTCGTGGCACTGGATTACGGCGCCAAGCGCAACATCCTGCGCTGCCTGGCCAGCGTCGGCTGCGATGTCACGGTGCTGCCGGCCACCGCCACCGCCGAGGAGGTGCTGGCCCATGACCCCGACGGGGTGTTCCTGTCCAACGGCCCCGGCGACCCGGCCGCAACCGGCGAATATGCGGTGCCGATGATCCGCGAGATCCTGGAGCGCACCGACCTGCCGGTCTTCGGCATCTGCCTGGGCCACCAGATGCTGGCGCTGGCGCTGGGCGCCAGGACGGTCAAGATGAATCACGGCCATCACGGCGCCAACCACCCGGTCAAGGATCTGGAAACCGGCAAGGTCGAGATCACGTCGATGAACCACGGTTTCGCCGTCGATGGCCAGACCCTGCCCGAGGGCGTGAGCGAAACCCACCGGTCGCTGTTTGACGGCTCGAACTGCGGCATCCGCATGAACGGTCGCCCGGTCTGGTCGGTACAATACCACCCCGAAGCCAGCCCGGGACCGCAGGACAGCTATTATCTGTTCCAGCGCTTCGCCGCCGCGATGGCGGACCGCAAGGCCATGGCCTGATAGGTTTTCCTCCCAGCCGCGACCGCGTTAACCCGTTATTAACGCTGACACCGCAACCCTGACGCGAACCGATTTCTGACGGACGTGTCGAATGAGCGATCTCAGCCTGCGGCTGCCAGCCTCCCGCCCGGCCCTGCCCGCGGATCCGCCGCGCCGGCCGCTGGGGCGGCTGCTGGTCGAAAGCGGGGCGATTTCCCGCGATCAGCTGGTCAAGGCGCTGCGCTTGCAGTTGCGCCGGGGCGCGCCCATCGGTGAAATCCTGCTGGCCGAGGGATGGACGAGCGAAACTGCCATGCGCTCGGCGGTGGCGGCGCAATTCGGGATCGAACAGGTCGATCTTATCAAACAGCCCCCCGACCCCGCGCTGTGCCGGATGCGGCCCTGGCGGTTCTGGCTGCGGCACCGGGCGATCCCCTGGCAGCGGCTGGGCCGGGTTCTTCTGATCGCAACCGCACGGCCCGACCGGTTCGACCGGCTGCGCGCCGAACTTTGCGACATCGGCGCGGTGGCCGTTCCCGTGCTGGCCGGCGGGGCGGATATCGACGCCGCCATCGCGAGGCTGCATGCGGCGCCCATGGCCGCGGCCGCCAGTACCCGCGTCGCCCCCCGCTACAGCTGCCGCGGCTGGAACGCGCGCAAACGCCTGCCCGTGGCCATCGCGGTTCTGGCCGCGCTGCTGGCCGCATCGCTGGCGCCAAAGGTCGGTCTGATGGTTCTGTTCGGGCTGGCGATGCTGAGCCTGGCCCTGTTCGCCGGTCTCAGGCTGGCCGGTTTCGCCGCGCATGTGCTGAGCCACGCGAGGCTGACGGCGCCGCACCCGCCCCCGCGCCAGCCGCCCGCGCGCCTGCCCCCCGTGTCGGTGCTGGTGCCGCTCTACCGCGAACGCGAGATCGCCGGCAAGCTGGTCGAACGCCTGGGCCGGCTGACCTATCCCAAGGCGCTGCTCGACGTGATCCTGGTGCTGGAGGAATCCGACGAGGTGACCCGCGAGACGCTGGCCGCAACGCGCCTGCCCGTTTGGATGCGGGTGATCGAGGTGCCCGCCCATGGCGGGCTGACGACCAAGCCGCGCGCCATGAACTATGCGCTGGATTTCTGCCGGGGCGAGATCGTGGGCGTCTGGGATGCCGAAGACGCGCCGGTGCCCGACCAGATCGAACATGTCGTGTCCCGCTTTGCCGCAGCCGCGCCCGACGTGGTCTGCCTTCAGGGCATACTGGATTACTACAACCCGCGCACCAACTGGCGGACCCGCTGTTTCACCATCGAATACGCCAGCTGGTTCCGCATCGTCCTGCACGGCATCGCGCGGCTGGGTCTGGTGGTGCCGCTGGGCGGCACGACATTATTCTTCCGCCGCGACAAGCTGGTGGAACTGGGCGGCTGGGATGCCCACAACGTCACCGAAGACGCCGATCTGGGCGTCAGGCTGGTGCGTGCGGGCTATCGCACCGAACTGATCGACACCGTGACCTACGAGGAAGCCACCAGCCGCGCCTTGCCCTGGATCCGGCAGCGCTCGCGCTGGCTCAAGGGGTTCATGGTCACCTATCTGGTGCACATGCGTTCGCCGGCCCGTCTGTGGACGGAACTGGGCGCGGCGCGGTTTCTCGGCGTTCAGGCGTTCTTTCTGGGAACGCTGGGGCAATTCCTGCTGGCGCCGCTTCTGTGGACCTTCTGGCCCATGGCCTTCGGGATCGCGCATCCGCTTTCGGGGCTGGTTCCCGCGCCGATGATCGCCGCCGCGCTGGGACTCCTGATTGTGGCCGAACTGCTTTCGCTCGGCATCGGGCTGGCGGCGGTTTCCGCCAGCGGCCGGCGCTTTCTCGTCGTCTGGATCCCGATGATGATCCTGTATTTTCCGCTTGGCGTCATCGCCGCATACAAGGCGGCTTTCGAGCTGTGCTTCTGCCCGTTCTTCTGGGACAAGACGCCCCACGGCCAGGCGGCGGAATGCGAAACCGCACCTGTCAGCGCCGCTCGCGCTTGCCGGCATCCTGTTTCAGACGGGTCATGAAGGCCGCCGATATGTGATGGCGCAACGCCTGTTCGGCGGCGCCGGCGTCGCGCGCCGCGATCGCCGCGACGATGGCGCCGTGTTCCTGCTGCGCCAGTTCGCCCCGCCCCTGCGCCGCCAGCGAGGTCGTGGCCATCAGCGCCATGGTCCTGTGGACCAGATTGAGCTGCTGCACAAGGTAGCGGTTGTGCGAGGCCAGGTGGATCTGTTCGTGAAAGCGGCGGTTGGCCCGGCTCAGCGCCTGCGAATCGCCGACCAGCGCATCGTCCTCGCAAACCATCTCGCGCAGCACCCGCACCTCTTCCTCGGTCGCGTGCTGGGCCGCCAGCCGCGCCGCCAGCCCTTCGAGTTCGCGCCGCACCACATAGAGTTCGGCCATCTGGTTGTGATCGAGCGTCGCCACGATCAGCGAGCGCCCGTCGCGTTCCAGCAGCGATTGCGTCTCGAGCCGCTGCAAGGCTTCGCGGATCGGCGTGCGCGACACGCCCAGCCGTTCGGCCAGGTCGCTTTCCACCAGCCGGTCGCCGGGTTTGTAGACACCGATGTCGATGGCATCCAGGATCAGGCTGTAGGCATCGCCCTGCGGCGGCTTGCTGGGGTTCATGGCCGTGCCGGCGCCTCCTTCATGCGCCACCTGTCTAGCCGCCCGCGCGCCCCGCGATCAAGCCTGCCATTGCACCCCCGGTGGCCTTGTCCTAGATCATTGCCATGGTTCGCGAGTCCTTCTCTCACGTGACGCACTGGGTGTTCGACCTCGACAACACCCTTTATCCGCCCCAGGCCCGCCTGTTCGACCAGATCGAGGTGCGGATGACGCAATACGTGATGGATGCGCTGGGCGTGCCAAGGGGCGAGGCCGACCGCCTGCGCCACCACTACTGGCAGCTTTACGGCACCACGCTGGCGGGCCTGATGCACGAGCACGATGTCGATCCCGCACCCTATCTGACGCATGTCCACGATATCTCGCTGGACCATCTGGAGCGGGACGACGAACTGGCCCGCGCCATCTCCGCCCTGCCCGGCCGCAAGATCGTCTATACCAACGGCTGCGCGCCCTACGCCGAACGGGTGGTCGCGGCGCGCGGGCTGTCGGGGCTGTTCGACGCGGTCTATGGCGTCGAACATGCGGGATTTCTGCCCAAGCCCCGGCGCGCCGCCTTCGAGGCGGTGTTCGCCCGCGACGGGGTGCCGGCCGCACGCGCCGCGATGTTCGAGGACGATGCGCGCAACCTGGCCGCCCCGCACGACATGGGGATGCGCACCGTGCATGTCGCCCCCGAGCGCCACGCCGCCCGCCACATCCACCACCATACCGACGATCTGCCAGGCTTTCTGAAACGCCTGACATGACGCCAGCGGCGCCCCACGAGCAGCGAGGATCCCTTCACATGAGCGACAGGTGCGATGTCCTGATCTCCGGCGGCGGCATCGCCGGTCTGTGCGCGGCGGCGGCATTCGGCGCCGAGGGCTTCGATGTGATCTGCGTCGATCCCGCCGCCCCGGTCACGGACCGCGACGCCGCCGGGTCCGATCTGCGCACCACCGCGTTCCTGCAACCGGCGCGGGCGCTGCTGGAACGCGCCGGGCTCTGGGACAGGCTGGCGCCCCATGCCGCGCCGCTCAGGACCATGCGCATCGTGGACGCAGGCGGTGAACGGGGCAAGCCGCGCCTGGTGCGCGAATTTCACGCCTCCGACCTGTCGGATCAGCCGTTCGGCTGGAACCTGCCCAACTGGCTGATCCGGCGCGAAACGGCGGCCCGTCTCGCCGACCTGGCGAACGTGGATTTCCGCCCCGGCACCGGCACCACCACCCTGTTCACGCGCGAGACCGGCGCGCGCGTCGGGCTGAGCGACGCAAGCCGCGTTCAAACCCGTCTGCTGATCGCCGCCGATGGCCGCGACTCGCCGATGCGCCAGGCCGCCGGCATCGGCGTCCGGACGCATCGTTCTGGCCAGAAGGCGCTGGCCTTCGCCGTCACCCACCCGATCGCGCATGACAACGTATCCACCGAAATCCACCGCAGCGGCGGGCCCTTCACGCTGGTGCCCCTGCCCGACCTTGACGGATCGCCCTGTTCGGCCGTGGTGTGGATGGAGCGCGGGCCGCGGGCGCGCGCCTTGCAGGCGATGGATGCCGACAGCTTCGAGGCGGCGATGTCGCAACGCTCGTGCCAATTGCTGGGGCCGCTGAAACTGGCCTCGCGCCGCAGCCTCTGGCCGATCATCGGCCAGTCGGCGCACCGGCTGAGCGGCCAGCGCATCGCGCTAATTGCCGAAGCGGCGCATGTGGTGCCCCCGATCGGGGCGCAGGGGCTGAACATGTCGCTGCGCGATCTGGCCTGCCTGCTGAACCTTGCCGCGGTCCGCCCCGACGGGCTGGGCGATGCGCGCATGCTGCAAGCCTACCACAGGCAGCGCATCCGCGACGTGACCCTGCGCGTGGCCGGCATCGACCTGCTGAACCGCGTCTCGATGGCGGGTATGCGCCCCATCCGTGACGCGCGCGCCCTGGGGCTGGGCGCGCTTCACGGGGTGGCACCGCTGCGCAAGACGCTGATGCGGATGGGCCTGGGGCTGCGCTGAGCGCCGCGCTTCACAGCACCCGGTCGATCACCCGTTTCAGCCGCGCCAGGGTGGCATCGACATCGCAGATCTTGTCAAGTCCGAACAGGCCCAGCCGGAAGGTGCGGAAATCGTCGGGCTCGTCGCATTGCAACGGCACCCCGGCGGCGATCTGCATGCCTTCGGCGGCGAATTTCCGCCCGTTCTGGATGTCGGGATCATCCGTGTAGCTCACCACCACGCCCGGCGCGCCGAACCCGTCGGCGGCGACCGACACCACGCCCTTTTCCCTCAGCATCGCGCGCACGCCGTCGCCCAGCGCCCATTGCGCCTCGCGCAGCCGCTCCAGGCCGAGCGCGCGGGTTTCGGCCATGGCATCGCGCAGGCCGCGCAGCGCGTCGGTGGGAAGCGTGGCGTGATAGGCATGGCCGCCGTTTTCATAGGCCGCCATGATGCGCCGCCACGTCTGGAGGTTCAGCGCGAAACTGTCCGAAGCGGTCTGCTCCAGCCGCGCCCCGGCGCGCGCCGACAGCATCACCAGCCCCGCAGATGGCGACGCGCTCCAGCCCTTTTGCGGCGCGCTGATAAGGACATCGACACCGGTCGCCGCCATGTCCACCCAGACCGCACCGCTTGCGATACAGTCGAGCACCATCAGCGCGCCGACCTCATGCGCCGCCGTTGCCAGCGCCGCGATGTAGTCGTCGGGCAGGATCACGCCCGCCGCGGTTTCCACATGCGGCGCGAAGACCACGCCGGGCCGGCGGGCGCGAATCTCGGCCGTCACCTCCTCGACGGGGGCGGGCGCGAAGGGGCGCGGCGCGGCGTTGCCGACCTGGCGCGCCTGCATCACCGTGGCCGATGCGGCGATGCCACCGGTCTCGACGATCTGGCTCCAGCGGTAGGAAAACCAGCCGTTGCGCACCACCAGAACATCCTCGCCACGGGCGAACTGGCGTGCCACCGACTCCATCGCATAGGTGCCCCCGCCGGGAACCAGCGCCACCGCATCGGCCGTGTAGACCTCTTTCAGCATCGCCGAAATGTCGCGCATCACCTCCTGAAAGGCCGCCGACATGTGATTGAGCGACCGGTCGGTGAACACCACCGAGAATTCTTCGAGACCTTCGGGATCCACGGTGTCGAGCAGGGCGGGCATGGGCGGGTTCCTTGAGAATGATCCGTTTTGCAAAAGTCCGCCGGGGCGGTTCGTCCGTTTTGTACACCGCGCGGGCCGCGGCGGCTAGATACTCGATGGCCGCAGCGATGTCCGTGTTCCTGCCGTGCGGGCGAAACCTTTTGTCTCGTCCATTGGTTCCGTGCATCCTGAGCGCGACGGGAGGGAGGCTGCGATGTGCGAACCTTGTATTGGCAGTGACCCGCTGGGCGGGGCGATGATCGACATGTGCCTGTGCGGTGCGCCGCGGACTCAGGGGGCCTTTGCACGCATCGAGGCCGACCTCGACCGGCGGCGGATGCTGGGCGGCATGACGGCGGTGCTGGGGCTTTTCGCGGGCTTCGGACTGGCGCCGCGCGAGGCGCGCGCGCAGCCGTCCGGGAGCGGCCTGCTACTTGCCAACCTGCGCTATTTCGACGGCAGCACGCTGCGGATGCAGGAGGGCCGCGATATCCTGGTGGAGAACGGGCGCATTGCGGCGTTGATCCCCGCCGGAGCGGGGCCGGCGGAGGCCGAGCGGATCGATTGCGGCGGGCGCGCGGTCATCCCGGGGCTGATCGACGCGCATTGGCATTCGACTCTGGTGGCAGTCACGCAAGCCCAGGCCATGACCGCCGATATCGGGTTCATCCATCTAGCGGCGGGGCGCGAGGCGGGGGCGACGCTGATGCGCGGCTTCACCACCGTGCGCGACACCGGCGGGCCGGCCTTTGGCCTGCAGCAGGCGATCGACCGGGGCCTTGTAGCGGGACCGCGCATCTTTCCCTCGGGCGCGATGATCTCGCAGACCTCGGGGCACGGCGATTTTCGCCTGCTGAGCGAGTTGCCGCGGGTGGCGGACGACCTCAGCCACTCGGAACGCGCCGGCGTCGCCGCCATCGCGGACGGGCGCGACGAGGTGCTGCGCCGCACCCGCGAGCAACTGATGAAGGGCGCGAGCCAGATCAAGATCATGGCGGGCGGTGGGGTGAGTTCGCTCCATGACCCGCTTGAGAGCGTGCAGTACCTCATGGAGGAGATCGAGGCGGCAGTGCGCGCGGCGGCGGATTGGGGCACCTATATCTGCGCCCATGTCTATACGCCCGAAGGCATCCAGCGGGCGCTGCGCGCCGGCGTCAGATCGATCGAGCATGGACAACTGGCCGACCGCGAGACCATGGCGATGATGCGCGAGGAAGGCGCTTGGTGGTCGATCCAGCCCTTCCTAGCCGACGAAGACGCCAACCCGAAGAGCGATCCGCGCCAGCAGGCCAAGCAGGCCGAGGTCGCGCAAGGCACGGTGCGCGCCTTTCAGCAGGGGCGCGACATGGGAGTGCGGATGGCGTTCGGCACCGACATCCTGATGAACCCGCCTGGCGCGGCGGGACAAGGCCGCCAGCTGGCCAAGCTGGCCCGGTTCATGGCGCCGCTGGAGGCACTGCACATGGCCACCGGCGCGGCGGGCGAATTGCTGGCCTTGTCCGGGGAGCGCGCGCCCTACGAGGGAAAACTGGGCGTGATCGCCGAGGGGGCGCTGGCGGACCTGCTGGTGGTGGAGGGAGACCCGGAGACCGGGCTTGACTGGCTCGACACGCCCGAGACGTCGCTGGCGCTGATCCTGAAGAACGGGGCGGTGGTAAAATCGCTGCTGTGACGCCGCGCACCGGTTTCGGCCGCTACCGGGTTAACCGATCGGCCCCGGGCGGCGCTCTTCGCTCAGCAGGACGTTGGCATCGACATCGCCCGCGCCGGGCAGCGCCATGATCCGGCGCCGCAGCACGCGTTCGAAATCGGCCAGATCGCGGGCAACCACGCGCAGGCGGTAATCGTACATTCCCAGAACGTGCTCGACCGTCTGTACCTCGGGTATCGCCGAGACGGCGCGTTCGAAATCCTCAAGGCTCACCTGCCCCTTGCGGGCCAGCTTGACCCCCAGAAACACCGTGACGCCAAAGCCCAGGGCGGCGGCATCCAACCGCAGCCGCCGGCCCCGGATCACGCCTCCATCCTGCATCCGCCGGATTCGCCGCCAGGCGGCGGGCTGGGACAGGCCGAACCGGCGGCCGAGCGCACCCGCGCTCTGGGTCGCGTCCCCTGCCAGCGCGCGCAACAGGCGCCGGTCGATCGCATCCAGTTCGATCACACCGGCAGCGCCTCGTCGCTCTTGACCCGGGCGATATGCATCAGCGCCTCGATATCGGCGATATGGGGCAGGACCAGAATGCGGTCGCGATAAAGCTGCTGGTAATGGCGCATGTCCCGCGCGATCAGCGACAGGCGGACATCGACCCGCCCGATGAAGGTCTGAAGCTCGAGCACCTCGGGTATCTCGCGGGCATGCGCCAGAAACTCGTCGAAGGCGCGCGGCTGGGTCTTGTCGAGGGTCACGCGCAACGACACCTCGACCGCATAGCCCAGCGCCGCCCAGTCGATCACCGCCTCCTGCGCCAGGATGACGCCGCATGCCTGCATCCGTTCCAGCCGCCGCCAGCAGGTCGCGGGCGTCACCCCCGCCCGCCCGGCCAGATCGGCGGTGCCCAGATCCGGCGCGGCCTGGAACTGGCGCAGGATGCGCCGGTCGGTATCGTCAAGAATGATCGTTTCGTTCATCGGTCAATTCGCGCATGATGTTTCCTTTGTTGGATCAATACCCGAAAATTCCGAAATCGCAATCCGCGGCCTGCCCGGTATCAAGCGAGGCAGCGAAACCTGCAACAAGAGGAGCGCCGACATGCGCGTCTATTACGATCGCGATTGCGACATCAACCTGATCAAGGACAAGAAGGTGGCCATTCTCGGCTATGGCAGCCAGGGCCATGCGCACGCGCTGAACCTGCGCGATTCGGGCGCCAGGA
>JAGRMG010000219.1 GCA_020441385.1 Paracoccaceae bacterium
CGCGCCCGTCCGCATCCGGACTCCTCGCCGCGAGTTCTTCATCTTGCCAAAAAAACTCTGCGGGGGTCCGGGGGTGCAAAACCCCCGGTTCCGGCCGCCGGGTCCGGGCGCCGGCGGCAGAAGTCAGCCCGGACTCATGCCGCGCAGCCGTTCGGAGCGTCGGCGCAGCAGTTCCACCACCGTCAGCAGGACGATCGAGATACCGACCAGGATCGTCGCCACCGCAAGAATGGTCGGGCTGATCTGTTCGCGCAGGCCGGTGAACATCTGCCAAGGCAGGGTCTTCTGCGCCGCGGAACCGACGAACAGAACCACCACGACCTCGTCGAACGAGGTGATGAAGGCGAAAAGACCCCCCGATATCACCCCCGGCAGGATCAGCGGCATCTGCACCCGGAAGAACGTGGTGACCGGATTGGCCCCCATGTTGGCCGCCGCCCGCGTCAGCGAACGGTCGAACCCTACGAGCGTGGCGGTCACGGTGATGATCACGAAGGGAATGCCCAGCACCGCATGGGCGAGAATCACCTTGATGTAACCCACCAGCCCCTTGGGCAGGCCCAGCGTCGCCTCCATCCAGTTGCCGATGGCGGAGTAGAAGAAGAACATGCCGGTTGCCGAGATGATCAGCGGCACGATCATCGGCGAGATCAGGATCGCCATGATCGCCCGGCGCCCCGGCACATGCGATTGCGACAGGCCGATGGCGGCCAGCGTGCCCAGGCTGACCGAGATGACGGTGGCGAAGGGTGCGATGATCAGCGAATTCTTGAAGCTGCGCTGCCATTCGTTGTTGGTGAAGAAGTCGCGGTAATGCTTGAGCGAATAGCCCTCGGGATCGAAACGCAGCATTTCCGGCGTGAAGGTGAAGAAATTCTCGGCGTTGAACGACAGCGGCATGACCACCAGGATCGGTGTGATCAGGAAGATGAAGATGGCCGCGCATATGGTGCGGAATCCGTAATACCACAGCACCTGGTTCGACGTCAGATAGGGCGCGAGCCCGGCGCGGTATTCGCGGTAATGCACCCAGAACACGATCCTTGCCGCGAACATGCCGAAGACCACGCCGAACAATGCGCCGCCCACGCTCCCGAGCGACAGTCCGATGGCCGCCCCCAGCAGGGCGCTCACGATCATCGCGGGCTTTGACGCATCGAACAGTTCGACCATCGCATAGGCATAGCCGATGGCCAGCACGGCACCCGCGCCCACGGTCAGCAGGAATTCGGAAAAGTCCGCGGCGGTCGAGACACCGGCGACGAAACTCACCGCGGCGACCACGAGACCGACCAGGGACAGGGTGAATTGCAGCGAGACCGGAACCCGGATTTCGGAGAGTTTGGTTGCCATCTGTCGCTATCCCAGCTTCACGTTGTCGATGCCGACGATCCTGTCGTAGGCCCAGTAGAGGATCAGCACCACCGCCAGCAGGATCGTGCCCAGCGCGGCGGCCAGGCCCCAGTTGAGCGACGACGAAATGTGATAGGCGATGCGGTTCGAAATGAACGTGCCGGTGGTTCCGCCGACGATCTCGGGTGTGATGTAATAGCCGATCGACAGGATGAAGACGAGAATGCTGCCCGCCCCGATCCCCGGCACGCATTGCGGGAAATACACCCGCCAGAACGCCGTCCAGTCGGTTGCGCCCAAAGACTTGGCGGCCCGCATGTAGCTGGGCGGGATGGTCTGCATCACCGAATACATCGGCAGGATCATGAAGGGCAGAAGGATGTGGGTCATCGCCACGATGGTGCCGAACTGGTTGTTGATCATCACCAGCCGCGCGCTGTCGTTCACCAGCCCGAGCCATACCAGCACATCGTTGATGACGCCCTGCTGCTGCAACATCACCTTCCAAGCCGACGTTCGCACCAGAAGCGAGGTCCAGAACGGCAGCAGCACCAGGATCATCAGCATGTTGGCGGTACGCATCGGCAGGTTGGCGAGGATCCAGGCCACCGGATAGCCGAGCAGTATGCACGATCCGGTGATGACCAGGCTCATGAACATGGTCCGGGTGAACAGCTTGACATAGATCTGCTGGTTTTCGGGGCGCGTCTCGGGGCCGTCGTGGCCCTGCTGCATGTCGACCGCGTTCAGGAAATACCCCGAGGTGTAGTCGGGCGAATAGGTCAGGATGGTCCGCCAGACCTCGGGATTCACCCAGTCCTTGTCCACCGCCTTGAACTGATCGCGCAGGGATACGGTTTCGAACCCGCCCACCGCATCCGCCGCGACGGCGATGCGCGGATCGGTCGCGCCGCCGGTATTGCCGGCGACCAGATCGCTGTAGAGCGTGGTAAACAGGAAATCCTCGACATCCTCCTTGGCGGGGTCGTCGCCTTCCTCTTCCAGGAAGTCGACCCAGCGCGCCCAGCTGCGCGCCGTCAGCGGCAGCGCATCGCGGTTGGCCTTGTCCGCCATCATCGCAACCCATGTGGCCGGATCGGCCCAGCTGGGATCGAGGGCGGTGAACTGTTCGGTGTAGATATCGGTGTCGAACCGCTTGACGCCCCGGCCGCTCTTGCGCAGCAGGGACGACATGCCTGTCAGTTCATAGTTCAGGCGCGAACCCAGGCGGGTATGCAGCTTTCGTTCCTGGGCCATGAAGATGTCGACATAAAGCGCCTCGAACACCTTTTCCGAGGGCAGTTCGCCGCCATCGGGTTGCCAGTCGGACAGCGCAACCACGGTCTCGGGCAGGGTCTCGGAAACGATCTGGTTCTCGACAGAGCGGAACAGCATGTCGGCGATGGGCGCGATGAAGGTTATGAGCACGAAGATCAGAAGCGGTGCGATCAGCGCCAGGGCACGCAGCTTCTGCATCCTGAGCGCCCGGTTGAGGCTGCGCTTGAGCGGCCTTCCGTCGGCGGCAAGAACCGGGCCGCCCTGGTTGCTGTCGGCGATCCGCAGCGCGTCGTCGGGGGTTGGGGCGCGCTTGCCGGTGGTGGCGTCGGTCACATCGCTCATCTCAGGTTCCTTCGACCAGGATAATGACGCTTTGGGCGGTGCGTCTGCGTATCTCGGCAACCTTCTGGTATTCGGGATCGTGATACGCCGCGCGCGCGGCCTCGAAACTGGGGAATTCGATCACGACGTGACGGTCGAGCGTTTCGCCCTCGGGCGTCTCGGATCGTCCGCCCCTGACGACGAATCTGCCCCCGAGCCCCAGAAGGATCGGCGTATCCTTCTCGACGTATTCCTTGTACGCCTCCGGATCGTTCACCGTGATATGGCCGATGATATAGCCCTTGGGCATGATGCGCTTCCCTGTCAGGTGGCGCGGGCCGTGCATGCAGCCCGCACTCGTTCGTATCGGAGGAGGGTGCGCATCGCTGCGCACCCCTGCCCCTTACTTGGCCAGCCAGGCCTGGAACTTGGCGTCGATGTCGTCGCGGTAATCCGCCCACCAGCTGTAGTTTTGCAGGAAGGTGTTCTTGGAGTTCGCGGGATCGGTCGGCATGTGAGGTGCCATGTCGATGCCCAGTTCCGCATGTTTGCCGACAAGCGGCGCCGAGGATTTGCGGGCCGGGCCGTAGGAGATGTACTTCGCCTGATCCGCCAGGCGCTGCGTGTCGGTCGCGAACCTCACGAAATCCTTGACGCGCGCCAGACGATCCGCGGGCAGACCTTCGGGAATGATCCAGCCGTCGAGATCGAACACCTGCGCGTCCCACATCATGGCGACCGGCTGGCCCTGCTCTTCGATCACGCTGAACAGGCGGCCGTTATAGGTCGATCCCATCACGATCTCGCCATCGGCCAGAAGCTGGGGCGTGTCGGCACCGGCCGACCACCAGATGACGTTGTCCTTGATGGTGTCGAGCTTGGCGAGCGCCTGTTCCTGGCCTTCCGGCGTCGCCAGAACGTCATAGACATCTTCCTTGGCGACGCCGTCGCACAGCAACGCCCATTCCATGTTGTTGATCGGGCGCTTTTCAAGGCTGCGCTTGCCCGGATAGGCTTCGAGGTCGAACACGTCACAGATGTCGTCGGGCGGGTTGTCGCCCACCATGTCGGTCCGGTAGCCGAAGGTGATCGAATAGACGATCTGCGGGATGAAGCAGTCCGAAACGATCAGATCGCCGAAATCCTCGGATGCGGGCGTGCCGTCATCGCCCGGCGCCAGCAGCTCGTCAGGGTCGTATTCCATCGCCAGGCCTTCGTCGCACAGGCGCATCGCGTCGGCGGCCACCACATCGACCAGATCCCAGGTGATGTTGCCGGCCTCGTTCTGGGCGCGCAGCTTGGCGACCGCCTCGTTCGAGCTTTCGTCCCAGACGATCTCGACCTCGGGGTGCAGTTTCTTGTAGGGTTCGGCGTAGGCGTTGACCTGCGATCTCTGATATGCGCCGCCCCACGACACCAGCGTCATCTTGTCGGCCATGTCTTCGGCATTGGCCAGACCCGCGGTCATGCTCAGCGCCGTGGTGGCCATAAGGGTTTTCGTGAACTTCATAGAACTCTCCCGTGGTTTTCCCGTTTCAGGATTTCGGCACCGGCTCAACGGGAAAACACCGGCACCTTGTTCATCGCTCCCGGCGGCCGGGGGCGACATCTCGATGCCTATGCGTCCAGGGCCCGGCAATCCTCGGGCAGCCAGCCGATTTCGATCTGGCGCCCCGGTTCGAGCCGGTCCTGATCGGGCGCATTGCGCGTCTTGATGACGAAATCCTCGTTGCCCGCGACGCGCAGACGGGTGCGGAAGATATCGCCCATGTAGATGAACTCCAGCACCTCGGCCTTGAGGGTGTGAACCCCCTCCTGAAGCCGGGCCTTGTTGTATTCCACCCGTTCGGGACGGATCGAAACCTGGGTTCTGGCGCCGGGCTTGACCGAGGGATGCACCGGCTTGCAGTCGATAAGCTCGCCGTCGTCCAGCTTGACCACCGCCAGTCCGCCGTTGATTTCCATGACCTCGCCTTCCAGCGTGTTGTTCTCGCCGATGAACTGCGCCACGAAGCTGTTCTCGGGCTCTTCATAAAGCTTGTCGGGCGGCGCGAGTTGCTGAATGCGGCCATCGTCGAACACCGCGACGCGGTCCGACATGGTCAGCGCCTCGGTCTGGTCGTGGGTCACATAGACCACGGTGATGCCCAGATTGTCGGCGATGCGCTTGATCTCGAACTGCATGTGTTCGCGCAACTGCTTGTCGAGCGCGCCGAGAGGTTCGTCCATCAGCACCAGTTCGGCCTCGAACACCAGCGCGCGGGCCAGCGCGATCCGCTGCTGCTGGCCGCCCGAAAGCTGCGCCGGGCGGCGGCCTCCGAAGGCGCCCATCTGTACCATGTCCAGCGCGCGCTTGACCTTTTCCTCGCGCTCGGACTTGGCCATCTTGCGCACTTCCAGCGGAAAGGACAGGTTTTCCGCAACCGTCATGTGCGGAAACAGCGCATAGTTCTGGAACACCATGCCGATGCCGCGCTTGTGCGGCGGGATGTTGTTGATCGAAACGCCGCCCAGGCGGATGTCGCCATGGGTCGCGGTTTCGAACCCCGCCAGCATCATCAGGCAGGTCGTCTTGCCCGAACCCGATGGTCCGAGCATGGTCAGGAACTCGCCTCTTGGCATGGACAGGTTGAGATCCTTGACGACGAGCGTTTCGCCGTCATAGCTCTTCTGGACACGTTCGAATTCCACGAACCTGTCCCCGGACATGTTGTCGACCAAAAGTGGCTCCCCGTCGTTTTCTGCGTCAGTTCGATCTGCGCTATCTGACCCAAGCTAAGCACATCCAGCCGGGCGGATGCAACCCGAACGCCGGAACTTCGCCCTAAAACGACATGCCCGAGTGAACATTCGGCGATTCCGGCGCACCCGATCCCGCGCAGAACCAGTTTATGGCCACCCCGCTTCGGGGCAAGTCACGTTCGAACCTTTTCAGGAAATCGAAATCTTCCATGACGGCTTGCAAAAGGTCCGGTCGAACCGCAGAGGCGCCAGTAACGACAAACCCCCGGGGCCGGGCCGCGGGGGTCGTCTGAAACAGCGTCAGAATCGGCTGCGGGGTCTTACAACAGACCTTCGCGCTGTGCCTTCTTGCGCGCCAGCTTACGGGCGCGGCGGATCGCCTCGGCCTTTTCGCGCGCCTTCTTCTCCGACGGTTTCTCGAAATGCTGCTTGAGCTTCATTTCACGGAACACGCCTTCGCGCTGCAGCTTCTTCTTCAGGGCACGGAGCGCCTGATCGACATTGTTGTCGCGAACACTGACCTGCATGTGGTTGTCACCACCTTTCTGGGTTTGAGTTGCAAGGATTTGCAGGAACCCCGCCTATAGCAAAGCGGTCCCGCCTTGTCCACAGGCCGCGGGGCGGTTACGCGCGATGCCCGGCGGCACTGGCACCCCGCCGCCACTGTGCTAGGTTGACGCCCGCAAGATACGGGACCGGGCCATGACCGACACGCAAACCAAAGCGGATTTTGGCGACGCGCTGCTTGACGCGATCCTGCCGCATGTTCCCTTCGACGGCTGGACCGAAACGAGCTTTGCCGCCGCCATCGCCGACACCGGCATGGAAGCCGCCCTGGCGCGCGCCCTGTTTCCGCGCGGCGCCGTCGATCTGGCGCTTGCCAACCACGCGCGCGGCGATTCGGCGATGCTGGCGCGGATCGAGGCGGCGGACATGGAGGCCATGCGCTTTCGCGACCGGATCGCGGCCGCCGTGCGGTTCCGCATCGAGGCCGCCGGTGACAGGGAGACCGTGCGCCGCGGCGTCACGCTGTTTGCGTTGCCGCAGTATTCCGGCGATGGCGCCCGCGCCGTCTGGGGCACGGTGGATGCGATCTGGACGGCGCTGGGGGACAGATCGGACGATGTCAACTGGTACACCAAGCGCGCCACCCTCTCGGCCGTCTATTGCTCCACACTGCTCTACTGGCTGGGCGATGACGGCCCGGATCATCGCGCGACATGGGCGTTTCTCGACCGGCGCATCGACGATGTGATGCAGATCGAGACCCTGAAGGCCCGCATCCGCGACAACCCGGCGCTGCGGCCCCTTCTGGCCGCGCCGGAATGGCTGCTGGGGCGGATCCGCGCGCCGGCGCACTCGCCGCGCGACGATCTTTCGGGTTCCATCCGCCGTCGCCCGCGCGGCAACTGACAGCGCGCCGCGACAACACAGGAGACATCAGATGAGCAAGACCATGCACGCCATCGAGATCAGCCAGCCGGGCGGACCCGGGGTGTTGCGGATGACCGACCGCCCGATGCCCCAGGCCGGACCCGGCCAGGTCGTCATCAAGGTCGCATTCGCCGGGGTCAACCGCCCCGACGCGCTGCAACGCGCCGGCGCCTATGCGCCACCGCCCGGCGCCAGCGACCTGCCGGGGCTTGAGGCCGCGGGCGAGATCGCGGCAATCGGCGACGGCGTCGAGGAATGGGCGGTGGGCAACAGGGTCTGCGCACTGCTGCCGGGCGGGGGCTATGCCGAATACGCGGCGACACCCGCGGCCCATTGTCTTCCGGTGCCGGACGGCATGGAAATGTCCCGGGCCGCCTGCCTGCCGGAAACCTTCTTTACGGTCTGGTCCAACGTCTTCGAGCGCGGCGCCCTGGCCGCGGGCGAACGGTTTTTGGTGCATGGCGGATCCAGCGGCATCGGGACCACGGCGATCCAGCTGGCCAACGCCTTTGGCGCGCGGGTCTTCACCACCGCCGGGTCGGACGAGAAATGCCGCGTCTGCACCGGCCTGGGGGCGGAACGCGCGATCAACTACAGGGAGCAGGACTTCGTTGAAATCATACGATCGGAAGGCGGCGCCGATCTGATCCTCGACATGGTCGGCGGCGATTACCTGCCGCGCAACGTGCGGGCGCTCGCCGATGACGGGCGGCTGGTGCAGATCGCGTTCCTGACCGGCCCCAAGGTCACGCTGAACTTTGCCCAGGTGATGACGCGCCGGCTGACGATCACCGGCTCCACCCTGCGCCCGCAAAGCGATCTGGCCAAGGCCCGCATCGCCGGGGCGCTGCGCGAACGGGTCTGGCCGCTGCTGGAGTCGGGCCGGATCGCCCCGGTCATGGACAGCGAATTTGCCCTGGCCGAGGCGGCGGCGGCGCATGAACGGCTGGAAAGCGCCGGCCATATCGGCAAGGTGGTGCTGAAGGTGGCCGGCGGCTGAGTCGGCGCAGGCGAAAGGACCGAAAATGGCGCAGACGGCAAGGACCGTGGTCATCCACGAATTCGGCGGCCCCGAGGTGTTGCGGCTGGAGGATCGCCCCGTCGGCGAACCCGGACCGGGACAGGTCCGCATCCGCCATAAGGCCTGCGGGCTGAACTTCATCGACATCTATCAGCGCAGCGGGCTTTACCCCAACGAATTGCCCCTGACCATGGGCATGGAAGCCGCCGGCGAGATCGAGGCGGTCGGCGAGGGCGTGGACCACCTGAAACCCGGCGACCGCGCCGCCTATGCCGCCATGCCGCCGGGTGCCTATGCCGAGGCGCGGGTGATGCCGGCGGCGCAGGTCTGCCCGCTGCCTGACGAAATCGGGTTCGACACCGCCGCGGCGATGATGCTGAAGGGGCTGACGGTGCAGTATCTTTTCCACCGCACCACGCCCTTGCAGCGCGGCGACAGCGTGCTGTTTCATGCCGCGGCCGGCGGGGTCGGTCTGATCGCCTGCCAATGGGCGCGCTCCGAGGGCATCACCCTGATCGGCACGGCCGGATCGGATGAAAAGTGCAAGCTGGCGCTGGACCACGGCGCGGCGCATTGCATCAACTACCGCACGCAGGATTTCGCCGGGGAAGTGCGCCGCCTGACCGGCGGCAAGGGCGTCGATGCGGTCATGGACTCGGTCGGGGCCGACACGTTCGAGGGCTCGCTCGATTGCCTGAAGCCGCTTGGCATGATGATCTCGTTCGGCAACGCATCGGGGCCGGTGCCGCCGTTTTCCCTTGCCGTGCTGGCGCAGAAGGGATCGCTCAGGATCACCCGGCCGACGCTGTTCACCCATATCGCCGATCACGCCGTCTGCATGGAGATGGCGGCGCGCCTGTTTGACAAGGTGCGCTCGGGCGATGTGAAGATCCGCATCGACCAGCGGTTCGCGCTGGACCGGGTGGCCGACGCGCACCGCGCGCTGGAGGCGCGCAAGACCACCGGCAGCACCATCCTGGAGCCGTGACCGGCTGAACCGTCACGCGGGAAACCGGCCTCGCGTACGGTTGGCGAAAGCCACCAGCGAGAGCATCACCGGCACTTCGACAAGAACGCCGACCACCGTGGCCAACGCCGCGCCCGACCCCAACCCGAACAGCGAGATCGCCACCGCCACCGCCAGTTCAAAGAAGTTCGAGGTGCCGATCAGCGCGCAGGGTGCCGCGATCCGGTGCGGCACCTTCAGCGCGAATGCGGCCAGATAGGCAATCGCGAATATCCCGTAGCTCTGGATCAGGATCGGCACCGCGATCAGGCCGATCACCAAGGGGTTGGCAAGGATCGTCCGTCCCTGCAACCCGAACAGGATCACCACGGTGGCGATCAGGCCGACGACCGACCACGGCTTGACCCGCGTCCTGAACGCCTCGATGGCGGGCTTCGAGCCCAGCCAACGCCGCGTCAGCAACCCCGCCAGAAGTGGCAGGACCACGAACAGAACCACCGACAGGACCAACGTTTCCCACGGTACGACGATATCGGTGACGCCCAGCAGAAATGCCACGATGGGTGCGAAAGCCACCACCAGGATAAGGTCGTTCACCGTGACCTGCACCAGCGTGTAGGCTTCGTCGCCCCGCGTCAGATGCGACCATACGAACACCATCGCGGTACAGGGTGCGGCCCCCAGCAGGATCAATCCGGCGGTGTATTGCGCCGCGTCCTGCGGCGAAATCCACGGGGCGAAGACATGATCGAAGAACAGCACCGCGACGGCGGCCATGGTGAAAGGCTTGATCAGCCAGTTCACCGCCAGGGTTATCACCAGCCCGCGCGGCTGGTGGGCGACGTCGCGCAGCGATCCCGGATCGACGCCGACCATCATCGGATAGACCATCGCCCAGATCAGCACGGCCACCACAAGGTTGACGCGGGCCACCTCGGCCCTTGCAAGAGAATCGAACGGCCCCGGCGCGATATTGCCCAGCGCGATCCCGCCCAGGATCGCAAGTAGCACCCAGAGGCTCAGATATCGTTCAAAGCCGCCCACTGCGCGCCCCCTGACATATGTACCCGGCCGGGCGATAGCTTACGCAAAGGGCCACGACAAGGCGCGGCATTGTGGCGAAGTCGGAGGGCCGGCGGATGTTCGTGGGCCGACATGCAACAATGTTGCGGGCAAAATACCCCTATCGCACACAGAATTACCAAGTGGCTGCGTCAATTGGTCATTTGTTACAACCACCCCGCATCTTTATCCCTGCCGTAACGAAAGAGAATCGACGAAGGCCCCAGCCCATGACCTATGCCGAAATTGCCACCGCCCCGGAACAGCCGCCCGCCGCCCGCTCCCGCCCGATGACGGGAAACGAGGCGATCGCGCGCGGCGCCTGGGAGGCCGGGGTCAGGGTCGCGGCCGCCTATCCCGGCACGCCTTCGACCGAGATCATGGAAAGCATGGGCACCTACCCGGCCAGCGATCTGCATGCGCAGTGGTCGACCAACGAAAAGACCGCGCTGGATGTGGCGATCGGCGCCTCGTTCGCGGGTGTGCGCTCGCTCGCCGCCATGAAGCATGTCGGGCTGAACGTGGCCGCCGACGCGCTGATGTCGTTTTCCTATATCGGCGTCAATGGCGGGCTGGTGATCGTCGTCGCCGACGACCCCGGCATCCATTCCTCGCAGAACGAACAGGA
>JAGRMG010000220.1 GCA_020441385.1 Paracoccaceae bacterium
CTGCGCGCCGCCGGGGCCGGGCACGGGCCGGCCGCCAGCGCGACCGGCGCGTTCGCGGCGCTGCTGATCGCGTCGGGCACGCTGGCGGCGGGCTGGCGGGTGGCGCGCGGCGGCGTTCTGGTCAGCGCCCTGACCGAGACGGCGCGCATCTCGGGCATGGTGTTCGGCATCGTCATCGCCGCCTCGATGCTGAGCCTGGTGTTTCGCGGCTTCGGCGGCGATCACACGGTCGCGCATCTGCTGGCCGACGTTCCGGGCGGCACCACCGGCGCGCTGGCGCTGGTCATGGCGGTGGTGTTCGTCCTCGGCTTCATGCTCGAGGCGGTCGAGATCATCTATATCGTGGTGCCGCTGCTGGGGCCGCCGATCCTGGGCACCGACATCTCTCCGGTCTGGTTCGGCGTGCTGCTGGCGATGAACCTGCAAACCTCGTTTCTGACACCGCCTTTCGGCTTCGCGCTGTTCTATTTCCGCTCGGTCGCGCCGCAATCCATCACCACGGCCGACATTTATTTCGGGGTGATACCATTCGTCTGCTTGCAGGTTGCAGCGCTTGGTATTCTGATGTCGCTGCCGGAGCTGGCAACCTGGCTGCCGGAACTGATGTTCAGATGAACGGGGAGATTGACCCAATGCAACGCAGAAAATTCCTGACCGCCGGTCTGGGGGCGACGGCCGGCATGGCCGCGCTTGCCGCGCCCGCCGTGGCCCAGGGCAAGATCGAATGGAACCTGGCCACCGCCTTTCCCAAGAACGCGCCGGGCGTCGGCACCAACGTCACCAACTTCGCCGAAAAGGTCGGCGCCATGTCCGATGGCCGGCTGACCCTGACCGTCTATGGCGGCGGCGAACTGGTGCCCCCCTTCGCGGTCGAGGACGCGATCCAGCAGGGCAACATCCCGGTCGGCCACGGGCCCACCTACTACGCCGCCGGCAAGAACGCCGCGCTGCACTGGTTCACCGCGGTGCCCTTCGGGATGACCTCGAACGAACATTTCGCCTGGCTGAAATACGGCGGCGGGCAGGAGATCTGGGACGACATCTATGCCCAGCGCGGGCTCAAGCCGTTCTATTCGGGCAATTCCAACACCCAGTCGGGCGGCTGGTTCAAGAACCGCATCGACAGCGTCGCGGATCTGAAGGGGCTGAACATGCGCATCGCCGGCCTGGGCGGCGAGATCATGCGCAAGCTGGGCGTCAACGCGGTGCTGATGCCCCCGCCCGAGATCTTCACCGCCTTCCAGTCCGGCGCCATCGACGCCGCCGAATGGGTCGGCCCGATGCTCGACCAGGCCTTCGGTCTGCAGAAGATCACCAAGCTGTGCTATCTGCCGGCGCTGACCGAACCGGGCGCGGGGCTGGCCATCGTCTTCAACAAGGACGCGTTCGAGGGGCTGCCGGCCGATCTTCAGGCGATCTGCATGAATGCCGCCCACGCCGCGGCGCTGGAAAGCCATGCCCAGTTCGATTACTTCAACGCCCAGGCCATGGCGGCGCTGAAGGCCGACGGGGTCGAGTTCCTGGCCTTCCCCGACGACGTGGTCGCCGCGATGCGCGGCGCCTGGGGCGAGATCGAGGACGAACTGACCGCCGCCAACCCCGATGTGGCGCGCGTACGCGAAAGCTATGACGCCTATCTGGCGGTCGCACGCGACTATGCCTCGGCGATGACCCTGCCGATGCTCAGGGGGCGCGGCTGACGCGGCCGGGGCGCGCGCCTTTCCTGCGGGCGCCCCGCATTCCAACCCTTCGCGAAGGCGGTCCTGCGGCTCAGTAGGTCGCCCGGCCGCCGGACAGATCGAACACCGCGCCGGTGGCAAAGCTGTTCTCGGCACTGGCCAGCCAGGCGATCATCGCGGCGGCCTCTGCGGTTTCAAGGAACCGGCCGCGCGGGATCTTGGACAGCATGAAATCAATGTGCTCCTGGCTCATCTGCTCGAAGATGCGGGTGCGCGCGGCGGCGGGTGTCACGCAATTGACGGCGATGTCGAGATCGGCCAGTTCCTTGCCCAGCGACTTGGTCAGGCCGATGACCGCCGCCTTGGACGCGGAATAGGCCGATGCGTTGGGGTTGCCTTCCTTGCCCGCGACCGACGCGATATTGACGATCCGGCCATAGCCCTGCGCCTTCATCGGCGGCACCACCGCGCGATCGGCATGGAACGTGCCCATGACGTTGATCGCCTGGATGCGGGCGAATTCCTCGACCGGGTAGGTTTCGAGCGGCGCGTTGCTGCCGGCGATACCGGCCGAGTTGATCAGGATGTCGATGCGCCCGGCCCGCGCCAGGGTCGCGTCGCGGGCGGCCTCGACGCTGGCCCAGTCGCTGACATCGACGGCACAGGCAAAGCTGGCATTGCCAAGCGCGGCGGCGGCTTGCTCGGCCATCTCCAGGTCGATATCCCAGACGGCGATGCGCCCGCCATCCCCGACGATGCGTTCGGCGCAGGCCCGGCCGATCCCCTGCGCGCCGCCGGTGACGACGGCGGTCTGATCCTTGAAGTTCATCGCTCTGTCCTTTCAGCTTGACGCGAACGACTGTACCGCCCCGCCGCCCGGTGTCGATACGCCAGGCGCAGGGAAGGTTACGCGCGGCCCTGCCGAAGCAGGTTTCCCGGCGCGGCCTTGGGCCGGTCGTCCTTGAAGGGGGCCAGCCGCATCCCGACGCCGCGATGATCGTCGATCACCCCGCCCCCCAACAGTCTGCCACCGTACCGCAGCGGGCATAGGGAAAAGCCCGACATGGCGAAAGTCGGACAGAAAGTTTGCGACACGACCCATCAGAGCACGCGGAAAACCTCGCGGGTCGCCTGGTTGCGCACCAGATCGACCGAGGTGCCGTTCCAGTGGTAATCCAGGTGCCGGCGCTGGACCGGGTTGCGCGCCAGATCGGGAAAGAACAGCC
>JAGRMG010000221.1 GCA_020441385.1 Paracoccaceae bacterium
ATCCGCATGCGCTGGCCTCGGGGCTGGTGCTGACGGTCGATGATCCGCGCCATGGGCCGATGCGGCAGTTGGGCAATCTGGCATGGCTGCTGGATGACGCGGGCGCGATGGACAAACGGCCTGGTCCGGTGGCGGATGAGTTCCGCGCCGATCTGCCCGCGTTGTTGGCCGAAAACCCCCGCGTTGCACCGGAGGGCAAGGGCGAGGGCGGCTGGCTGGACGGGCTGAAGGTCGTGGACCTGACCAACGTCATTGCAGGCCCCACCATCGGCGCAACGCTGGCGCGCTTCGGGGCAAAGGTGACCTCGGTCCAGCCGGTCAACCCCTCGGTCGATCCTTGGAACGCCATCGTCTTTGGCCTGCACGCCCATCGCGGCAAGGACAGCGTTCTGTTGGATCTGGGCAGCCCGGCAGGCCGCGCGGCGCTGGAGCGGCTTATCGCAGGAGCCGATGTGGTCACGATGAACGGCACCGATGAACAGCGCGACGCGCTTGGCCTGTCGCCTGACAGGCTGGCAGCGCTGAATCCGCGCGCGATCCTTGTGCAGCTCGATGCCTGGGGCGGGCCGATGCGCGGGCCGAAATCGGATCATCTGGGCTATGACGATCTGGCACAGGCGGCGACCGGCGTCATGGTGCGCTTTGGCGGCGGGCCGGACACGCCCGAGGAACACGCCCATTTCGGCACGATCGACGCGCTGACGGGTTATGCGGCCTGTGTGGCGCTTGGTGCGGCGCTGGAACGGCGACGCCTGACTGGCAAGGGCGGCGTGGCCCGCGCGGCGCTGGCCGGATGCGGCGCGATGATCCAGGCGCAGTTCATGTATGACTTTGACGGGCGCGCGCCCTTTGACGAACCCGCCGGGCGGCAGGCGCGCGGATGGGGGCCGTTCTATCACTGCTACCGGGCCGCCGATGGCTGGATGTTCTTTGCCGCGCCGACCGAGCGCGCGGCTGCGCTGGCCCGTGTGCCGGAACTGGCCGATCTGGCGGGGCAGGACGAGGACGGGTTGGCCGAGGCGCTGGCCGACCGCTTTGCCACCCATCCCATCGCCCATTGGCAGACGCGTCTTGGGGGTGGCTCGGCCAGCGTGGTGCCGCTGGGCTCGCTTTCGGTCAATCGCGATGCGAACCTGCATCTTGAAAGCAACGGCCCCGCCGATATCCGGCACGCCACCTATCGCGCGATCCGGCATGACCGGCATCCGATGGGCCGCTGGGTCGATCTGGTCGCGCCCAATGCCGTGCGCCCCGACCGCGCCGCGATCACCATCCCCGGCCACGCCCCCAAACCCGGCGCGCAGACGCGGGCGATCCTGTCGCAGATCGGGCTGACAGAGGCCGACATCACCGCCATGATAGACGAAGGCGCCGCCGCAACGGGCTGGTCCGACAAATACCTGCCGGAGTAACCGCATGACGACCGAAGGCCCCGGCGCCGCCATCACCCCCCGCACCCGCGCCCGCGCGCGGCACATTCTGGACCATTACTATATCGGGCCGGCGCGCGATCCGCAGGTGCTGGAAATCTGGGGCTATACCCCGCGCATGACCTATGCGCCGGGGGACGAGGTCGTGCTGCATGTCTCGACCACCGCCGACCGCTGGTCGTTCGAGGTGGGACGGGACGGCGCGACCTATGAACCTCTGCTGCGCGTGGGTGACTTGCCGGGCACGCATCACGACACGCCCGCCGACTGTTCGGTCACCGGCTGCAACTGGCCGGAAAGCAAGCGCTTTACCGTGCCCGAGGGCTGGCGCCCCGGTGGCTACCTGATCACCCTGACCGCCGAACGCGATGGCGACCGGGTCGAGGAACACCACCTGATCCTGATCCGCCGCGCACCCCATCTGCCGCGTGCGCCCCATGTGCTCGTCTGCGCCACGGGCACATGGCTGGCCTATAATTGCTGGGGCGGGTCGAACCATTACGAAGGGATCACCGGGCCTGAGGGCAATGAGTTTTCGCCCGTCGTGTCCACCCAGCGGCCTTGGACACGGGGATTTTGCAAACTGCCCGCTGGCGCGCCACGCGCCTTGCCGGATCAGCCGCCCCGGCATGGTGACATGACGCGCTATCCCTACATGGAATGGGCCTATGCCTATGGCTACTCCAAGAAATACGCCTCGGCCGGCTGGGCCAGCTATGAACGTCCCTTCGCCCGTTGGGCGGAAAGCGCGGGCTATGATCTGGACTTTTGCACCCAACACGATCTGGACGCCGACCCCGACCGCCTGACTGGCCATGCCTGCGCGATCTTCGTGGGGCACGATGAATACTGGAGCGCGCCGATGCGCGACGCGGTCGATGGCTTTGTCGATGCGGGCGGGCGCGTGGCGCGGTTTGCGGGCAATTTCCTGTGGCAGACCCGGCTGAGCGATGAGGGCCGCACCCAGACCTGTTTCAAATACGTGGCCGAGCGTGACCCGATGGCCAGCGGCCCCACCCCCCACCTGACCACAGCGGCTTGGGAGGTCGCCCCGGTAAACCGCCCCGGCGCGCTGACCTTTGGTGTCAACGCCTTGCGCGGGGTCTATGCGGGGCTGGGGCGTTGCGCGGGCAACGGGCCGGGCGGGTTCACGATCTATCGCCCCG
>JAGRMG010000222.1 GCA_020441385.1 Paracoccaceae bacterium
CAGGATCGGAAGGCTTGGTTAATCAATCGTTACCCGCAGCGGGTTTGGCCACGGATTGCCCGGGTTGCGAAGCCCGGCAGACATAACTTTCTGTTTTCGATCCGTTTTGGGTAGGAATCGGTATCGAACTCCGCCGGAAATGCATTAATGTGTTGCCAAAGAAGGAGAGTCACATGCCCACCATTTCCAAGGACAAGAAGGTCCAGACCGTCATCACCACGTTCGAAACCACGCCCGGCCGATGCGATGATCTGATGGAGGCGCTGAGCGATGCCTACGCCCAGTTCATCTCGAAACAGCCGGGATTCATCGGCGCGGGCCTGCACGTCAACGACGCGCAGACCCGGATCGCCAACTATTCGCAATGGGAACGGCGCGAGGATTTCCAGGCGATGCTGCGCACGACGGAAATGCGCGAGCGCAACCGCGTTATCAACGACCTGTGCAAGAGCTTCGAACCGGTCATGTACGACGTGGTCGCGGTCTGCGACTGAACGCGCCCGGGCAACACCGCCCGCCGGGCAGAATGGCCGGTTCGAAAGCGCATGGCGGCCCCGGGTCTCGCCCCACAGGACCATGTGACCTGGATCAATGCCGACAGAGGCGGCGCGGTGCAGACTGCGCGCGAGAAAACAAGGGAGATACGGAATGTATCACAACATACTCGTCCCGATTTCATTTGATTCCGAACGCGATGTGACCGGGCCGCTGAAACTGGCGCAGTTGCTGGGCACGCCCGACGCCAAGGTGACGCTGCTGCATGTGGTCGAGCATATTCCCGGCTATGCGATTTCCTATATGCCCGCCGACTACCTGGCCGAGGCGCGCGGCGCGATCCAGAAGGAACTGGATGAACTGGCCGCCAAGCTGCCCAACGCGAAAGGCGTAGTGATCGAAGGCCATTCCGGCCGCTCGATCCTGGACTGGGCCGACACCAACAAGCCCGATCTGGTGATCATCGCCTCGCACCGGCCGGGGATGCAGGATCTGCTGCTGGGATCGACCGCGACGCAGGTTGTCCGGCACGCGCCCTGCGCCGTGCATGTGGTGCGCTGATACGCAGGGCGCTGTCGCGGGCCGGCGGGTTCGGCCTTCCTGTCACGCGCGCCGCGGATAGGCGAAGCGGTAGGCCAGCGCCACGCCGCCCGCGCCGCCGACGATATTGCCCAGCGTGACCCAGAACAGGTTGGTCAATGCCGCCGCCCAGCCGATACCGGAACCGGCCAGCGCGCCCTGCGGCAGCAGGTACATGTTGGCCACCGAGTGTTCGAGCCCAAGCAGCACGAAGCCCGCGATCGGCCACAGGATCGCCAGTATCTTGCCCGCGACGCCGCGCGCCGCGAAGGTCAGCCAGACCGCGAGGCAGACCAGCGCGTTGCACAGAATGCCGCGCATGAACGCCGCGGCCGGGTCAAGCGCGCCCTTGCCGTCGGCGATGGCCGCGGCCGTCGCCCCCATCGGCCCGTCGAGCAGCCCGGTCAGGGCGAAGGCGACGGCCAGCGCCACCGATCCGATGGCATTGCCGGCATAGACGATGCCCCAGTTGCGCAGCAGCTGCGCCGTCGTGATGCGGCCGTCCACCGCCGCCATCGTCATCAGCGCGTTGCCGGTGAACAGTTCCGCGCCGCCGACGATCACCAGGATCAGGCCGAGCGAGAACACCGCGCCGCCCAGCAGCCGGGCCGGGCCGAAACCGGGATCCGCCCCAGTCATCACCATCGTGTAGGCGGCCCCGCCAAAGCCGATGAAGGCGCCGGCCAGAATGGCCAGGGTCAGCGTCTGGGCGACCCCCAGCCCGGCCTTGGCGACGCCGGCGGTTTCCACCAGCCGCGCGATCTCGGCGGGCTTGTAGGCATCGAGACCGGTCGGCCCGGCGCTCTCGGGCGCGCTCATGGCCGGGACCGCGGCCAGAACCGGCGCGGATCAGGCAAACCGCACCGCCCGGCGCGCCGGATCGCCGGGCATCAGCAGAAGCGAGCGCAGCAGAACCTTGTTGGAATTCACCGCCTCGGCGATCCTGGCAAAATGCACGTTGCCCTGTTCGGCCGAGCGCAGCAGCACGGTCTCGGCTTCGTCCAGCGCGCGGGTGAAGTCCCGTTTGGCCTGCGCCAGCGCGGCCGGCCTGATCGGCGTGAAGCTCTGGAAATTGCGCCGCGCCTGCGGCGCGGAGGGGTCGGCGTTGCGCTTCACGATGCGCTCGAGCGAGGCCGCCACCCCGTCCAGCGCCGCCTGCGCCTCGGCATAGGCGGGCCGTCCGTTCAACTGTCGCGAGGCCAGCATGTAGGCCTTGCGATAGCAATCGTAGCGATAGACGGGCGACAGCTTGAGGCAGTTGGCGATATCGCGCCTGAGCGTCCGGGTAAGTGCACGCGTGGTGGCACTGGACAGCCCGGCAGAGGCGCCTTCGCCGCCC
>JAGRMG010000223.1 GCA_020441385.1 Paracoccaceae bacterium
GGCCCATGTCGTGCAGGTAGACCAGCGTCGCGGACGAGGTGAACGCCGTCGTGGCGCCGGTTTCGGCCACCATCGCGGCAGACGCGTCGCCTTCGCGGCCCGGTTCGCCTTCGGCGCCACCGTCGCCGGCCGGCCCGGCCTCGCCCGAGGCCGCCTGGCCGGTACGCGGGAAGGTGCCCGCTCCGCGTTGGGCGAGATCGCCATAGGTGGTCAATACATCGTCGGCCAGGTTCTTCAGCCAGGGATGGCCGCGGTCGTTGCGCGGCGGCCCGATCAGCAGGCCGAGGTCGTAGTTGTATCTGTAGGTCTGGACCGATCCGGTTTCGATACCGCCTTCGCCGAAATAGCTGCTGCCGCCGCGGCCGCCGCCGCCGGTGCGGCCCGCAACACCGCCGGTGGCGGCATTGGTCAGGAAATCCTCGCTTTCGATGACCGCGGCGATGCCGGTCAGCTGGCCCTCGTTGACCACCGAAGCGGCCAGCCCGCCGCGTCCGCCGGCGCCGCCATGGCCGCCGTCGCCGCCCGGCCCGCCATTGCCGCCGATGCCGGCCTCGTTGGAGATCTCGTTGTATAGCCACATCTCGAAGGTGGGATCGCCCTGATACCAGCTTTCGCCGTGATATTCCGGCGGCACGTCGAACACGATCCGTTCCAGACCGACATAATCGCGGCCGCTGTTGCCGCCATCGCCGGCCCAGCTGCTGCCACCGTAGCCGCCAAAGCCGCCGCGGCCGGGATAGCCGCCATAGGCATCGTTGCCGTCGACGACCACGCCGCTGCTGAGGCGACCGCCGAACACGGTATCGACCAGCGTCAAGTGGCCTTCGTTGAAGATCGCCCCGCCGGCGCTGCCGCCATTGCCGCCATCGCCGCCGTCGCCGCCATTGCCGCCGCGCCCGCCGTCGCCGCCCTTGCCGCCGGGCAGGAACTGGTTGCGGAAATCCATCGGATCGGACCCGAAGACGGTGGTGATCTGCGTCAGGTAGTCCGACAGCCCGGATTCGGCCCGCGACGACCCGCCGGCACCTCCGGCCCCGCCATCCTCGCCGCGTTCGCCGCGGCCGTAATTGCTGCCGAACCCGACCCGTTCCAGCCGCAGCGTGCCAAGGTTCAGGATCGAACCGGCCGCGTCGATGCCGTCGACGCCGTCGCTGCCGTCGCCGCCATGACCGGCATCGTCGTTGCCGTTGCCGCCATCCATGCCGCTGCGCGGGGTCAGCGTTCCGTCGGCGCCGCCCGTCCCTCGCGCGGCCGGCAGACGTTCGCTGCCTTCGTAGGATTTCGGCGAGTCGAAGCCGCCGGCAAAATCGACATTGCGTATGATCACGTCGGCGCCGCGGTCGACGGTCAGGTGCCGGGCGTGATCGCCGGCGCGCATCAGCACATCACTGACGCCATCATTGTCGTGATCGCCGTCGATGATCAATTCACCGGTAATGCCGACCACATCGTCCAGGGTGATGACGTGAAGACCAGGATCGAAGCGGATCGTGTCGGCTTCGCCACTGGCATTGGCAGCGGCGACCGCGGCCTCGAAGGTCATGCCTTCGGCGCCCGGTCCGCCGATCGAGGTTACAGTATAGATCGCCATGTTGCCCCCCCCGGACCGTTACCGCCCTCCGGGTACCCGGCGCGGCCCAGCCGCGCAGGTTTCCGCCGCGCCGACGGTCACTTGCGTACCCGAACACTGTTACCAGTATCCAGCAGTTGATCAAATCACGATTTTCGACCGACAACCTGGTCTCAGGCCAGCAGATCGAACACATCCGCTCCGATCTGGAGGTTGATGCTGTCCTGCCCGCCGCCATCCACCAGCGCCCAGAGGATCTGCCCGGTGGGTCGGTAGATCACGAACGCCTCCTGCACGTCGTCGTCGCCGGAACGCTCGCCGGTCTCCTTGTTGGCGGTGTGGGTGAAGTTGACCTGGAACTGCGCCGCTCTGGCGCTGCCGCCGAACACCAGAACGTCGCCCTCGGCGGCGTCATAGTCCTGCACCCAGTCCGAGCCGTGGCCCAGCATGGCGTCCGGATCGCCCCCTGCGTGGAAGAACTTGTCCGCCCCGTCGCCGCCATTGATCAGGTCGTGCCCGAACCCGCCATTGACGAAATCGTCACCCGCATTGCCGAACACGATATCGCCGAAGGCGGAACCCGTGATCACGTCGTTCCCATCCTGGCCCTGCAACTCGTCGGCGCCGAACCCGCCGGCCAGCGTGTCGTTGCCGCCCTGGCCATAGATCAGATCGTTGCCATACCCGCCATCGACGGAATCGTTGCCCGCCCCGGCGTAGATCACGTCGCGCTTGTCGGCTTCCGTGGCACCGCCACGGATCAGGTCGTCGCCGTCGCCGCCGTTGATCGTGTCGTTGCCGTCGCCCGCCATCAGGCTGTCGTTCCCGGCATTCCCGATCAGGCGGTCGTTTCCGTCCAGCGCGTCGATCGTGTCGTCGCCCACACCGCCGACCAGATCGTCGTCGCCCGACGTGCCGGTCAGGACGCGCCCGCCGCTGCCCGGCGCCACGGCGTCCGTGCGGGCACTGGTCAGCGCCTCGCCGGTGCCGCCGCCGTCGGTATAGCGCACGCTGACGGACAACCGCGCACCGGCATCCGCCGAAACCGGCGTGTAGCTTGCCTCGTCCGCCCCGGCGATGGCCGCCCCGTTCCGCAGCCAGACATAGGAGAACGCCCCCAGCCCGTCGGCGTCGGCAATGGCCGATGTGTCGGCGGTCAGGGCTGTTCCGACCTCGGCGGTGCCGCTGATGCTCACCGCGCCGGTGGGCGCATCGTTGACGTTCGAAACCGGCGTGGTCTCGGCGCTGAGTACGGTCTCTTCGGTGCCGAACCCGTCGGTATAGGTGGCCTGAAGCCGGATGATCCTGCCGACATCTTCCTGCCCGGGGCGGTAGGTGGCGCCGGTTTCGCCCTCGATCGGCGTGCCGTCATGCAGCCACTGGAAGGCCGGCATGCCCATGCCGTCGGCATCTTCCAGCCCGCCGGCATCGGCGCTGAGGGTCGCACCCTGCCGCGGGCTGCCCAGGATCAGCAGATCGCCGGCCGGGGCATCGTTCACGTTGGCCACCGGATCGGTGGTGCCGTCGGTCACGCTTTCTTCATGCCCGCGCCCGTCGGTATAGGATACGCGCAGGGACACGCGGCTGCCGACATCGCCCTGGGTCAGGGTATAGGTGCTGGCGACCGCACCGGCGATATCGACGCCGTCGCGCAGCCAGTGATAGACGAAGCTGCCCAGCCCGTCGGCATCGGCCAGCCCGCTGGCATCGGCGGTCAGGGTCTCGCCCTGGCGGGCCTCGCCGGTCATGGTGACGCTGCCCGTGGGGGCACGGTTCACCTCGACCGCGCGCAGCGTGATCGACGATCCGTCGCCCAGCGTGTGCACGGCGTTGCCATCGCCGTCGGTCGCGATCGTGATCGCGTCGCGCTGCGCGGCGCTGAGGGCGCTCAGGTCCAGGCTGTCTTCGCTGGCGTCGTAATCCGTCACCAGATCGTGCCCCATGCCCATGGAGAGCACGAAGCTGTCGGCCCCCGCACCGCCCGACATGGTGTCGTCGCCCGACCCGCCGTTCAGCGTGTCGTCGCCCTCGAGCCCGACCAGTATGTCGGCGCCGCCCAGACCGCCCAGGTTGTCCGCGCCGCGCGTGCCGGTCAGCGAATCGCCGCCGCCCGTCGCCGTCAGCGACGCCTCGGTATGGGCCTGCCCGATGCTTGCGATCAGCGCGGCATGGTCCCAGACGACGCCGTCGCCGAACACCACCCGTTCGATGGCGCTGTCATGGCCGGCGTCGCGGCTGTTCACCAGCCGGATGACATCGCCGGTGCCGACAAACTCGATCAGCAGCGTATCGTTGCCCGGATTGGCCGATACCTTTGCGTTACCGGCTTGGTAGCTGTGCAGGACGACCGTGTCGATGCCGCTCGCGGCGCTGCCCAGGTCGTTGATCACCTCGATGCCGGTCCCGGCGTAGATGTCGTATGTGTCCCCGCCCGTGCCGCCGACCAGGATGTCGTCGCCACCGCGCCCGACCAGGGTGTCGTCGCCATCGAAACCGAACAGGCGGTTCACCCCGTCCGAGCCGCGCAGCACGTCGGCCAGGTCCGATCCGTGCACGTCCTCGATACCCGAAACCACATCGGTATAGCCAAAGCCGTCGCGCACCGTGCCGAGGCTCAGGTCGGCGACGATGCCGCCGGGGGAATTCAGATAGCGCAGCAGATCCTGGCCGCCGCCGCCGTCGATGGTGTCCGCACCGGCTTCGCCCCACAATTCGTCATCGCCATCGCCGCCCGCGATGTCGTCATCGCCGACACCGCCGAGAATGATGTCATCGCCGCCATTGCCGCGCAGCGTGTCTCTGCCGCCGAAACCCGACAGCAGATTGCCCGCGCTGCTGCCGGCAATGTCGTCGCCGAAATCCGAGCCGTGCAGGTTCTCGATGCCGCTCAGCGTGTCCTCAAAGCCCAGCCCGTCCGCCACCGCGCCGGTGCCCAGATCGGCGGTAATGGCACCGGTCGAGTTCAGATAGCGCACCAGATCGGTGCCGGCGCCGCCGTCCAGGCTGTCATTGCCGGCCTCGCCCCAGATCTCGTCATCGCCTGCGCCGCCCGCGATCGTGTCGTCGCCCTCGCCGCCCAGAAGGATATCGTCGCCGCCCTCGCCGGCCAGATCGTCGTTGCCGCCAAAGCCCGCAATCCGGTTGTCGGCGCCGTCGCCGCGAACCGTGTCGTCGTTGCGCGAGGCATGCACGTTCTCGATGCCGATCAGGCTGTCGCTGCCGCCCAGCCCGTCGGAGCCCGTGCCCGCGGTCAGGTCCACGTTCACGGCCGCGGTCGAGTTGCGATAGCGCACCAGATCGACGCCGGCGGCGCCGTCGATGGTGTCGTTGCCGGCCTCGCCCCAGATCTCGTCGTCGCCGCCGCCGCCGTTGATCGCGTCGTCACCGTCGCCGCCCAGCAGGATGTCTCCGCCGGCCATCCCGTTCAGGATGTCGTTGCCGCCGAATCCCTGAAGGCGGTTGTCGCCGCCGCTGCCATTGATGGTATCGCCGAACTCCGATCCATGGACGTTCTCGATCCCGGTCAGGCTGTCGGTGCCGCCGAACCCGTCCGCCGCGGTGCCCGCCGAGAGGTTGACGTTGGCGCCCGCGGTAGCGTTCAGATAGCGCGCGGTGTCGATCCCGGCGCCGCCGTCCAGTGTGTCGTTGCCGGCCTCGCCCCAAAGCTCGTCGTCACTGGCTCCGCCCGACAGGCTGTCATTGCCGGCGCCGCCCAGCAGGATGTCGTTGCCGCCCGCGCCCGACAGCGTATCGGCGCCGTCATAGCCGTTCAGACGGTTGGCCGAGTCATTGCCCGTCAGGCGGTCGCCGGTATCGGTGCCAAAGGCGTTCTCGATGCTGGTCAGGGTATCGGTATCGCCGAAACCGTCGGTCGCGGTCCCCGCGGCCAGGTTGACGATGACGCCGGCCGAACCCCCGGTCAGGATGTCGTCGCGGTAATGCACGCCATCCGATCCGGTGGCGCCGTTCATGGTGTCGTTGCCCGCCAGGCCCCAGAAATTGTTGTCGCGCGCGCTCCCGCTCATGCGGTCGGCGAATTCGGTGGCGCGCACGTCCTCGATGTTGCGCAGCGTGTCGGTATCGCCGAACGTGTCGGTGGCGCTGCCCGCGGCCAGATCGACGACAACGCCCCGGTTGCCGTATTCGCGGATTCCGGTCACGGGATTGAAGAAGCCGTTCACGACCTCTTCCTCGTAGACGATGGTGTCGCCGCTGCCCGAGCCGCCGTCGATGGTGTCGTCGCCTTGGTTGCCGACATACCATTCCAGGTGGTCGTGGATCGGGTTGCCCCCCAGCAGCGTGTCGGCAAAGGCGCTGCCGCCGAGTTCCAAAAAGAACAGCGCACCCGAGAAATCGGTGCGCATGCCCGCCGAGGTGGCGATGCCGGTGGCGAGGTTGACCGTGACCGGCGCGTCCATCTCGAACACGATGTGGTGGTCGTAGTCCGACCCTTCGGCGTTGGTGCCTGTGATGGTCTTGTTGCCGCGGCCGTTCACCACGATGGTATCGCGCGCATCCTCGATCGTGGTGCCGACGCGGACCGTGTCGTTGCCGCTTCCGGTGAAGATCAGGTTCTTGCCGTCGCGCCCGTCCAGCAGATCGTTGCCGCCCCGTCCGAACAGCCGTTCGCTGGCGATGTTGCTGCCCAGGATGGTATCGTCGCCTTCGGTGCCGAACATGTATTCGATCGAGACCAGCGTATCGGTATCGCCATGGCTGTCGGTCGCCGTGCCGGCCAGCAGATCGACATAGACCGGGTTGGCCCCGCGGTCGCGGTAATAGAGAACCGAATCCATGCCGTCGCCGCCGTCGAGCCGGTCGTTGCCCGCCCCCCCGATCAGCAGATCGTCGCCGTTCCCGCCATTCAGCGTGTCGCGCCCGTCAAGGCCGATCAGTTCGTCGTTTCCCCCGAGGCCGTTGATGACGTCATCGCCATTGGTGCCCGTCAGGTTGTTGTTGCCGTTGTCGCCGTTGATCATGATGTGCCGCCTGTCTCTGTGCCGATGAACTGCTTCCCGCGTTTTTTTGGATGAATCTACCCGGTCGGACAGGTGTTGTGTAGCGCCACTGTGGCATTTTTCCGGCCTCCGGCCGTCAACCCTGTGGCCCGCACCCGTGCCATGGCCATGACCCCGCCGCATAACGTGATGCAGGCGATGGCGCCCGGCCGCGCAACTGGGGAAAATTCGCCCGGATTTGCGCGGTTGCGTTAACGCTCCGGTCAGAACCGGCGCCTAACCTGCCCATCGACGCCTGGTTGTCCGAGGGGAAGGTTTCACCATGCCGCTGCCGCATTCCGGCCCGCTGGGCCGGCTCCGTCATCAGTTTCTGCCGGTCCTGACCGGGCCGCCGGTGCTGGCGTTCCTGCCCGCCGTCACGCTGGGCGCGTTCTGGCTGGGTGGGGAAACGGCGCTTCTGCTCGCCTCGCTGGGGCTGCCGCTGCTGTTCGCGCTCGCGGGGGCATTCATGCCGCCCCCCGCCGCTGCTGCCCCTGTCCGCGATGGTGTCACCAGTCTGATGCTGCGCGAACGCTTCGATGCGGCGATGGCCCGGATACATGGCGAAACCGACGGAACGGGGCTGCGCGCGGCCTGCTTCCTGCTGGAACTGGACGACTGGCGCGACCTCGCCGACCGCCATGGGCAGGGTGCGGCCGACATGGTGATGCAACGCTGCGGCGAACGCATCCTCGCGGTGCTGCGCGAACACGACGTCGCAGCACGGATCGGCGACGCCCGGTTCGCGGTCTGCCTGCAACCGGTGCGCCAGCTCGACCTGGAGCTTTGCATCCAGCTGTCGGGGCGCATGCAGGCCGCGATCGAAGAACCCGTGGCCCTGGACGGGATCGCCGTCTATGTCTCGTGTTCCGTCGGGTTCTGCCTGCGCGGCCGCGCGCCCGGGCCGGATGCCGCAAGCTGGTTTAACGCGACCGCCGCGGCACTGGCCGAGGCACGTTCGCACGGCCCGTCAAGCATCCGCGCGTTCGCCCCGGAAATGATGCCGCGCGGCCTGATCCGCGCCGATCTGCGCCATGACGCCGAAGCGGCGCTTGAAAACGGCGAGATCGTGCCCTGGTACCAACCGCAGATTTCCACCGATACCGGCCGCGTGACCGGGTTCGAGGCGCTGGCGCGCTGGCAGCACCCCCGGCACGGGCTGATCGCGCCCGACATGTTCCTGCCGGCGCTGGCCGCCGCGGGGCTGAGCGAACGCCTCGGCCAGGTGATGCTCTATCACGCGCTGACCGCGCTCAAGGCCTGGGACGGGGCGGGCGCGAACGTGCCGCGCGTCGGCGTCAATTTCGGCGCCGAAGAGCTGCGCAACCCGGGCCTGGCCGACCGCATCCGGTGGGAGCTGGACCGGTTCGCCCTGACGCCCGACCGGCTGTCGGTCGAGATTCTGGAAACCGTGGTCTCAGACCGGCCGGACGACACCGTCACGCACAACATCGCGGCGCTGTCGGCGCTGGGCTGCCGCATCGACCTGGACGATTTCGGCACCGGGCAGGCCTCGATCGCGGCGATCCGGCGGTATTCCGTCTCGCGCATCAAGATCGACCGGTCCTTCGTGATGAAGGCCGACCGCGACCCCGACCAGCAGCGCATGGTCGGCGCCATCCTGACCCTGGCAGAGCGGCTGGGCGTGGAAACCCTGGCCGAGGGCGTCGAGACGGTGGGCGAACACGCGCTGCTGGCGCAACTGGGCTGCGATCACGTCCAGGGGTTCGGAATCGCACGGCCGATGCCGTTCGAGCAGACGCTGGACTGGATGGCGGCGCACCGGGCCAAACTCGAGGACGCACCGCGCATCGGGCGCAAGACCGGCTGAACCCCGCCGGCACCGTGCGCCCGGGGCGCCAGCAGGGCCCGCACCCTCCCGGATTCCGCTTGACCTTTGGGGCGGCACTCTGTTGAACCCACCCTTGTTATCCAAGGCACAAGGTGGCTGTCCCCGATGGACGATCAGAACAAGAACCTCATTCTCGCAACCGCGCTCAGTTTCGCCGTGATCCTGGTGTGGTTCCTGGCCTTTCCGCCCCCCGAGCCCGAGCCCGCGCCGAACGCCCCGGCCACCGTCAGCGAACCGCAGGCCGGCGGCGATGTCGCCACCGCGCCCACCGTGGCCGATACCCCGGCCGGCACGCCGGACGGCGTGCAGCCGCCCCAATCCGACCAGGCCGCCGCCGATGCGCCGCGGCTCGAACTGGACACCCCCAGCCTGACGGGCAGCATCTCGCTGCTTGGCGGGCGGATCGACGACCTGTCGCTCAAGAATTACCACGAGACGCTGGACGCGAACTCGAAAATCGTGCGCGTTCTGACACCGGCCGGCCGGCCTTCGGCCTATTACGCGCTTTACGGCTGGTCGCCCGGCACCGGCCTGACCGGCGAGGACGTGCCCGGCGCCGATACGCTCTGGTCCGCCGAGGCGGGCGCGAAACTGACCCCCGAGAGCCCGGTCACGCTGCGCTGGGACAATGGCAAGGGCCTGACCTTCCGCCGCGAGATCTCGGTCGACGACCGCTATATGTTCACGATCACCCAGACCGTCGAGAACCGTTCGGGCGCGGCCGTCACGCTGGCCCCCTACGGCATCCTCGCCCGCCACGGCGTGCCCGAAAACCTCAAGAAGTTCTTCATCCTGCATGAAGGCCTGATCGCCATGGCCGATGGCAAACTGACCGAAACAGATTATTCCGACATGCAGGAATACCCCGTGAACGCGCAATGGGGCGGCCCGGCCGAGATCACGCAGGTCGAGCATGACGGCTGGATCGGCTTTACCGATCATTACTGGATGTCGACGCTCGTGCCCGAGCCGGGCAGCGCCTTCAAATCGGTCGCCAAATACGACCCGCGCCGCGACATCTACCAGACCACCGCCATGCTGGCGACGCAGACCCTGGCCGACGGCGCCACGGCGCAGGCCACGACGCAACTGTTTTCCGGCGCCAAGGAATGGGCGACGATCCGCGAATACCAGAAGGACGGCGTCCAGGGCTTTGTGGACAGCATCGACTGGGGCTGGTTCTTCTTTCTGACCAAGCCGATCTTCTGGCTTCTGCACAATATCGAAATCCTTGTCGGCAACATGGGCTGGTCGATCATCGTGCTGACCCTCATCATCAAGGCGATCGTGTTCCCGCTGGCCTTCAAGTCCTACGTCTCGATGGCGAAGATGAAGGAATTGCAGCCGCAGATGGAAAAGCTGAAGGAAGAGGCCGGCGGCGACCGCCAGAAGATGCAGCAGGGGATGATGGAGCTTTACAAGAAGGAAAAGGTCAACCCGGCCTCGGGCTGCCTGCCGATCCTGATCCAGATTCCGATCTTCTTTTCGCTCTACAAGGTGATCTTCGTCACCATCGATCTGCGCCATGCCGCCTGGTTCGGCCCGTTCCGGGATCTCAGCGCGCCGGACCCCACCTCGATCATCAACCTGTTCGGCCTGCTGCCCAATGCCGGGCCCGAGCCGGGAACGCTGATGGCGACGATCTTCATCGGCATCCTGCCGCTCCTGCTGGGCATCTCGATGTGGCTGCAACAGAAACTGAACCCGGCCCCCACCGATCCGACGCAGCAGATGATCTTTGCGTGGATGCCCTGGGTGTTCATGTTCATGCTGGGCAGCTTTGCCAGCGGCCTGGTGGTCTACTGGATCGCCAACAACACGATCACCTTTACCCAGCAATACCTGATCATGGCCAAACACGGCAAACGGCCCGACCTGTTCGACAACATCAAGAAGAGCTTCAAGCGCAATCCGAAGCCACAGAAGAAATGACCGCGCGGGTCGCGGAAATCTGGCGCCATCCGATCAAGAGCCATGGCCGCGAACGGGTGAAGGGCGTGACCCTGACGCGCGGCCGGCCCATGCCGTTCGACCGGCGTTGGGCGGTGGCGCACGAGCATTCGCGATTTGACGCGGAAAATCCCTGCTGGCAACCCTGCCGCGAGTTCTCGATCGGGGCGAAATCGCCGCGCTTGCAGGCCATTTCGGCCCGGATGGATCCGGATACGCAGCGTCTCACGCTGCGCCACCCCGAGCGGGACGAGATCACGATCGACCCCGACGATGCGGCCGATGCCGCACGCTTCATCGCCTGGGCGGGGCCGATATCGAACGCCGCGCGCGCCCTGCCCGCGCGGCTGGTGCGGGCGGCGGACGCGGCGATGACCGATACCGATTACCCTTCGGTCTCGATCGTCAGCCTCGCCACGCACCGCGCCGTGGCCGCGCGGCTGGGCCAGGACATCTCGCCGCTGCGCTGGCGCGCCAACCTGCTGATCGAGGGCGCGGATCCCTGGGCCGAAATGGACTGGATCGGAGAGCGCATCCGGCTGGGCGGCGTGGAAATGGAGATCGCCGAGCCGATCACCCGCTGCATGGCCACCACGGCCAACCCCGAAACCGGCATCCGCGACGCCGATACGCTGACGGCGCTCAAGCAGGGGTTCGGACACCAGGATTGCGGCGTCTATGCCCGCGTGACGCGCGGCGGGCGCCTGCGCGAAGGCGACCGGATCGAGGTGCCGGGCCGATGACGATGCCGTTTCCCGTCGCCCAGGAACCCGACAGCGAGGCGGCCGACAAGGGCCGCCGGCTTTTCGCCGGGCAGAGCGATTTCCTCAAGGGGGTGGTGGCCATGTCCGGCCTGCCCGCCGCCGACCGCCTCGAGGTCTGTTTCGCGGGGCGATCGAATGTCGGCAAGTCGAGCCTGATCAACGCGCTGACCGGCCGCAAGGGTCTGGCGCGGGCATCGAACACACCGGGGCGCACGCAGGAGATCAACTTCTTCACCCTTGCCGGCAGCCACTATCTGGTGGACCTGCCCGGCTATGGCTATGCCAACGCGCCGCTGCCGGTGGTGGAAAAATGGCAGCGGCTTCTGAAACAGTATCTCGGCGGCCGCCAGACCCTGCGCCGCGCCTTCGTGCTGATCGACGCGCGCCACGGCGTGAAACCGGTGGATGAGGAGATCCTCGATCTGCTGGATACCAGCGCCGTGACCTTTCAATGCGTGCTGACCAAGACCGACAAGGTCAAGGCGGGCGCACGCGCCAGGGTGCTGGAACAGGTCCGGGCCGCGCTGGCCCGCCACCCCGCCGCCTACCCCGAGATCGTGCTGACCTCGGCGCAGACCGGTGACGGCATCGCCACGCTGCGCGCCATCGTCGCCACGCTGGAATAGCTTGCCCTTGCGCCCGCCCCGCATTCCGGGGCATCACCGGGCCAACGGATGGATGCCATGAAGAAAAGACCCATGAAACGCGACTGGATTGCCACCGCCCACACGCTTTCCCATGCCCTGCCCTACCTGCAGCGCTATAACGACGCCACCATCGTCATCAAGCTGGGCGGTCACGCCATGGGCAGCGACGAGGGCATGGAGAGCTTCGCGCGCGACGTGGTCCTGATGCGGCAGGTCGGGGTCAACCCCGTGGTCGTGCATGGCGGCGGGCCGATGATCAACGCGCTGCTGGAGCGGCTCGATATCCGGTCCGAATTCGTGAACGGCAAGCGCGTGACCGACGCGGCCACGATGGAAGTCGTCGAAATGGTCCTGTCCGGTCTCGTCAACAAGCGCATCGTGCAGGCGATCAACCGTCAGGGCGGCATGGCCGTGGGCCTGTCGGGCAAGGACGCCAACCTCATGATCTGCGAGCGGACCGACCCCGCGCTGGGTCTGGTCGGCACCCCTGCCGAGGTGAATCCGCGGCTGCTGCACACCCTGTTCTCCAGCGACATGATCCCGGTGATTGCCCCTCTGGGCGCGGGCCGGGCCGGCGAGACCTTCAACGTCAACGGCGATACCGCGGCAGGCGCCATCGCCGCCGCGCTCAAGGCCGACCGCCTGCTGCTGCTGACCGACGTGTCCGGCGTCAGGAACGAAGCGGGCGAGGTGATGACCGAACTCAGGGCCGAGGACATCCGCCGCATGACCCGCGACGGCGTGATCTCGGGCGGCATGATCCCCAAGACCGAAACCGCGCTCGCCGCGGTCGAGGGCGGCACGCGCGCCGTGGTGATCCTTGACGGGCGCGCCCCAAACGCCTGCCTGCTGGAACTCTTTACCGAACACGGTGCCGGGTCGCTGATCCGGCCGGACTGAACCGCCATGACCTACGCCGGCCTCGAAACCGATGCCGGGGCCCAGGGGCTGCTGGTCATGGGCGCGTTCCACCCCGGCCCCCTGACGCAAGGCGGGCTGGAGGGCGGAACGCTGGTCCTGCTGGGGACGGGGCCGGATTTCTGGCCGGTCTTCACCGCCGCGCCCGAGGCCCGCGACGGCGCGCCCGACCCGGTGGACCGATGGTCGCGACGCGTGATCGGGCACCTTGCTCGCCGGTTCGCGGCCCGCGCGCTGTTTCCGTTCGGCGGCCCGCCCCATGCGCCCTTCATCGGCTGGGCCCTGGCATCGGGGCGCGCCTTTCAAAGCCCGGTCGGCATGCTGGTGCATGACACGGTCGGGCTGATGATTTCCTATCGCGGCGCGTTGCACCTGCCCGCGCGGCTGGAAATTCCCGCGCCTCGGGGTGTCTCGCCCTGCGCGGACTGCATCGGGCAGCCCTGCACAACGGCTTGCCCGGCCGGCGCGCTCGGCGCGAACATGCCATATGACGTGGCAGGGTGTCACAGGTATCTGGACAGCCCCGCGGGGGGCGAGTGTATGATGTCGGGGTGCGCCGTGCGCCGCGCCTGCCCGGCAAGCCGCGGCTCCGGGCGCCGGCGTGAACAATCCGCCCTTCACATGAGAGCGTTCCATTCCCATGACCAAGACACTGATCCTGATGCGCCACGCGAAATCGAGCTGGGACAATCCCGGCCTCAGCGACTATGACCGCAAACTGACCAAACGCGGCAAACGGTCCGCCAAGGTTCTGGGCGACTGGCTGCGCGGGCGCGGATGGCTGCCCGACCAGATCCTGTGTTCGGCGGCGGCACGCACCCGCAAGACCTGTGCCGGACTGGAGCTTGAGACCGAGGCCGAATTCACCGACAACCTGTACCGCGTGACCTCGAACCAGATGCTGCGGGTCTTGTCGCAGGCCAGCGGCGATGTGGTGCTGATGCTGGGCCACAACCCGGCGGTCCAGAAATTCGCCGAGACCATCGTGGACGAAGCGCCCGAACATCCCAGGTTCCGGGACTATCCCACCGGCGCCACGCTGGTCGTGCAATTCGATGTGGACAGTTGGGACCGTGTCGCCTGGCGGGGCGGCAAGGTTCTGGATTTCGTGGTGCCGCGCGATCTGATGGACTGATCGCATTGCAAAGCGAACGCTGGCCGGGCCGCGCGGCCCGGCCCTGACCGTCGCGCGCAAGCGCGCCTCAGTGCCCGAGGATCTGGCTCAGGAACAGTTGCGTGCGCGGGTTCTGCGGGTTGTTGAAGAACTCTTCGGGTTCGTTCTGTTCGACGATCTGGCCCTCGTCCATGAAGATCACCCGGTTGGCCACCTTCCTGGCAAAGCCCATCTCGTGGGTCACGCACAGCATCGTCATGCCCTCCTGCGCCAGTTCGATCATGGTATCGAGAACCTCGGCGATCATTTCGGGGTCAAGCGCCGAGGTCGGTTCGTCAAACAGCATGATCCGGGGGCGCATGCAAAGCGACCGGGCAATGGCGACCCGCTGCTGCTGACCGCCCGACAGCTGGCCGGGATACTTGTGCGCCTGCTCGGGGATCTTCACCTTTTCGAGGAAATGCATCGCGGTTTCCTCGGCCTCCTTGCGCGGCGTCTTGCGCACCCAGATCGGCGCCAGGGTCAGGTTCTCCAGGATCGACAGGTGCGGGAACAGGTTGAAGTGCTGGAACACCATGCCGACCTCGCGGCGGATCTTGTCGATGTTCTTGAGGTCGCTGGACAGTTCGGTGCCATCCACCACGATGCGGCCCTTCTGGTGTTCCTCGAGCGCGTTGATGCACCGGATCAGGGTCGACTTGCCCGAACCCGAAGGCCCGGCGATGACGATCCGTTCGCCGCGATTGACCGTCAGGTCGATATCGCGCAGCACATGGAAGGATCCGTACCATTTGTTCATCTTGATGATCTCGACGGCGATCTCGTCCGAGACCGTCATCTTCGACCGGTCGATATCCTGTTCTTCTGCCAATTCGGACATGTCGTTGGTTCCCTATTTGCGGCCGGTATGAAGCCTGCGCTCAAGATACATGGAATAGCGCGACATCGAGAAACAGAAGACGAAGAAGACCAGCGCGATGAATCCGTAAAGCTCCCACACGATACCGTTCCAGTTGGTATCGGCGCGGATGCCGTTGGTCAGCCCGAGCGGATCCATCAGCCCGATGATCGACACCAGCGTGGTATCCTTGAACACCCCGATGAAGGTCGAGACGATGCCCGGTATCGAGATTTTCAGCGCCTGGGGCATGATGATCAGCCGCTGCGCCTGCCAATAGTTCAGCCCCAGCGAATCGGCGCCCTCGTACTGGCCTTTCGGCAGGGCCGCGAGCCCGCCGCGGATCACCTCGGCCATGTAGGCGGTGGCGAACAACGTCACCATGATCAGAACGCGCAGGATGATGTCGAAATCGGTTCCCGGCGGCATGAAGATGTTCAGCAGCGTGGAGGCCACGAACAACAGCGTGATCAGCGGCACGCCGCGGATGAATTCGATGAACCCGACGCTGAGATACCTGACGATCAGCAGATCCGAGCGCCGGCCGAGCGCCAGAAGCACACCCAGCGGCAGCGAGGCGGCGATGGCCACGACGCCGATGGTGATCGACAGCATGAACCCGCCGAAATCGCGGCTCTGCACCGGTTCGAGGCCAATGGGGATGAGGCCCGCCAGCGCATCGACGACATATCCCGACAGCACCAGCCACCAGACCAGCGCCGCCACGACGCCGGCCAGAACGCTGAGGAGATCGCCGGCCACGGCGCTGACGATCCGGTAGGCCAGATAACCCACGCCGAAACCCGCGGCCACCGACAGCGGCGCCCAGATGGTGCCGCCCCACAGCAGCCAGGGAAAGATGAAGGGATAGGCCAGCGTGAAATAAAGCAGTTTCGCCGGCACCTTGTCGGAAAACAGCACCGGCGCCAGCGCCACGCCCAGCAGGATGAAGGCCGCGACGGGGCGCCAGTGCAGGTGCGAGGGATAGAAGCCGAACATCAGCTGGACCCAGCGTTCGCGGATCACCCCCCAGCAGGCGCCGTGGCCCGACTCGCCGCCATTGGCGGCGGCCAGGATATCGCGGCATTCGCTGAGCGAGGAACTTTCCCAGGTGGGCGATATGGCCCAGGGAACGATCATCGCCAGGACATAGAAGATCAGCGCCAGCGACGCCACCGTGACGATCGCGTTGAACCAGGTCGAAAACAGGTTCTTGTGCGCCCAGCCGATGGCGCCGACGGATGTCATCGGCGGGTCGGCCTGCGGTATCATCGTGTCGCGGGTGAAGCCGACCGTATGCGCGTGCGTGCCGCTCATCTCAACGCTCCCTCAGCTTGACGGATTCGTTGTACCAGTTCATCACCGCCGAAATGCTGAGGCTGATGATCAGATAGATCATCATCAGCATCAGGACGCATTCAAGCTCGCGCCCGGTCTGGTTCATGGTGATGCCGCCCAGCGTGCCGGTGATGTCCATGTAGCCCACGGCGATCGCCAGCGACGAGTTCTTGGTCAGGTTCAGATATTGCGAGATCAGCGGCGGCACGATCACCCGCAAGGCCTGCGGCAGGATGACCAGGCTCATGATCCGGCGCGGGCGCAGACCCAGCGCGGCCGCCGCCTCGGTCTGGCCCGAGGAAATCGCCAGGATGCCCGCGCGCACGATCTCGGCGATGAAGGCGGCCGTGTAAAGCGACAGCGCCAGCCACAGCGCGATGAGCGAGTTGCGCATATGCGTCCCGCCCCGGAAGTTGAAGCCCTTGAGTTCGGGCATGCCCAGGTGAAAGCCCAGCATCAGCAGCAGAACCGCCAGCGGCACCGACACGACACCCAGACGCAGATACCACGTCGTCGGCCGGGCGCCGGTGGCCTCCTGTATTCCGTCCGCCCTTCGCCGGATCCAGGCCGAGGCCCACAGACCGAGGCCCAGCACCGCAAGAATGGCGATCAGATCGAGGCTGACGTCAAAGCGCAGCGGCGAGGCGCCGAACAGATGGATATCGCCCAGGCTGTTGGAAAACAGCGGTTCGGGAATATAGACGCCGCGGTTGGTGATCGCCACGCTGTCGCCAAGCAGCATGTGCGCGGCCGGATCGTCGCCGCGAAAGGCGCTGGGCGCCGGCAGGGTCTCGATCAGGATCGCCATGAAGAACACGATCCAGAGCAGCACCGGCACGTTGCGGAAGCTCTCGACATAGACCGTCATCAGCCGCCCCACCAGCCAGTTGGGCGACAGCCGCAGCACACCGACGATCACGCCTATGACGGTCGCGGTGGCGCAGCCCAGAACCGCGACGACGAGGGTATTCAGCAGCCCGATGAAGGAGGCACGCAGATGCGAATCGCGCGAATCGTAGTCGAGCAGCCGCTGATTGATGTCGTAGCTGGCCGGTTCGGTCAGGAACCCCAGGTCGATCGGCTTGCCCAGCGCGGCGAGGTTCTGCGCGGTGTTGCTGATCAGCCAGGCCGCCACCAGCATGAAGAAGATCAGCGCGATGATCTGGATCGTGGCCGACCTGTAGCGCGTGTCGTAAAGCAGCATGGACAGCCGGAAGCGATCCTTCTGCGGGTCAGTGAGTGATGTCATGACCGAGATATCCCTGTTGCTTCCCGATCCTGTCCCGGGCGGGGTTGGTCCCCGCTCCCCGAAGATCGGGCGCATCTTGCCCTGTCGCAAGGAAGAAAGGGCGCAGATTGCCTGCGCCCCTTGCATTCTGTTCCCTTAGCGGAACGGCGGCGAATACAGCAGGCCGCCATCCTTCCACTGCGCGTTCAGGCCACGGGCCAGACCGATCGGAGTGGATTCGCCGATATTCTTGGCGAAGATTTCACCATAGTTGCCGCCGGCCATGATGGCGCGCTTGGCCCAGTCGGCATCCAGCCCGAGCATCTCGCCCAGCTTGCCCTCGGTACCCAGCAGCCTGTTGATTTCAGGGTTGTCGGTACCGGCTGAAAGCTCGCCAATATTGGTCGAGGTGACGCCGTATTCCTCGGCGGCGATCAGCGCGTTCAGCGTCCAGCGGACGATATCGCCCCACTCGCTGTCGCCGTGGCGGACCAGCGGCGCCAGCGGTTCTTTCGAGATGATCTCGGGCAGCAGGATGTGATCGGCGCTGTTCTCGAACGTGGCGCGAGTGGCGGCCAGGCCGGATGCGTCGGTGGTATAGACGTCGCAGGCGCCCGCCAGATACTGTTGTTGCGCTTCGGCGTTGGTTTCGATCGGAACCGGCTCGTAGCTCATGTTGTTGACCCGGAAGAAGTCGGCCAGGTTCAATTCGGTGGTGGTGCCGGTCTGGATACAGACGGTCGCGCCGTCAAGTTCCTTGGCCGAGCTGACGCCCAGCGCCTTGGGAACCATGAAGCCCTGGCCGTCATAGTAGTTCACGCCGACGAATTCGAACTTCAGATCGACATCGCGCGAGAACGTCCAGGTGGTGTTGCGGGCCAGCATGTCGATCTCGCCCGAGGCCAGCGCGGTAAAGCGCGTCTTGCCGGTGGTCGGAACGAATTCGACGGCCTTGGGGTCGCCCAGCACCGCGGCCGCGACGGCCCGGCAGACGGCCACGTCGAATCCTTCCCACTCTCCGTTTGCGTCCGGCGCCGCAAAGCCCGGCACACCGGTGGCGACACCGCAGTTCAGCTTGCCGCGTGCCTTGACGTCATCGACCGTTCCGGCCGCGGCGGCAGCAGCAGCCAGGCCAGCGACGGTGAGAGCGCCCAAAAATACGGATTTCCTCATTTTTACCTCTTCCTGATTTTCCGCCTCGATCTGGGGCGGTTTGCCCGGCACACTCCATGCCGGTATTGCGTCCGAAAAAGGAGCGGCCTTTTTCAGTGGGGTCGAGTTTGGGCGCAATCAGCCGCAAACGTCAAGGCTTTGAGACAACAAATCGGGCGGGGGCGCAGGCCCCTGCCGCGCCGGCATGGCGGGCAACGGGGCGGGCGCGTTCAGGACAGATCGAAGAACCGCTTGGCGTGCAGGAACGCCTGGCGCCTGACCTCGGCCGCCGCCGCGGCCTCCTCGTCCGTCCCCCATTCGCTTTCCTGCCAGGACTCGTCAAGGCGCGACAGCTGCCAGACGGTTTCGGCGTCGCGCCAGCCTCGCGCGGCGGCAAAGCCCAGGATCAGCGAGCCCGACAGGCTGACCAGGTCGTGAAACCCGGCCATCTGGAACGCGCTCAGCGCATGCACCTGCGCCGACAACCGTTCCAGCACCGCCTTGTCCTGGCCCCGGTGCATCACGCCGCGATGAACCGCGAGCCGGGCATCCAGCGCGGTTTCGGCCCAGTCCAGCACCGGATTCCACTCTGCATCCTGTCGCGCGCTCAGCGCCCGGGGCGCATCGGCGCGATAACACAGCAGATCGGCGTCGCCGTAGGCCGCCAGCATCGCGGCGACCTCGCCATGTTGCGGGCCGACCTTGTCGATGGCGGCATTGGCCGAGCGGGTGAACGGCATCGACAGCGGATCGACGCGGCCGGTCTGCGCCTGCCATTCGTCGGCCACCGCATCGGCCATCGCCCGGCTCGGCAGAACCAGCAGCGCCCGGGCCGGCGTTCTGACCGGGCGCCCGTCCAGTTCTATGGCGTGGCCGCCCGCCGTTTCCACCACGGCGGCCGAAGTCCAGAACCGTTTGCCCCCGCGCCCGATCATGCCGTCGCCTTGCGGATGGCGCCAAGCACCCGGGGCAGATCCACGAAGCTGTCGATCACGCAATGCGCCAGGTGCAATTGCCCGCGCGGATGATAGCCCCAGCCCACCCCGATCGCCGACACCCCGGCGGCACGGGCCATCTCCATGTCATAGCTGGTATCGCCGATCATCACGGTATCGGCGGCGCAGACCCCGGTTTGCGCCATCGCCGCCGCAATCATCGACGGGTGCGGTTTGGACGGGTGGATATCGGCCGTCTGAAGGGTGACGAACATGCCGTCCAGCCCGTGCTGTTCCAGCACCGCGTCAAGCCCCCGCCGCGACTTGCCGGTGGCGACACCCAGCAGCGTGTGCGGATCGCCGGCCAGTTCGCATAGCGCCTCGCGCGCGCCGGGATAAAGCGGCGAGCCGGCATCGCCCGGCGTCACCCGCTGCGCGAAATACGCCTGCCTGTAGGCGGCGGCTAGCGCCGCCTGCACCGGCGCGGAAGCGTCCGGTGCCAGCCGGTACATGGCGTGTTCCAGCGACAGGCCGACGATGGACAGGATCGACGCGCGCTCGGGCACCGCCAGTCCGGTCTGGGCGAACGCCGCGCCCATGGCCGCGACGATGCTGCCCTGACTATCCACAAGCGTGCCATCCACATCGAACAGGATCAGGCGGCGGGCCACTTTCATCCGGAATCTCCGAACGGGTCTTCGGGCGCATCGGCCGGGTTCCACTGGAGCAGACCCCAGGTGCGCGCCATGTGATCGGGCATCGGCGCGCTCAGATGCAGCCGCGCGCGGGACACGGGATGTTCAAGGGTCAGCGACCGGGCATGCAGGTGCAGCTTGCGGCTGACATCGCCGCCCAGCTGCGCGCCCCAGCCATCGCCCGGATTGTCCTGCCCGGACCCGCCATACTTGCCGTCGCCCACGATGGGGTGGCCCAGTTCGGCCATGTGCGCGCGCAACTGATGCGTGCGCCCCGTGACGGGGTTCAGCGCGACCCAGGCGGCGCGCTTGGCGGCCGCTTCGATCACCGCATATTCGGTGACCGCGCGTTTGGCGCCCGGCGTGCCGTCGATGTCGCGCGGATGCAGGCACAGCATTCTTTCGCCCTCGCCCCTGGCGCCATGGCCGGGCGCCTTGACCAGACCGGTACGGATCTCGCCCGATTTCGGATGCGGAACGCCCGCCACCGCCGCCCAGTAGATCTTGCGCGTCTCGCGGTGGCGGAATGCGGCGGTCAGCGCCGCCGCCACCGCCCGGGTGCGCGCCAGCAACAGCACGCCCGAGGTATCCTTGTCGAGCCGGTGAACCAGACGGGGGTTTTCGTCATATCCGAAACGCAGCGCGCCGCCCAGCCCGTCGACATGCCGCGTCTGGCCGCTGCCGCCCTGCACCGCGAGGCCGTGCGGCTTGTTCAGCGCCAAGACGTGATCGTCGCGGTAGATCACGCATTGCCGGATCATGCGGGCGTCGGCCTCGGAGGCACGCGCGGGCGGCGGGGCCGGCCTGTGGTCGGTGTCGGGCAGCGGCGGCACACGCACCGCCTGCCCCGCCTCGATGCGACTCGAGGCCTTGGCGCGCCCGCCATCGACGCGCAGTTCGCCCTTGCGGCACATCCTTTCGATCCGGCCCTGGCTGACATGCGGAAACATCCGCCGCAGCCACCGGTCCAGCCGCTGCCCGCCTTCGCCCTCGCCGACGGTGATCGTCTGCACGCCGCTCACGCGAAAGCCCCCCGCGCCAGCATCAGGCCCAGCGCCAGCCCGCCCACCGACAAGCCGACCGACAGCGCGACATATAGCGCCGCCTGCGCGGTTTGCCCCCGCTCGATCAGCGCAACGGTTTCCAGCGAGAAGGCGGAAAAGGTCGTGAAGCCCCCCAGGATGCCGGTGGCCACGAACGGGCTGAGATGGGTCAACCCGCGCTGGGCCGCCGCGACCACGAACGCCCCCATCAGGAACGAACCGATCACGTTGACCGACAGGATGGCGACGGGAAAGTCGTGATGTCCAGTCAGGCGGACAATTCCGATACCCGCCAGGTATCGAAACGCCGCCCCGATGGCGCCGCCGAGGGCGACCAGTGCAACCGTGGAAATCATGGGCGGGATGTCGCGCGGGACGCGCGCAAAGTCAAGCGGCGCGGGACGCGCGCAAAGTCAAGCGGCGCGGGACGCGCGCAAAGTCAAGTCGCGCGGGACGCGCGCAAGGCCAAGCGGCGGGACGCGCGCAAAGTCAAGCGGCGCGGGACGCGCGCAAAGTCAAGCGGCGCGGGACGCGCGCAAAGTCAAGCGGCGCGGGACGCGCGCAAAGTCAGGCGGCGTGGCATTTCCCAACCGCTTTACAGCCTCACTCCCGGCGCTTGGCCCGCAGCTTGGCGAAATAGTCCAGCCGGCGTTTCAGGTCGCGTTCAAACCCTCGTTCGACCGGCCGGTAGAGGACCGGATGCGCTACACCTTCGGGGAAATAGTCCTGCCCGGAAAAGCCGTCCTCGGCATCGTGGTCATAGGCATAGCCGGCGCCGTATCCCTGCTCCTTCATCAGCCCGGTGGGCGCATTCAGGATGTGCTTGGGCGGGGCCAGGCTGCCGGTCTCTCTGGCCAGTCTCGTCGCCGCCTTGTAGGCCATGTAGCCGGCGTTGGACTTGGGCGCCAGCGCCAGGTAGGTCACCGCCTGCGCCAGCGCCAGTTCGCCCTCGGGGCTGCCCAGCCGTTCATAGACCTGCCAGGCATCCAGGCAGACGGACTGGGCCTGCGGGTCGGCCAGCCCGATATCCTCGATTGCCATGCGGGTGATCCGGCGGGCCAGATAGCGCGGGTCTTCGCCGCCCGCCAGCATCCGCGCGAACCAGTAAAGCGCCGCGTCCGGGTCCGATCCGCGCACCGATTTGTGCAGCGCCGAGATCAGGTTGAAATGCTCGTCGCCGGACTTGTCGTATTTCGCCGCCCGCCGCATCAGCCGCGAGGACAGCGTATCGGTATCCAGCGGCGTTTCGGTCTTCCATGCCGCCACCTGCTCGATCAGGTTCAGCAGCGCGCGGCCATCGCCATCGGCCATGTCCTGCAACATGTCCCGCGCCGCCGGCGTCAGCGGCAGCGCGCGCCCCATATCCCGTTCGGCCCGCTGGGTCAGCCGTTCCAGATCGGCCAGCGAAAGCCGCTCGAGCACCAGAACCTGCGCCCGGCTCAGAAGGGCGGCGTTCAGCTCGAACGACGGGTTCTCGGTGGTCGCGCCGACCAGAAGGATGGTGCCGTCTTCCATGTGCGGCAGAAAGCCGTCCTGCTGGGCCTTGTTGAACCGGTGGATTTCATCGACGAACAGCAACGTGCCCTGGCCGTTCTGCCGCCTGATCCGGGCGGCCTCGAACACCTTCTTGAGATCCTGCACGCCGGTGAAGATGGCCGAGATCTGCACGAAATGCAGATCGCTCGCATCCGCCAGCAGCCGCGCGATGGTGGTCTTGCCGACGCCCGGCGGCCCCCAGAGGATGAGACTGCCAAGGCTGCCCGCCTCAAGCATCACGCCGATCGGCGCATCCGGCCCCAGAACCTGCTGCTGGCCGATCACCTCGGCCAGGCTTTGCGGGCGCAGCCGGTCCGCCAGCGGGCGGTGCGGGGCCGGGCGATCGCCGGGCGGCGGCGGTTCGGCATGCTCGAAGAGGTCGGACATGGCGTTCAGCGCCCGAGCCGCAGGCTGAGCTGCTGACCCTTGCGCAACAGATCCAGCCGCAGCCAGCGCCCCGACTCCTTGAGCGCGCGCTCCACGTCGCGGCTGCGCGCCACCCTGCGCCCGTTTATCGCCAGCACCGCATCGCCGCGCCGCAGCCCCGCGCGGGCGCCATAGGGGCCGGGGTCGGTGACGATCACCCCGCGCAGCGACAGCGGCAGGCCGAACCGCGCGATCACCGCCGGATTGGCGCGGGCCACGGTCAGACCGGGCAGCGCGGAACGCTCGTCCATGGCGGTTTCCTCGGCCGCCGGATCGTCGGGCGCGACCGTCATCGGCACCGCAATCTCGGTGGTTTCGCCCCGGCGCACGCGCACCACCTTCGCGGTATTGCCGATCCCCGCAACCATCATCCGGAACAGCAGTTCCGAAGGCGTGTTGACCTCGTCGCCATCGACACGGGTAATGATGTCGCCCACTTCAAAGCCGGCCCTGGCGAAGGGGCTGGCGGAATGCAGATCGGAAATCAGGATACCCACCGGCAGGTCCAGCCCCAGCGACATGGCCAGATCGGCATCGACCGGCTGACCGGCCATGCCGGCCCAGGGGCGCTGGAAGCCGCTGTTGCCCTGACGCGCCTGCGTCAGGAATTGCGCCACCAGATTGGCCGGAATGGCAAAGCCGATGCCGTTCGAGCCGCCCGAGCGGCTGAGGATCGAGGTATTGATGCCGATCAGCGCACCGTTCACGTCGATCAGCGCGCCGCCCGAATTGCCCGGATTGATCGGCGCGTCGGTCTGGATGAAATAGCCCCGCGCATTGCCCGTGGCCCGGCCCGACCGCGCCAGCCCCGAGACGATGCCGCTGCTGACCGTCTGGCCCACCCCGAACGGATTGCCGATGGCCAGCACCAGTTCGCCCACCTCGACATGATCGGAATCGCGCAGGGGCAGGAACGGCAGGCCGTCGGCCCCCTCGATCCCGAGAATGGCAAGATCGGCCTCGGCATCGCCCAGAAGCACCGTTGCATTGAATTCGCGCCGGTCGGTCAGCACCACGCGGATGTCGGTGGCCTGGCCCACGACATGATAGTTCGACACCACGATACCGTCTTCGGACAGGATCACCCCCGAGCCGAGCGAATTCTGCACCCGCGGGCGCGGGTTGGCGAATCCGCGAAAGAAATCCTCGAAGAAGGGATCGCCCTGAAACGGGCTGCGCGCCTGCGACAGGCGCCGGGCATAGATGTTGACCACGGCCGGCGCCGCCCGCTTGACCAGCGGCGCGAAGCCCAGCGAAATTTCCGCGCGACTCTGCGGCACGCGGGTCTCTGCCCAGAGCGGCGAGGCGGTCACGATCAGCGCGGCAAGCAGAATTCTCAGCATGTCAGACCTCCGGGAGTGCCCCTGATATGCACCGTGCACCGGACAATGCAACCCGCCGCGGCCGGGAACCTCGCCCGAGGCGCCCGCGTTGGTCTGGCGAACCGGGCCGGGGCGGCCATCATGGCGGCGGCAAACAGGGAAAGGGCTGGACATGGCGAGATTGTCAAAGGACACATGGGTCGTGGTGACGGACAGCGAAAAGGCGCTGTTCCTGCGCAACCTGACCGATCACGAAAACCCCAATCTGGAAATCGTCGGTTCGCGGACCCAGGAAAACCCGCCCGACCGCGAACAGTCGGCGAACCGGCCGGGGCGCAAGCCCGATACCGGCGTTCAGCAGAGATCGGCGATGGAAGACACCGACTGGCATCAGCTGGCCAAGGAGCGCTTTGCCGCCGAGCTTTCGGACATCCTCTACGAGAAGGCGCATTCGGGCGCGCTGGAGTCGCTGGTGATCGTGGCGTCGCCGCAGGTTCTGGGCCATCTGCGCCAGGACATGCACAAGGAGGTGCTCGAGCGCATCATCGCCGAGGTGCCCAAGACCCTGACCAATCACAGCGTGCGCGACATCGAACGCCTCGTGAAACAGGAACTCGACGCGGCCTGAACCCGACGCGGGCGGCGCAGGCTCTCCCATTGCAAAACCCCGCCGGATGACCGGCGGGGCCTACGACATCCACCCGCGGGGGTCGTCTCAGTCCTCTTCGGCCTCGGCCGCGGCCAGACGGGCCTTGTCGGCGGCACCCTTGGCGTCGGTGTCGCGGTCGACGAATTCGATGATCGCCATCGGCGCCATGTCGCCATAGCGGAAACCGGCCTTCAGCACGCGCACATAACCGCCCTGGCGATCCTTGTAGCGCGGCCCCAGGATGTCGAACAGCTTGGCGACATCCTTGTCTTCCTTCAGTTGCGAAGCGGCCTGGCGGCGGGCGTGAAGATCGCCGCGCTTGGCCAGCGTGATCAGCTTCTCCACCACCGGGCGCAATTCCTTGGCCTTGGGCAGGGTGGTCTTGATCTGTTCGTGTTCGATCAGCGAACCGGCCATGTTCGAGAACAGCGCCTTGCGGTGTTCATGGGTGCGGTTCAGGCGGCGATAGCCACGTGCGTGACGCATGTCGTCATTCCTTCTTGCGTTTATACTTTGTCCGGCGGTCCCGTCGGGCCGCGCACCTTGGAACGGTCATGCCCGTTCATGAGCCGGTCGCTTACCCCAAGCCAAAGCGCATGTAAAGCGCCCTATTCCGCCACCGGCGCCAGCAGGATCGCGGCCTCGCCCGCACTCAGGAAGGCCCGCGCGAATTCGGCGTTGCTGTCGGCATAGCGCGCCATGATCCGCTGGCGCAGCGGCAGCGGAAACAGCGCCGAGCGGTCCCTGCCGGTCTCGGCCTCGATCCGGCGCAGATCCTGAAGGAAGGCATGGCGCTTGCCCGGTTGGTCATGCAGCGCGTCATAGGCCATCAGCACCCGCGTCATGGTGCTGCCCAGCGAATCGCGGCGCGTGGCCGGTTCGCCGGCCATGTCGATCGCGCCGAGGCCGATCACGAGATTGGCGCTGGCGACGATGTTGCGCCCGCAGGTTTCGCGGTGGTAGAGGCGAACGTGAATCGCATCGTCGCCGAACGCCTCGCGCCAGGGGGCGAGACGGCGCATGAGGTCGAAGCCGGCGGTCTCGGTTTCGACGAAACGCTCCGCGTCGGGGTATTTCCCCGGCGTGGCGATCTGGCTCCACTTGAAGGTGCTTTCCATCAGTTCGTCCTGACGGCGGGCGAAATAGAGGATGCGCACCTCGCATCCCTTCAGCGTCCTGGCCACTTCGGCCACCTGGCGCGGCCGGAAATAGCACAGATGTTCGGACGACAGCACCGTCACGCCATCGGGCCCGATGCCGGCGCGCATTTCCTTCAGAAGCGCGGGCGCCTCTTTCAGGGCCCTGGCCTGGGTTTCCAGCGGGAACAGCGCGTGATGCGCGCCCGATGGCAGCCGCCCGGTTGCGGGATAGTGAAAGCCGGGATCGGCCTTGGCGCGGGCGACGAAATAGTGCTGCAGCGCCGTGGTGCCGGTCTTGCCGTGGCCGATATGCAGCCAGACCAGCGGCCGCGCGACCGCCTTCTTTCGCGCAAATGAAATCACGCCGCCCTCGCCGCCATGGCCCGAAACGCGGGAGCGGGCCCGACGGGCCCGCTCCGGTGGGACATCAGAACGCGTCCTCGAACTTCTTGGCCAGATCCTCGATGTTGTCGGGCGGCCAGTCCTCGACATCCATGCCCAGATGCAGGCCCATGCCCGACAGCACTTCCTTGATCTCGTTCAGCGACTTGCGCCCGAAGTTCGGGGTGCGCAGCATCTCGGCCTCGGTCTTCTGGATCA
>JAGRMG010000036.1 GCA_020441385.1 Paracoccaceae bacterium
AAAGGGGGTTGCCAAGACCTGGCGGCGCCGCTACATGCAGGGCCACGGTGGACCGATAGCTCAGCTGGATAGAGTACCTGACTACGAATCAGGGGGTCGGGGGTTCGAATCCTCCTCGGTCCGCCACCTCACCGGCAACATGTTCATATACCGTTACTTTTTCCCGCTTGCAGATGCAGCCGGGTTGGTTTGCAACGCTCTGTCTCCGCTGCGTTCCCATGACCGCGCGGCGGCGGGTCGGGTGCGGCGCTCTCCTTGGGCGGATTCCGGCGCCGGGGCGGGCGGGTTTCGCGTTTGCCCTGCCCGATCTGCACCCACCGGCGAATTCGGCCCCCGGGTCATGCCTTGCCCTTCGCATCCTGCGCCGCGGCGCGGTCCTGGTTGAGCCGGAACAGACGGGCCAGGATTTCATCGTCGCCGAGCAGCCCCGCGCGCCAGTCATCGCCCCAGCCATACGCCTCGGCCACCGCCTCATCCAGCGCCTTGTGCGCATGGATCAGCCATGCGGGGCGGGCTTTGTAGAGGTTGGTCAGGGTGCGTTTCCTCAACTCCTTTGCCGCTGCATCGTCCTTGGGCAGGATGCGGTCGGGATAGCCCGGCACCACCTCGGGCACGCGCATCACCAGATCGGCGGGGTTGAGCCAGTTTTCGCGCAATTCGTTCAGGCGGGCGGCATGGATGGCGATGGCCTGCGCGCGCGGATCGTCGGCATAGTCGGCCGCGGGAATGTCAGGGGTCAGCCCCTCGGGAAAGGGGAAGGTTTCGAAGGTGGTCGAGGGAGTATAGCGGGGATCGTTTCCTACGCCGAGGAATGTGCCCATGCGCAGCGCCCAGAGTTCGTGAAAGCGCGAATGCAGGATGCCGAAGGTGGTGTCGTCGTCGCGGGCGATGACGACAACGGCGGAGTCTGGGACAACTTCTGCCGCTGCCCAGACGAACAGACGGTGTTTTGCAACGCGCGGTGTGAAGATGGCGCGATGTAACGGGGCAGTTGCACGCTTCAAATCAGTCCCTGAGCGCCCCAAGCGCCACCAGTTTTCGCGGCGTTGTCGGTCGCGATTTCTGTCTCGCAGCGGCTTTACTTTGCAGCGGACATATTCAAACGGCACCTCAAACAATGAGGCATCGGACTCGTTCATCTCTCCAAAGTTGATAATCCATCGGCCACTGTCGCGGCGAGTGATGTCCGTCCCGTTCAACAGAGGAAACAACACTTCGCTATTAGGCTTCCCGTTCGGATTGCTAGGCAGCCCAAGCCACTGCCGCGCGACTTCGCCTATCACGTCGAACGGCCCGACTTTTACCGGCCCCTGATAAGCGACACCCTTGTTTGCGGTCGTCCTTGCCGCTCCGGTCAAGTCAACGCCGCCCCGTGCAGCCGTCAAATCCGCATACACTTCGCCCACCTCGGCCCCGTCCAGCCGCACCAGCCCGCCCTTCGCCCCGTCGAAACACACCAGAGACACGCGCACGGCGGCGCCCTCGACCGTCCATTCCTCGTCCGCCCATGCCTCGAAGATGCGCCCGCCGTCGACGATGGGTTTCAGCACCTCGCGGTTGGCGCCGCCGCGAATGGAGTTGGTCGCCACCAGCCCGGCGCGGGTCAACTCGCCCGCCCGTATCTGCGCCCATGCCTTGGCGAACCAGTAGGTCACAAGGTCCACCCCGCCCGGCACGTCATCCCATGCGCGGCGCAGGGCCTGCGTGTAATCCTCGCCCAGCGCGCCGATCATCCGCTTGTTGCCCAGAAACGGCGGGTTGCCGACCACGGCATCGGCGCGGGGCCAGTCGGCGCGGGTGCCGTCCGCAGTCAGGACCGCGTCGCGGCATTCGATCGTGCCGAGGCTGCGCAGGATCGGGTTGCGCGCGGCGTCGAACCCGTTGCGGCGCATCCACTGGATTTCGCCGACCCAGACCGACACCCGCGCCAGTTCGGCGGCATAGGGGTTCAGTTCGATCCCCTTGACGCATTCCGGCCCGACGCGGGGGAATTCGCGGGGGATGCCCAGCGATTCGGATTCCAGATTGACGCGGTGTTCGAGATCTTTCAGCGCCAGCAGCGCAAGGTTCAGGAAATTGCCCGAGCCGCACGCGGGGTCGAGCACGCGAAACGCGGTCAGGCGGTCGAGAAAGCCGTTGCGCAGGCTTTGCGCGGTGTTCTCGAACTTGGTGCGCGTGCCCCTGGTTTTCGCCCTGCCGGCCTTGTCCAGCGCCGCGACGATCTGCGCCTTCACCCCGGCCCATTCCGCCAGCAGCGGGTTCACCACCACCGGCCCGACAATCTGCATGATCTTGTCGCGGTCGGTGTAATGCGCGCCCAGCTGGCTGCGCTTGTCGGGGTCCAGCCCGCGCTCGAACAGGGTGCCCAGAATGGACGGGTCTATGTCGGACCAGTCGAGTTTCGCGGCCTCCAGCAGATCGGCCAGGTCGGGCTTTTCCAGCGGCAGCGCGCTGTCGTCATCGAACAGCCCGCCGTTGAACCATTCGACGGTCTCGAAGCCGACCATGCCGCCGTCCTTCATCGCGCCGAACAGGGTGCGGGCGTGCCCCTGGAAATCGGCCGGGTTGCGCTGGCAATGTTCCAGCATCCGCTGGAACATCTTGCCGGGCAGCAGGTCCACGTCCTCGGCAAACATGCAGAACACCAGCCGGTTGACGAAATGGGCGACGGTATCGGCATGGTGGCCGCGCGCCCGCAGCCGCAGGGCAAGCCCGGCAAAGCGGTCCGCCGCCTGTTCGGTCAGCATCTGCCGGGTCTTGGCCGGGCGCAGGCGGTCGGGGTCGGTGAAGGTGTGGCGCAACAGGTCGCGGGTGGCCGCGTCGCGCAGATCCTCGATGGTGAATTCGTGAACCCGCTGCACCGTGTTCGTCCAGTTCGTGTGGATGCGGAACCGGGTCATGTCGGAGACGATCAGCAGGGGCGGATTTTCCAGCGCGATGGCGTATTGCTGAAGCTGGGCAAAGGCGCGGTCGAGGTCCTTTTTCGGCCCCTTGTATTCCCAGGCAAAGCAGCCCTTGCGCCAGACATCGGCCCAGCCTTCGCCGCCGGTCGTCTTGGAGGCGCCCTTTTCGAACGTGAACCAGTCGCCGGTCGGGTCGGCGGTGACGGGATCGTCGATGCCCAGGAGCGTGCAGAGGTCGTTGAAGTGAGATTGCGACGCGCTGCGTTCCTTGAGGTCCGCAGCATTCCATTTCTCTATGAACTGGTGTGGTGTCATGGTCTGCCGGTCCGCCTGTCCCCTGGCGGGATAGAATAGCGAAGGGGTCGCGTGCGCAAGGGTGGCGGATAGCGGATTGCCAGGCGGCGTCACGTCATGACGGTTCCTTGCGGATCACGTCCGCATCGACCGCCAAGATGTCGCGCCCCCGGCGCGGCCGGGCAGGTCTGGCGACAATGCCCGGTAGCTCGCCCCGGTCGCCTTGCACCCGGAGCGGATGACGCGGACGGGGCTGATCGCGGCCGTGGTGTTTCGGCCGTCCCGATGATCAGTTGGTGCCCCTGGATAAAGAAAGTTCGAACTCTCCATTCGAAGCGCTGGAGCAATGCGGGCGCCATCTCGCGCAAATAGACCTTGGCGGTCTGGAGCGTGGCCACGACAAACCAAAGAATTGGTTTCAATAGATTATCTGACAATCGGAAGTCTCCAAAGGCGCAAACCGAAAAGCCTCCCGCACCGTTTTTGCTGCGCTTGAGCCTCGAAGAACGTGCGCGCATATCCGAGGCGCTGGGCCTGACGGGTTCGCACGCGCCGCTGGCAGCGACGCTGCGCATTGCCGGCAAGGGCGGCAAGGAACGCATCGTTCCGGTGATCCCGGCGGCCCGCGATGCGGTTGCC
>JAGRMG010000224.1 GCA_020441385.1 Paracoccaceae bacterium
TTCAACACCATCGCGGTGGATGACGGCATCGCCATGGGCCATGACGGGATGCTCTATTCGCTGCCCTCGCGCGAATTGATCGCCGATTCGGTGGAATACATGGTCAACGCCCATTGCGCCGACGCGATGGTGTGCATCTCGAACTGCGACAAGATCACGCCGGGGATGCTGATGGCGGCGATGCGGCTGAACGTGCCGACCATCTTCGTCTCGGGCGGGCCGATGGAGGCGGGCAAGGTCACGGTGGACGACCTGGAACATGCCGTCGATCTGGTCGATGCGATGGTGGTGGCCGCCGACGACCATTACACCGACGCGCAGGTCGACGAGTTCGAGGCCAACGCCTGCCCGACCTGCGGGTCGTGTTCGGGCATGTTCACCGCCAATTCGATGAACTGCCTGGCCGAGGCGCTGGGGCTGGCGCTGCCGGGCAACGGTTCGGTGCTGGCCACCCACGCCGACCGCAAGGCGCTGTTCCTCGAGGCGGGGCGGCGCATCGTGGAGATCACCAAGCGCCATTACGAGGGGGGCGAGGCCGGGTTCCTGCCGCGCGAGGTGGCCGATTTCGACGCCTTCGAGAATGCCATGAGTCTGGATATCGCCATGGGCGGGTCGACCAACACGGTGCTGCACCTTCTGGCCATCGCCCATGAGGGCGGGGTGAATTTCACCATGGACGACATCGACCGGCTGAGCCGCAAGGTGCCGGTCCTGTGCAAGGTGGCGCCCTCGGTCGAGGATGTGCACATGGAGGACATCCATCGCGCGGGGGGCATCATGGCCATCCTCGGCGAGATGCATCGCGGCGGGCTGATCCATGGCGAGGCGCGCACCGTTCACGCCGACACCATGGCCCAGGCGATCGCCAGATGGGACGTGATGATGACCAACGACCCCGAGGTCGAGAGCTTCTACCGTGCCGCGCCGGGTGGTGTGCGCACGACGCAGGCGTTCAGCCAGGAGCGGCGCTACAAGGAACTGGACCGCGACCGCCAGGGCGGGGTGATCCGCACGGCGCAAAACCCGTTCTCGCAGGATGGCGGGCTGGCGGTGCTGTCGGGCAACATCGCCGAACGCGGCTGCATCGTGAAGACCGCCGGGGTCGATCCGTCGATCCTGAAATTCACCGGCACCGCGCGGGTGTACGAAAGCCAGGACGACGCCGTCAACGGCATCCTCACCGGGCAGGTGAGCGCGGGCGAGGTGGTGGTGATCCGCTATGAGGGGCCGCAGGGCGGGCCGGGGATGCAGGAAATGCTGTATCCGACCAGTTACCTGAAATCCAAGGGGCTGGGCAAAGCCTGCGCGCTGCTGACCGACGGGCGGTTTTCCGGCGGCACGTCGGGCCTGTCGATCGGCCATGTCAGCCCCGAGGCCGCCGAGGGCGGGCTGATCGGGCTGGTCGAGACGGGCGATACGATCGAGATCGACATCCCCGGCCGCTACATCAACCTGGCCGTGGATGACGCGGTGCTGCTGGCGCGGCGTACGGCCAAGGGGGCGCTGCCCTGGAAACCGGCCGAGCCGCGCAAGCGCGCGGTCAGCACCGCGCTGCGCGCCTATGCGCTGCTGGCGTCCTCGGCCGCCAGGGGCGGGGTACGGGTGCTGCCGCAGGACCGCTGAGCGGGGTTGCCCCGCGCCATTCCCGGCCGGCGCCTTGCGCGCGCCCGGCCGGGCGAGGGGCCGGTTCAGAACAGGTTGCTGACGTTTTCGAGGAACTTCTCGACATGGCGCCTGGCGGCGCGCGACGCGCGTTTCGCGTCCTGGTCGCGGATCGCTTCGAATATCGCCTGATGCTGGCTCTGCACCTTTTCCATGTGCGGCACCGAGGAAAACGACAGATACCAGTAGCGGTGCGAGCGTTCGTGCAGGTTGGAGAGAATGCCGGCCAGGATCCGGTTGCCGGCGATGTCCGAGATGCACTCGTGAAACCGGCGGTCGAGCAGCAGGGCCTTTTCCACGTCGCGGGCCCTGATGGCCTCGCCCGCCTCTTGCAGGATGGCGCCAAGCCGTTCGATGCCCTGCCGTTCGATGCGCTCGGCGGCCCAGGCGGCGCATTGCGCCTCGTTCAGGGCGCGGATCGCGGCGATGTCGCGCGCCTCCGACAGCGTGGCCGACCGCACGATCACGCCCTTTCGCGGCATCACGTCAACCAGATCTTCCTGATCCAGACGCATGATCGCCTCGTGAATCGGGGTGCGGCCCATGTTCATGTCCTTGGCCAGGGCCGCGACGTTGAGGAACTGGCCGCCCCGGTACTGCGCCTTGATGATGGCGGATTTTATCCGCTCATAGGCGGTGTTGCGCATCGAATCCGCGCGCGCGGCCGTCGGGCGCGGCGCCGCGTCCGCCCGGCCCGGGACCGTCTTGCCATCCGCCCGGGCGGGGCGCCCCGAAGCATCGCCGTCAGTCAAACCGTTCTCCTTGCCGCCTGGGCGCGCGGGCGGCGCGCGAGATCGTCGCGACCCGTGCCTGAAACTCGTGAACCATCCCGGCAGATGCCGGTTGCCGCACAGCATATCACGGTTGTGGGCGCAGGGTAGATGGCAATCTGAAA
>JAGRMG010000225.1 GCA_020441385.1 Paracoccaceae bacterium
GTTCTTGGCGTGGGACGGCATGATCATCTTCATGAAGTCCTTGGCGATGCGGTAGCCGCGGTCGCCCTCGACCAGAACCTCGTCGATCTCGCGCGAATAGAGATCGCGGATCGAGCGTTTGATCAGGTCGCCTTCCTCGTAGATCTTGGCCGGCGCGATGGATTTCAGCGTCAGTTCGCGGATCTGTTCCCAGAGCCGCTGAAGATATTCGTAATCGCGCTTGATCTCGGCCTTGGTGCGCTTGGCACCGGCGGTGCGCACGATCAGCCCGGCCCCCCTGGGCACCTCGATCTCGCCCGCGATTTCCTTCAGCTTCTTGCGGTCGGCGGCGTTGGTGATCTTGCGGCTGATGCCGCCGCCGCGCGCGGTGTTGGGCATCAGCACGCAATAGCGGCCCGCGAGGCTGAGATAGGTGGTCAGCGCCGCGCCCTTGTTGCCGCGCTCTTCCTTGACGACCTGCACCAGGATGATCTGGCGCACCTTGATGACTTCCTGGATCTTGTAGCGGCGCGGGCGCGGTTTGCGCACCGGGCGGAAATCTTCGCTGTCGTCCTCCTCGGCGACGGATTCTATGGTGTTGTCCTTGGCGGCGGCATCGCTGGGCCCCTGCCCGTCATCGCCCGACTCCTCCTCGCCGGCCGAGATCTCGGAAAGCTCCGCCTCGGTGTCGTCGGGTTCCTCGACCGGGGTTTCGGCGACCGTCTCCATCGGCGAGGTGCCTTCGGGGATCTCGGGCAGCGCGTCGGGGTCGGCCTCGCCGAGGTCGATCATCTCCATGCCCGATATCGGCTGCACGTCCTCGCCGGTTTCGATCACGTCGCCGGATGTCACCGCCTCGGCCTTTGTCCGCGACGATTTGCGCGACCGGGACGAGCGGCCTTTCGAGGTCCTGGACGCCTTGCCCTCGTCATCCTCGCCGGCGTTCTGCGCCTCGGCATAGGCGCGCTCTTCCTCCATCAGCGCCTCGCGATCGGCGATGGGGATCTGGTAGTAGTCGGGATGGATTTCGGAAAACGCCAGAAACCCGTGCCGGTTGCCGCCGTAATCCACGAACGCCGCCTGAAGCGACGGTTCGACGCGCGTTACCTTTGCGAGATAGATGTTGCCAGCGAGCTGGCGCTTGTTTTCGGATTCAAAGTCGAATTCCTCGACCTTGTTGCCGTCCACCACGACAACGCGGGTCTCTTCCGCGTGTGTGGCGTCGATAAGCATTTTCTTGGCCATGAGTCCTTGTTGCACGCCCCGTTGCGCGCCGGTCCGGGCGGACGGGCGCGTTTGGGGTGGTGTCTGTTTCGGGCGATATCGGACGCGGCGCGGCAGGGTGCGGCCGCAAGGCCCCCTGCCTGAGTGCTCACTGCTCGCGCGCGCGTCATCGCGGTTCTTCTCCGACAGCCGGGACGGTCCCGGGGCTGCCCGTTCATTCCTTTCACCCGGCGCGCGGGAAAAGGCACTTGTCCGCCCCGTGGGGCAAAATCGGTCTGCTCAGTCCATGCGGATCTTCGCCGGCAAGTCTGAAACAGCGAATCTAGAAACGGCTTGTGAACGCCGATGGGCGCCCCGCCATTCCCCCAACATAAGGGCTGCACGGGGTCGATGACAATGGGCTTATTGCATGGCGCCGCCAAATTCGGACTATGCGATGCAGGTTCCGGCCCGCGTTCCGACGCGCGCGGCCCGGATCGCGGGCGGTCCGGGGGGGCAGCCGGTCGATGCGGCGGACATGGCGTTCGGATGACTACAGATAGTCGGACCGCTGCAAGGCGTATTTCGCCATCTTCTCGTTCAGGGTGCGGCGCGGCAGGCACAATTCGTCCATCACGCTGGCGATGGACCCCTTGTGGCGGCGCATGGTATTGTCGATCAGCATCCGCTCGAACGCCTCGACATATTCCTTCAGCGGCTTGCCCTCGGTGGTCATCACCGGCTGCATTTCCTCGTGATCCGACATCAGAAGCGACGCGATGGTGCCCGAGCCGCGGCGGTTCTGCAACACAGCGCGTTCGGCCACGTTGATCAGCTGGCGAACGTTGCCCGGCCAGGGCGCCTGCAACAGCTGGGCCGCCTCCTGGGCGCTGACCTTGGGCGCATCGCAGCCGTATTCCTCGGCGAACTGTTCGGACAGCCGGGTGAACAGCGTCAGGATATCCTCGCCGCGCTGGCGCAGCGGCGGCACCGTGACGCGCAGCGCCGCCAGCCGGTAGAACAGGTCGGGGCGAAGGGCGTCCTCGCAGGTCTTGCCGGCCTCCTGAAGGTTGGAAATCGCGATGATCCGGGTTTCGGCAGGCGTACCCTGTTCGTTGATCGCGTTGAGAAGCCGCGCCTGCAACGGCTCGGTCAGCGCCTCGACATCCTCGAGCACCAGCGTGCCGCCGCGCGCTTCCTCGATCGCGGGCAGTTGCGCATCCTCGGGCATCATCGGCCCGAACAGGCGCTTGGAGAGCGCATCCTCTTCCAGCGCGGCGCAACTGACGAGGACGAATTTCCTGCCCGCGCGGCTGCCCACGGCGTGCAGCGCATGCGCCACCAGCGTCTTGCCGGTGCCGGTCTCGCCGTCGATCAGCACATGCCCATCGGCCTGGCCGAGGTCGAGAATGTCCTCCTTCAGACGCTCCATCAGCGGGCTGGCGCCGATCAGTTTCTTCATGATCTGCCCGCCATCGCTGAGTTCGCGGCGCAGCGCGCGGTTGTCCAGCACCAGCCGCCGCTTGCCGGTGGCGCGCTTGGCCAGCTCCGACATGCGGTCCGGGTTGAACGGCTTTTCCAGGAAATCGAACGCGCCGACGCGCATCGCCTCGACCGCCATGGGCACATCGCCATGCCCGGTGATCATGATGACCGGCAGGGCGCTGTCGCTGCCCATCAGCTTCTTGAGAAACCGCATGCCATCCATGCCCGGCATCCGGATGTCGGAAATGACGATGCCGGGATAATCCGGCCCCAGCACCTTGAGCGCGTCCTCGGCGCTGGCGAAGGTTTCTGTGTCGTAGCCCGAGAGCGCCAGCCACTGGCTGATCGACTGCCGCATGTCCTGTTCGTCGTCGACGATCGCGATCTTCATGGCCTGTGCCATTCCGCTTCCCCCTTGTTACCCTACTCGGCCGCCTCGATACCCTCTTCGAGGATCGGCAACTGCATTTCGAACACCGCGCCGCCATGCTGGCCGTTGCGCGCGGTCAGCCGCCCGCCCAGATCGGCGACGATCCCAGACGAGATCGCCAGCCCCAGGCCAACGCCGTCGCCGGGCTGCTTGGTGGTGTAGAACGGCTCGAACAGGGCATCCAGATCGCTGATGCCCTCGCCGTTGTCGCGCACCGTCAGCGTCGCGGTCTCGCCGGCGGCCAGGATCACCTGTATCTCGGGGTCGCGCACCGATTTGGTGGCGTCCAGCGCGTTGCGCAGCAGGTTGATCATCACCTGTTCGATGCGCATCCTGTCGCCCATGACCCAGACCGGCTGGTCGGGCAGAACGCGGGTGATGCGCACATGGCGCTGGCGCAGCTGCGGTTCCATCATCGACAGCGACGCGGCAAGCGCGTCGTTCATGCAGACCGGCGCGAAGGATTCGCTGCCCTTGCGGGCATAGGACTTGAGCTGCCGCGTGATCGCGCCCATGCGCTCGATCAGCCGGTCGATCCGCCCGAAACTGGACAGCGCCTCTTCGGGCCGGTTGCGGCCCAGAAGCAGGCGCGCGCCGGCCAGATAGGTCTTCATCGCCGCCAGCGGCTGATTGAGTTCATGGCTGACGGCGGCCGACATCTCGCCCAGGGCGGCCAGCTTGCTGGACTGCGCCAGCGTCTGTTCGGCCACGGCCAGGTTTTCCTGCACCCGTTCGCGTTCGGCGATCTCGCGTTGCAGACGCTGGTTGAGGGCCCGCAATTCGGCCGATTCGCGCTGGAACAGCACCATGCGCAGCGCGTTGCGCCGGCTCATGGCATAGAAGGCCAGCGCCAGGAGAATGGCAAAGCCCATGATCTCGAGCGCGAGAACCCCGTTCACCCGTTCGCGGATGGATTCGTAGGTGGTGAAGGACGCCATGCGCCAGCCCCGGAAGGGGATGCGGTTTTCCATCCGCATGACGGCCTCGCCGCGCACATAGGCATCGGGGGGCAGCGCCGTCCAGTCGGCGGTGGCGCGGATCGCGCGTTCGATGGCGCTTTGCGGTGTCTGGCGGCTCAGCGCCTCGGCCTCGCTCAGCCCGCGCCAGCGCGATTCCGTGGCCAGGATGATGGTGCCTTCGCTGTCCGTCACCAGGATCGCTTCGGACACCCCGGCCCATGCGCGCTCGAATTTCTGCAAATCGACCTCGACGACGATCACCCCGAGCGCGGCCGAGCTGTCGTCGATCCGACGCGAATAGACAAAGCGGTATCCGCCCGCCTCGCGCGGAATGGTCGAGAATATCGTGCCGCTGGCGCGGATCGCATCGACGAATTGCGGGTCCGAGCGGTGCAACTCGCCCAAGCGGTTGCGGTCGGTCGCGGCCACCGTGCGCCCGGTCTGGTCCAGCAGCATCAGCGAGGCGGCGCCGATCTCGTGGTCGAACGAAATCAGACGCTGGGTGGAGCCCCTGAAATCGCCCGATTGCAGCGCCGCGATCAGGGTCGGATCCCGGGCGAGAAGCTGGGGCACGATCGAATTGCGCTGCAATTCGCTGAGAAGGTTGCCGCCATAAAGCGCCAGCCGCAACTCGGCGCGGCTGCGGGTGGTCGCGGTGAAGCGGTCGGTAAGCAGACGGTTCGTCACCCAGACGGTGGCGGCCGCCGCGATCAGCACCAGCGCGATGGCCAGCCGCATCGGCCAGCCGGCCGCGCGCGGGCGCGACCGGATCATGGGCAGACCGGGCGATTTGGCCTTGGTGTCCGTCATGACCCCGAATCTACGCCCTGGCGCGCCCCGGCTCAAGTCACGCCGGCGTCAGCACCCCCGCCAATGCGCGGAAGAGCGCCGCCCCCTCGGTGCCGCCATGTGCGGCATCGGCGGCGCGTTCGGGATGGGGCATCATGCCCAGCACCCGGCGGTTGGCCGACAGGATGCCGGCGATGTCGCCCGTCGAACCGTTCGGATTGTCGGTATAGGTAAAGGCGATCCGGTCCTCGGCGCGCAGTTGCGCCAGCGTATCGGCGTCGGCGAAATAGTTGCCGTCGTGATGGGCGATGGGGATGTCGATCACCTCGCCGCGCCCATAGCCAGCGGTAAAGGCGCTGTCCGGGGTTTCGACCCGCAGGCCGACGGTCTTGCAGATGTATTTCAGCCGGGCATTGCGCAGCAGCGCCCCGGGCAGGATGCCGGTTTCGGTCAGGACCTGGAAGCCGTTGCAGACCCCGAGGACATAGCCGCCGCGGGAAGCGTGCGCGATCACGGCCCGGCAGATCGGCGATTGTGCCGCGATGGCGCCGCAGCGCAGATAGTCGCCGAACGAGAACCCGCCGGGAACGCCGACGATGTCCACGTCTTCGGGCAGTCCGGTATCCTTGTGCCAGACCATCGACACACGAAAGCCCGCGCTCTCGAAGGCGACCGCAAGGTCGCGGTCGCAGTTGGAGCCGGGAAAGACGATGATGGCTGCGTGCATGGCTCTGCTCCTTCAGTTCCCAAAGTCGGTGATGACGGCAACGCCCGGCGGGGCCGGCCGGTCGAAGGCCGCCAGTTCCGCGCCGGCCCCGCTCAGCGCGATGGTGCGCGCGACCAGCGGGTTCAGATCCAGGCCGTGCGAGGTCAGAAGCGACAGCAGCGACGGATAGCGCCAACTCGGCATGCCGCGGGTACCGTAGATGGCCAGTTGCCCCGAATAGACCCGATCCATCGGGATCGACATGCTGGCATGCTTGCCCGCCGGCATTCCGACCTGAACCATTCGCCCCAGTTTGCGAAGCGATTTCAATGCCGTTACGGCCGTTTCCTCAACCCCGAGCGCCTCGATGGCGACATCGGCGCCGCCGCCGGTGATCTCGCGCAGTGCCTCGGCGGCATCGGTGTGCGCGGCGTTCACCACCGCGTCGGCACCCAGCCCCAGGGCGAAATCCAGCTTGTCCTGCACCACATCGACCACCGCCACCCGCGCCCCCAGCGCGCGGCCCAGGATCAGCGCCGACAGGCCGATACCGCCGCCCCCGATCACCGCCAGCCATTCGCCGGCGCGCAGCGCGGCGCGCCCGGTCAGGGCATGCCAGGCGGTCGTCACCCGGCAGCCCAGGGCGGCGGCCACGGGTTCGGGCAGCGTATCGGGCAGCGCCGTCAGGTTGGCATCGGCATGGGCCACCCCGACATATTCGGCGAACGCGCCGGGCGCGGTGAAGCCCGGCACGATCTGGCCGGCGCAGATGGTCTGGTTGCCCGAGGCGCAGTCGGCACAATGCCCGCAGGCAAGAATGAAAGGCGCGATCACGCGGTCGCCCACGCGCCAGCGGCGCACGCCCGGGCCGACCGCCACCACCTCGCCGCAATATTCGTGGCCGGGCACGATCGGCAGGTCGATATCGGGGTCCGCGCCCGTCCAGGCATGCCAGTCCGACCGGCAGACGCCGCAGGCCAGCACCCTGAGAACCACGCCGTCGGGCGCCGGGTCCGGGTCGGGAAGGTCGATCACCTCAAGCGGCGCGCGCCAGGCGCGCAGCACCGCGGCGCGCATCACGCCATCTCTATCGTGAAGGATTCGATGACCGTGTTGGCCAGAAGCTTTTCGCACATGCGCCGCACGTCGGCCTCGGTGGACCCCTCGGCAAGCTCGAGGTCGATCACCTTGCCCTGCCGCACGCCTTTCACACCGTCAAAGCCCATCGCCCCCAGCGCGTGGCGCACCGCCTCGCCCTGCGGGTCCAGCACCCCGGCCTTCAGCATCACATGTACCCGTGCCTGCATTGCCTCACCCTCAGATCGCGATCCGGATCGCCCGGCCTTGTCGCATCACAAATACCCGAATCCGCAACGGCGCGGCCCGAACCGGCCTCAGTTGATCAGCCTCGGCTTGGCCACCGGCGCCGCGTTGGGCAAGACGCCCAGACGGCGGGCGACCTCGGAATAGGCATCCGTCAGGCTGCCCAGATCGCGGCGGAACACGTCCTTGTCGAGTTTCTGGCCGCTTTCGATATCCCACAGGCGGCAGCTGTCCGGGCTGATCTCGTCGGCGACGATCAGGCGCATGAAATCGCCGTCATAGACGCGGCCGACCTCGATCTTGAAATCGACCAGCCGGATGCCGACCGCCAGCATCACGCCCGACAGGAAATCGTTGACCCGAAGCGCCAGGCTGACGATGTCGTCCATGTCCTGCTGGCTGGCCCAGCCGAAGGCGGCGATATGTTCCTCGCTGACCAGCGGATCGCCCAGCTTGTCGTCCTTGTAGCAGTATTCGACGATCGGGCGGGGCAGTTGCATGCCCTCTTCCAGGCCCAGGCGAGTGGCCAGCGACCCGGCGGCATAATTGCGCACGATGATTTCCAGCGGAATGATCTCGCAGGCGCGCACCAGCTGTTCGCGCATGTTCAGCCGGCGGATGAAATGGGTCGGCACGCCGATCTGGTTGAGACCGGTCATGAAGAATTCGCTCAGGCGGTTGTTCAGCACGCCCTTGCCCTCGATCACGTCGCGCTTCTGGGCATTGAAGGCGGTGGCGTCGTCCTTGAAATACTGCACGACCGTGCCCGGTTCGGGGCCTTCGTACAGGATTTTCGCCTTGCCTTCGTATATCTTCTTGCGGCGCGCCATGGCAGACCTCTCGGGGATCGGCGCCGGGAGTGAGTCCCGGTGCGTTGCGACCTCATAATGCAAGGGCCGCAATGCCGCAAGCAAGGCGCAGCGATTCGCCGCGCCAGCCGCGCGGCGGCGCACCCGTTCCACCTTGCCGCATTCCCGGCCCGCCCTCTTGCGGTCGCGCGCCGCCCGCGTCATATCTGAATCAGGTACAACGACATTCAGGGGAACCCCAGCCAATGACCACGTTCGACGACCGAGAGAACGCATTCGAGAAGAAATTCGCTCATGACGAGGAAATGACGTTCAAGGCCGTGGCCCGGCGCAACAAGTTGACCGGTCTGTGGGCGGCCGGCCTGCTGGGCAAGACCGGCGAGGAGGCCGACGAATATGCCAAATCCGTCGTGCTGGCCGATTTCGAGGAAGCCGGACACGAAGACGTCGTGCGCAAGCTTGTGGCCGATCTGGGCGGGCGCAGCGATGCCGACGCCATCCGCGCCAAGATGGAGGAGATGCTGCTGGTGGCCAAGCAACAACTGCTGGAAGAGGCCAGTTGAGGCCGTGGGCCGTCGCAACCACACACGCAGCAAGATCCAGGCGCGTCGAACCCGGTTGCCATGGCGCCCCGACCGTGACAAACGACGCCCTCTCACCTTCAAGGCGCGCAACGCGCCGCTCCGCGACCCGGGACATTCGCCATGACCAATCCGCTTGCCGCAATGCTCGAAAGCCGCGAGGTTGTCCTCGCCGATGGCGCCACCGGCACCAACCTGTTCGCCATGGGGCTTCAGGCCGGCGAGGCGCCCGAGTTGTGGAATACCGACGATCCCGCCAAGATCACGGCGCTTTACGCCGGTGCAGTGGATGCGGGCAGCGATCTGTTCCTGACCAATTCGTTCGGCGGCAACGCGTCGCGGCTGAAGCTGCACAATGCCCAGAAACGGGTGGGCGAACTGAACCGCGTCGCCGCCGAACTCGCCCGCGAGGTCGCCGACCGGTCAGACCGCAAGGTGATCGTGGCCGGATCGGTCGGCCCCACCGGCGAGATCATGCAACCGGTGGGCACGCTGAGCCATGCCCTTGCCGTCGAGATGTTTCACGAGCAGGCCGAAGCCCTCAAGGCGGGCGGCGCCGATGTGCTTTGGCTCGAAACGATCTCCGCGCCCGAGGAATACCGCGCCGCCGCCGAGGCCTTCGGCCTGGCCGGCATGGACTGGTGCGGCACGATGAGTTTCGACACCGCCGGGCGCACCATGATGGGGGTGACATCGGCCGCCATGGTCGAACTGGTCGAAAGCCTGCCCAACCCGCCGCTGGCCTTCGGCGCCAATTGCGGCACCGGCGCCTCCGACATCCTACGCACCGTGCTGGGCTTTGCCGCGCAGGGCACCGAACGGCCAATCATCTCGAAGGGCAATACCGGCATACCGAAATTCGTCGATGGCCATATCCATTACGACGGCACGCCCCTGCTCATGGGCGATTACGCCGCCCTGGCCCGCGATGCCGGCGCCCGCATCGTCGGCGGCTGCTGCGGCACCACGCCCGAACATCTGCGCCGCATGCGCGACGCGCTGGACAGCCGCCCGCGCGGCGAACGCCCGACGCTTGAGCAGATCGCGGCCGCGCTCGGCGCCTTCACCTCGGCCTCGGACGGGACCGGAGAGAGTGACGGCGGCCCCGACCGCCGCTCCCGCCGGGGCCGCCGCCGGGGCTGACACGCCGGAGCGGTTCGCAGCGCCCGGCGCCTGCGTCCTCTCGCGCCAGACCGCGTCGTGATCGCGTTCGCCGATATCCGCCCGACAGCCCCGCGCTCGCGGCATCTGCGAAAATAATGTAAAATACCTTCACATCACCCCTTGCAAAACCCTCCGGTCATCCCGATCTTGGCAATGTGAAAGACATTCACATCGAACCCGAACAGGAGAGAACCGACAATGAGTACCGTTTCCGACCCGATCCCCGCCCGCTCCGATATGGGGTGGTTCTCCCGTGCCGAGGCCTGGCTCGACAGCAAGGGCAAAGGCGCCTGGATCGCCGCCATGGTGCTGGGCTTTGTCTTCTTCTGGCCCGTCGGGCTGGCCATACTGGCATACATGATCTGGAGTAACCGCATGTTCAGCAAATCCTGCCGTAACGGCAAGTCGTGGCATCGTTCGGCGCATCGCTCGGCGATGTCCACAACCGGCAACAGCGCGTTCGACGCCTACAAGGCCGACACGCTGCGCCGCCTGGAACAGGAGCAGCAGGAATTCGAATCCTTCCTCGAACGCCTGCGTGAAGCCAAGGACAAGGCCGAGTTCGACCAGTTCATGAACGAGCGCGCCAAGGACACGGCCGAAGACCGCAAGGACGATCGCGACACCGCCTGAATTCCCGCGCTTCTCCCCCTTTCGCCCCGGCCGCCGCGCCGGGGCGAAGTCCTGCCAGAACCCGAGCCGAGACGCCTCACATGTCCCACCTTCCCGATCCGCACAGCCAGCCGCAGTTCTACGAGTTCGTTCCGACCAAGCGCCTTGTCGCCTGGATCGTCGATTCCATCGTCATTCTCTTCCTGTCCGCTCTCGCCGTCGTCCTGACGGCCTTTGTCGGCGCCTTCTTCTGGGTGTTCCTTTATGCCACGATCGGGTTCGCCTACCGCGTCGTGACCATCGCCAACGGCTCGGCGACATGGGGCATGCGCTTTGCCGGGATCGAGCTGCGCAACGCCCATGGCGAAAGGTTCGACCTGGGCCTGGCGCTGGCCCATACCGCCGGCTACACGATCAGTGTCATGATGCCGCTTCTCCAGGTGATTTCAATCGTCATGATGCTGACCGGCGCCCGCGGCCAGGGCCTGAGCGACGCTTTCCTGGGCACCGTCGCGCTGAACCGCCGGGCCACGGCCTGGGCCTGACCCGGCAGGGCGCGCGCAAGCGGCGCTCACGAACGCGATCACAGGGGCGACATCGCCCCTTGGCGGCTTTGGGATGCGTTGTTATCATCCGCTGACGAAACCGCGGAAACCCCATGCGACATACGCTGCCAATCGCGCCGCAATTCTATGTGACGGCTCCACAGCCCTGCCCGTATCTCGAAGGCCGGATGGAACGCAAGCTGTTCACCGCGCTTCAGGGCGAAGGGGCCGAACAATTGAACGACAGCCTTTCGCTGCAAGGATTTCGCAGGTCGCAGAACGTGCTCTACCGGCCGTCCTGCTCGGATTGCGCCGCCTGCCTGTCCGCCCGCATCGACATCGCGCGCTTTGCCCCGTCCAGGACGCAGAAACGCACGCTTCGGCGCAACGCCGCCATCACCCGCCGCACCGCGTCGCCCTGGGCCACCGAGGAGCAGTACGACCTGTTCCGCCGCTACCTGGACAGCCGCCATTCGGACGGCGGCATGGCCGACATGGACGTGTTCGAATTCGCCGCGATGATCGAGGAAACGCCGATCCGCAGCCGGGTGATCGAATATTCCGACCCCGACAGCGGCGACCTGCTCGCGGTCAGCCTGACGGACGTGCTCGGCGACGGACTCAGCATGGTCTATTCCTTCTATGCCCCGGACCGCCCGCAGAATTCGTTGGGCACCTACATGATCCTCGATCATATCAACATCGCGCTCGAGGCCGGGCTTCCCTACGTCTATCTTGGCTACTGGGTGCCGGGCAGCCCCAAGATGGGCTACAAGGCGCGGTTCTCGGGGCTCGAGGTCTATCGCGATTCAGTCTGGCAACCGATGACCGACGCATCGCAACATCGCGCCGCCATGCACCCGCTTTCGACCGATCCGATCGCCGAACAGGTCGCCAATCTTCGCCTGCCCGACCGCCTGGCGGGCAAGCCCTGAACCGCCGGCGCCCCCGGGCGCGGCGGCATCAATCCTGCGGCGGCGCCGTATCGCCGGCTTCGTCGTCCTCGCCCTGCTCGGCGATCCAGGCAACGCTCACGACCTCTTCGCCGCGGCCGGTATCGAACACCTTGACGCCGCCGGCATTGCGCGAGCGGAAGGAAATGCCCTGCACCGGCACCCGGATGGATTGCCCTTTCGAGGTGGCCAGCATGATCTGGTCATCCAGTTCCACGGGGAAGGAAGCCACCACCGGACCGCCGCGCATCGCCCGGTCCATGGCCGCGACCCCCTGGCCACCACGCCCGCGCACCGGGTAGTCGTGGCTTGACGAAAGCTTGCCCGACCCGCCCGCGGTAATGGTCAGGATCAGGTTCTCGGCTGCCGACATCTCGGCATAGCGGTCCTGCGGCAGCGGCGTATCGGCGTTGCCCTCGTCCTCGTCGCTTTCGGCCTCTTCGGTCACGCCGGCCATCAGGCGGCGCATCTTGAGATAGGACGCGCGTTCATCCGCTGTCGCCTCGAAATGGCGGATCACCGACATCGAGACAACGCGGTCGCCATTGCTCAGGCGGATGCCGCGCACCCCGGTACTGTCGCGGCCCTTGAACACCCGCACGGCGGTGGTCGGAAACCGTATCGCACGGCCGGAATCGGTTACCAGCATCATGTCGTCCTCGTCCGAGGCGATCCGGGCATTCACCAGTTCCACCCCTTCGGGCAGTTTCATCGCGATCTTGCCGTTGCGCTTGACATTGGTGAAATCGCTCAGTGCATTGCGGCGCACATCTCCGGCGGTCGTGGCAAAGACGATCTGCAAATCGTCCCATTCGTCCTCGGGCCGGTCCACCGGCATGATTGCGGCAATCGAAACGCCGCCCGGAATCGGCAGGATGTTGACGATCGACTTGCCCTTGGCCGTGCGCCCGCCCAGAGGCAGCCGCCAGGTCTTGAGCTTGTAGACCATGCCGTCGGTGGTGAAGAACAGAAGCTGCGTATGGGTGTTGGCGACGAACAGCGTCGTGACGACATCGTCATCCTTGGTCTGCATCCCCGACAGGCCCTTGCCGCCGCGCCGCTGGGCGCGGAAATCGGACAGCGCCGTGCGCTTGATATACCCGGACTGGGTGACCGTCACCACCATGTCCTCGCGCTCGATCAGATCCTCGTCTTCCATGTCGCCCGACCAGTCGACGATTTCGGTGCGGCGCGGCACCGCGAACTGATCGCGCACCTCGCGCAGCTCGTCGGCGATGATTCCCACGATACGCTCGCGCGAGCCGAGAATTTCCAGGTATTCCCGGATCTTGCCCGCCAGTTCCTCAAGCTCGTCCGTGACCTCCCTGACGCCGATCTGTGTCAGCCTTTGCAGACGCAGATCCAGGATCGCGCGGGCCTGGGTTTCGGACAGGTTGTAGCTGCCGTCGTCGTTGATCGGGTGCGTCGGGTCGTCGATCAGGCGGATGTAGCCGGCGATCCCGGCCGCCGGCCAGCGCCGGGTCATCAGCGCCTCGCGCGCTGCCGCCGCGTCGGCGCTGGCGCGGATCGTCGCCACCACCTCGTCGACATTGGACACCGCCACCGCCAGACCGCACAGGATATGGCTGCGCTCGCGCGCCTTGCGCAGCTCGAAGGCGGTGCGCCGGGCCACGACATCCTCGCGGAAGTCGATGAAGGCGGTGAGGAACCCGCGCAGCGTCAGCTGCTCGGGCCGCCCGCCGTTCAGCGCCAGCATGTTGCAGCCGAAATAGGTCTGCATGGGCGTGAAACGGTACAACTGATTGAGCACGACCTCGGCGGTGGCGTCGCGCTTGAGTTCGATCACCACGCGCACGCCGTTGCGGTCGGATTCGTCCTGCACATGGGATACGCCCTCGATACGCTTGTCGCGCACCGCCTCGGCGATCTTCTCGATCATCGCGGACTTGTTAACCTGATAGGGGATCTCGTCCACCACGATCGCATGACGATCCTTGCGGATCTCCTCGACCCTGGTCCTGGCGCGCACGATGACGCTGCCGCGCCCTTCCAGATAGGCCTTGCGCGCGCCCGAGCGGCCCAGCATCAGGCCGCCGGTGGGAAAATCCGGGCCGGGAACGAATTCGATCAACTGTTCGCTGGTCAGATCGGGATCCTCGATCAGCGCCAGGGTGGCATTCACCACCTCGCCCAGATTGTGCGGCGGGATGTTCGTGGCCATGCCCACCGCGATGCCGCCCGCGCCATTGACCAGCATGTTGGGAAAGCGCGCCGGCAGCACCGTGGGTTCGCGGTCCTTGCCGTCGTAATTGTCCTGGAAATCGACAGTATCCTTGTCGATATCGGCCAGCAGGAAGGCCGCGGGCTTGTCCATGCGCACTTCGGTATAGCGCATGGCGGCGGGGTTGTCCCCGTCCATGGAACCGAAATTGCCCTGACCGTCGAGCAGCGGCAGCGACATCGAGAAATCCTGCGCCATGCGCACCAGCGCATCGTAGATCGCGCTGTCGCCGTGGGGGTGGTACTTACCCATCACATCGCCCACCGGGCGGGCGGACTTGCGGTAGGGCTTGTCGTGGGTGTTGCCGGTTTCCTGCATGGCATAGAGAATGCGGCGATGCACGGGTTTCAGCCCGTCGCGCAGATCGGGGATCGCTCGGGAGACGATGACCGACATGGCATAATCCAGGTAGGATGTGCGCATCTCGGATTCGATGGACACGTCCGGCCCGCCGAACGCCGGCTTGTCGGGTTGGCTTTCGTCCATGTTTTCAGGGGGTTCGGGCGTATCGCTCACGTTTCTTCCTGCTTTCCGGTCAGGGACCACATCTTGTGGCCGCACCTTATCAGACCCGGCATATAAGGTGCAATGGCCCCCTGCCGTCACCGCTGGCAGCCACCGGTCATATCTGCCAACATATTGTTTTTGTTGAAAAGTAAGAAAATCGGCGCATCATTGACGCGTCGCAGCAGAAAAACGAGGGCAGACATGGACACCACCGGAACCGAACTGATGCTCAGGGGCTATGGCCTGACCACGGCCGAATTCTTCTATCGCATGCCCGATCATGTACATGTTCTCAATACGTTCATATGGCAGGATTACGACCTCGCCCCCGACCACCCGCGCCTGTTCCGTTTCGTGGAATTCTGGCAGAACGAAATCGACGGGCCGTTGCATTCGGTGCGCTTTACCCACAGACGCCTGGTGGCGCCGGGGCAATGGCGCAATCAGGTCGGCGAATTCACGCTGCACTGATGCGCGCCGCCCGGCGACGGGCGGCATCCCGTCAGGTGCCCGGCGCCGGTTCGACAGGCGCGCCGCGCGACAGCGTCGCGCACGGCTTCATGGGATGTGGTCAGCCGCGCCCGGCGCCTGGGTCGCAACCCCCTGCCGCGCCTGCACGGATCCGGTGAAAACCCGGCCACCACCGGTTGCCGTTGTGCCTCGGGCCATCGGCGACATGTTGTGGTCAATCAAGACTTGCCAGAGTCACGACACGATATATAGTGACACCCACGCCGGGGCGCGCCTGTCGTGCCGGTGCCGGAACGAGGGCGATCGCGGCGAGAACGGAATCAGTTGATGCACGGCGAATTCAGGACCGACTTCGTGCGCGCGCCGGGTGCGCTCAGACAACACCCGGCGCTGGTTCTGAATGCCGATTACCGCCCGCTTTCGTACTATCCGCTGTCGCTCTGGCCCTGGCAGGAAGCGATCAAGGCGGCCTGGCTCGAACGGGTCGATATCGTGGCCGAATACGACGAGATCGTGCGCAGCCCCTCCACGGCGATCCGCATTCCTTCGGTCGTGGTGCTGAAAGACTATGTCAAACCGCAAAAACGCGTGGCCTTCACGCGCTTCAACCTCTTCCTGCGCGACGAATTCCGCTGCCAGTATTGCGGCGCGCGCGGCGAACTGACCTTCGACCATGTGGTGCCGCGCGCATCGGGGGGCGTGACCAGCTGGCAGAATGTCGTGGCCGCCTGTTCGTCCTGCAACCTGCGCAAGGGGTCCAAGCCGCTGCACCGGGCCGGCATGTCGCTGCGCCGTCCGCCGCGCCAGCCGCAGCCCGAAGAGTTGCAGAACATCGGGCGCAAGTTTCCGCCCAACCACCTGCACGAAAGCTGGATGGATTTCCTCTACTGGGATGCAGAGCTGGAGGCCTGACAGCACACCCTTGGCGGGTTTGCCGCCGGCGCCGCCAACAGGCCGGCGACATCGGTTCCGGCCTGGCGCGGCAACTCGGCTGCATCATGTGATCGACGGAAACGGAAAGGCACCTGCGAATTGTCCGGAGTTGAAGTCGGTCCGCGTCAAACGAATGCGCGGGTCGGGCGGTCGAACACCCGCCGGCCCAGCGCCGAGGCGGTCAGATCCACCAGCAAGAGCGCGGTTCGGCCCTTCTCGTCGAGAAACGGGTTCAGTTCCGCCAGGTCGAGCGATGTCAAGAGCCCGCTGTCGCAGACCATTTCCATCACCAGGTGGCATTCGCGGATGGTGGCCCCGCCCGGCACCGTGGTGCCGACCCCCGGCGCGATGGCCGGGTCGAGGAAATCGACATCGAGCGACACATGCAGCATGCCGTCCGCCGCCGCCACCCGGTCGAGAAACGCGTTCAGAAGACGGGCAATGCCCGTTTCGTCGATCTCGCGCATGTCGTGGCGGCGGATCGCGGAGGCTTCCAGCGCCTCCCGCTCCGGCCCGTCGACCGAGCGCAGGCCGAGGATGCAGATGTTTTCCTGCGGCACGGGGTTGGCAACCTTGGGAAAGCCGCCAAAGCCCTGCCGCCCGGTGACATAGCCCAGCGGCGTGCCGTGCAGGTTGCCCGAAGCGGTGGTCTCGGGCGTGTGAAAGTCGCTGTGGGCGTCCAGCCAGAGCACGAAGAGCGGCCGCCCGACCGAGGCCGCGTGGTTGGCCGCCCCCGCCACGCTGCCCAGCGACAGGCTGTGATCGCCGCCCAGAAAGATCGGCAGGCCGCGCCGCAGGCTGTCTTCGGACACGCGGATCAGCCGGTTGGTCCAGCCGATGGTTTCATTGGGCGCGAACAGGCGGCTGTCGCCGCTGTCGGGCTGGTGCGCCGCGGGTGTCAGATTGCCCGGATCCTCGACCTTGTGGCCCAGGTCGCGCAGCGCACCGGCGATACCGGCGGTTCGCAAGCTGTCCGGCCCCATCAGGCAGCCGCCGCGGCGCTTGCCGCTGTCCACCGGCGCACCGATCAGGATACATGTCTTCCGTGTCATGGCATATCTCGATCGCCCCGATGTCTTCGGCAGTCCGACCTCACACCGCGGTTCATTCCACCATCTTCCCCGGCCATGGCGCAACCCCTTCCTCGATTGGCGAAGGCAGCAACGCAAGAAGCTGCGCGCGGCGGACCAACCGGCCCGGCGCGGTCAGGCCCGCACGGTGCCCTCGCCCGTCACGAGATACTTGAAGCTGGTCAGCTGCGCCGCCCCCACGGGGCCGCGGGCGTGCAGCTTGCCGGTGGCGATGCCGATCTCGGCGCCCATGCCGAACTCGCCGCCATCGGCGAACTGGGTCGAGGCGTTGTGCATCAGGATGGCGCTGTCCAGCCGCTCGAAAAAGCGCGCGGCGGCGCCGGCGTCCTCGGTCAGGATGCAATCGGTGTGGCCCGAGCCGTAGCGGCGGATATGGTCGATGGCTTCGTCAATGTTTTCAACAGGTTTCGCGGCGATATCCATGTCGAGGTATTCGCGCCCCCAGTCGGCATCGGTGGCCGGCAACGTACCATCGAAATCGACGCCCGGCGCGGCATGGACGCGCACGCCCGCCCCCACCAGCGCGGCGATCGCATCGCGGCCGACGGTTTCGGCCACGTCGCGGTGGATCAGCAGGCATTCGGCGGCACCGCATATGCCGGGGCGTCGGGTCTTGGCGTTCAGCACCACGTCAAGCGTCTTTTGCAGATCGGCGGCGCGGTCGACATAGACATGCACGATGCCTTCGAGATGGGCAAAGACCGGCACCCGCGCCTCGCGGCTTACCAGGCCAACCAGCCCCTTGCCGCCGCGCGGCACGATGACATCGACGGTGCCGGTCATGCCCAGAAGTTCGGACACGGCGGCGCGGTCGCGGCTCGGCACCATCTGGATCGCGGCCTCGGGCAGGTTCGCGGCGCGCAGCCCGTCAAGCAGGCAGCCATGGATGGCAATCGAGGAATGAAAGCTCTCCGACCCGCCGCGCAGGATCACCGCGTTGCCGGACTTGAGACACAGCGCCCCGGCATCGGCGGTGACGTTGGGCCGGCTTTCATAGATCACGCCGATCACGCCGAGCGGCGTGCGCACCCGGCGGATATGCAGCCCCGAGGGCATGTCCCATTCGGCCAGCACCTCGCCCACCGGGTCGGGCTGTTCGGCAACCGCGCGCACCCCGTCCGCCATGGCGCGGATGCGGGTCTCGTCCAGGTGCAAGCGGTCCATCATCGCATCCGACAGCCCCTTGGCGCGGCCGTAATCCAGATCTTTCGCATTGGCCGCGATGATCGCGGCGCGATCTTTCCACAGCGCATCGGCGGCCGCGATCAGGGCGGAATGCTTGCGCCCGGCGCTGGCGAAGGCCAGTTCGTTCGAAGCCGCCTTCGCAGCGAGGCCAAGGGCCTGCATCATCGCGGGAATGTCCTGGGTATCCTTCATCGCCTGTCATCCGGATTGCTTGACCGTCCATAGAACGCAATCGCCATGCCTGCAACAGAAAGACCCGCGCGCAGCCTGTGCCAAGGCGGATCGGGCATGGCCGTCCCGGGCGTTCGGGGCCGGTGAATGGCGCATCGGCGGGCGCGCCGGCCTGACCGGTTCAGGATCGAACCATGTCGTCGCGGTGGATCAGCACGGCGCGGCCCGCATACCCAAGGCGCGCCGCGATCTCGGACGAGCGGCATCCCCTGATCTGGCGCGTCTCGTCGGCCGTATAGCGCGCAAGGCCCTGGCCGAGGGGGCGCCCCCCGGGCCCGGCGATCGTCACCGGGTCGCCGCGCCCGAAGGCGCCGGCAACCGCGATCACCCCGGCGGGCAGCAGGCTCTTGCCGTTGGCCAGCGCCGCGGCGGCCCCGGCATCGACGCTGATCTGCCCGCGCGGTTTCATCGTCGCGATCCAGTTCTTGCGCGCGGCCTGCGGGTCGCCCTGCGCCGAGAACCAGGTGCAGGGCGCGCCGTTTTCAAGCGCCAGCAGGGGGTTGTGGCGCGATCCTTCGGTGATCGCCATGGCGCACCCCCCCGCCGTCGCCATGCGCGCGGCCATCAGTTTGGTTTTCATGCCGCCCTTGGACAGGCCCGATCCGGCATCGCCCGCCATCGCCTCGATCTCGGGCGTGATCGTCTCGATCAGGTCAAAGCGGATGGCGGCGGGGTCGAGCGCGGGACTGGCGGAATAGAACCCGTCCACGTCCGAGAGCAGGATCAACTGATCGGCACCCACCGTCACCGCGACCTGCGCCGCCAGCCGGTCGTTGTCGCCATAGCGGATCTCGTCGGTGGCCACGGTGTCGTTTTCGTTGACGATGGGCACCACGCCAAAGCCCAGCAGGGTTTCCAGCGTCGCCCGCGAATTGAGGTATCGGCGCCGGTCGGCGCTGTCTTCAAGCGTTACCAGCACCTGCCCCGTGGTGATCCCGTGGGGCGCCAGCGCCTCCTCGTAGGCGCGGGCAAGGCGGATCTGGCCGACGGCGGCGGCGGCCTGGGACTGTTCCAGCGGCAGATCGCTGCCCTTCAGACCCAGCACCCCGCGCCCCAGCGCGATGGACCCGGACGAGACCAGGATCACATCCGCCCCCCGCCGCTTGATGCGGGCCACATCCGCAGACAGCGATTTCAGCCAGTCGCCGCGCAGATCGCCGCTGGCGCGGTCCACCAGCAGGGCCGAGCCGATCTTGACGACCAGCCGGCGCGCCTCGCTCAGGGCCGCCACGGTTCGGCTTTCGCTGCGGGGCGCTTGCGCAGCCGGTCGGCGTCGATCCGGTGGCGCAGGGCGCGCAAGACCTCGGTCAGCCCCTCGCCGCTTGCGCCCGACATCGCCAGCACCTGGCCGCGGGCCGCCGCCTCCAGTTCGGCCCGCGCGGCGGCGCGCTGCTCGTCGTCCAGCGCGTCGATCTTGTTCAGCACGGTGATGCGTGCGCGATCCGCAAGCCGGCCGCCATAGGCCTCCAGTTCGCCAAGGATGGTGCGGTAATCCTGCGCGATGGTCTCGGAAGTGGCATCGACCAGATGCAGCAGCACGGCGCAGCGTTCGACATGGCCGAGAAAGCGGTCGCCGATCCCCCTGCCCTCGTGGGCGCCCTCGATCAGGCCGGGAATGTCGGCGACCACGAATTCGACGCCGTCGATACCGACCACGCCCAGGTTGGGATGCAGCGTGGTGAAGGGATAGTCGGCGATCTTGGGGCGCGCGTTCGATGTGGCCGCCAGAAAGGTGGACTTGCCCGCATTGGGCAGCCCCAGCAGGCCGACATCGGCGATCAGCTTGAGGCGCAACCAGAGCGTGCGTTCGACCCCGTCCTGCCCCGGATTGGCCCGGCGCGGCGCCTGGTTGGTCGAGGTCTTGAAATGCAGGTTGCCCCAGCCGCCATTGCCGCCGCGCGCCAGTTCCACGCTTTGCCCGGCATGGGTCATGTCGGCGATCAGGGTTTCCTGATCCTCGTCGAGGATTTCGGTCCCGACCGGGACGCGCAACACGATGTCCTCGCCATCCTTGCCGGTCCGCTGGCGGCCCATCCCGCCCTGGCCGTCGCGGGCAAAGAAATGCTGCTGATAGCGGAAGTCGATCAGCGTGTTCAACCCTTCCACCGCCTCGGCCCGGACCGAACCGCCCTTGCCGCCGTCACCGCCGTCCGGGCCGCCGAACTCGATGAATTTCTCGCGCCGGAAGCTGACGCAGCCGTTGCCGCCCGCGCCCGAGCGGATGTGGACCCTTGCGAGATCGAGAAATTTCATGAAGGTTCCCTAACGCAAAGGCCAGTCCCGCGGCAATCAGAGTTTCCGGCTGTAGGTCCAGGTCGGGACCGTGGCATCGCGCGCCACGCAATAGCTTTCGGCGTCGCCCAGGTACTGAAAGCCGCAATGCGTCAGCACCCTGGCCGAGGCCGGATTGTCCTGAAACACGCTGGCAAACATCGCGGCGTTGCCCTGCGGGTTCGCGCCGATCAGCGCCTCGACGGCCTGGCTCGCGATGCCGCTGTTCCAGAAGGCCGGCGCGACCCAATAGCCGATTTCGGACTGGTCGCGGTCCATCCGTTCCAGCGAGATCAGCCCCATCAGTTCGGCACCGCCCGACCTGGTGGCGTCCATCGCCCAGATGTCCTCGTCGCGGTCCTCGGCCAGGGCCCGGGCGACGAAGGCCTCGGTGGTCCCGGGCGGCAGCGGGTGCGGGATCGAGGTCGTCATGCGCGCCACCCGCTCGTCTCCGGCGTAGTGTTCGATCAGGCCCATGTCCGAACGCCGCAGCGGCCTGAGATCGAAATTCTCGGCCTCAACCACGGGTTGATTTATGATCTGAACCAGTTTCATGAATGCGTTCCTCCTCAAAACAGGGCCGCTCGGCGACAATCGGCCATGCCTCTCCCGCAATCTCAGGTATTTACGGCGCCGGCATTTCTCAAGGTGCGCCGACGAGAAAGGGGACCGGCCCTTCCCGCCGGTCCCCCTGAGTGTGTTGCAAACGCCGGGAGCGGCTTACTCGGCGGACTTCGCCACCGGCAGGACCGAAATGAAGGTCCGGCCCTTGAGACCCTTGCGGAATTTCACCGCGCCCTCGGCGGTGGCAAAGATCGTGTGGTCGCGGCCCATGCCGACGCCTTCGCCCGGCCAGAACCGGGTTCCGCGCTGACGCACGATGATGTTGCCCGGAATCGCGGCCTGGCCGCCATAGAGTTTCACGCCAAGGCGGCGGCCGTCGGAATCGCGGCCGTTACGGGAGGAACCGCCTGCTTTCTTGTGTGCCATGCTCTCTCTCCTTAGCCCTTGCTCAGTTCTTTGGCCTGCTCGACCCATTCGGGTTTGATCTTGACCGTTTCGATGGCGGCGATGTCGTCATCGGACAATGCGGCGATCTGGGCGAAACTGGTCAGGCCGGCATCGTTGAGCTTCGCGGCCGCCGCCGGGCCGACCCCGGTCAGCGCGGTCAGATCGTCGCCCGATTTCGGCGCGGCGGTCTTCTTGGCAGGCGCCTTCGCGGACGAAGGCTTGCCGGCAGTCGCGGCCCCTGCGCCGGCCGAACCCGCGCCGACCGCCGCCTTGACGCCGGACTTGTCCGCGCCCGAGGCCAGGATATCGACGATCCGCACCAGCGTCAGCTTCTGGCGATGACCCTTGGTGCGCTGCGAGCCGTGCTTGCGCCGGCGCTTGACGAAATGGATCAGCTTTTCGCCCTTGATCTGTTCGACCACCTCGGCCTGAACGGCCGCACCTTCAACCAGCGGAGAGCCGATGACCGGCTCGTCCCCGCCCAGCATCAGGACATCGTTGAACTGGATCGTTTCGCCGGCATCCGCAGCAAGTTTCTCGACCCGGAGCGTATCGCCGGAGTGAACCTTGTACTGCTTGCCACCGGTCTTGAGGACCGCAAACATGTGTCTTTTCCTTTCCTTGCCGCGTCCTGTGGCCCCCCGTGTGCGGGCGTTCGTGGCCTTGCGGCCGCCTCGGACAGCGCGCCCCTGCGGGCGTCACGATAACGAAACCCGGCACGAACAGCGTCGGCCGGGATGTGCGCTTATGGCCCCAACCGCGGGTGGTGTCAAGCCCGTGTACCACCCCGCAACAGGCCGCGCCCGCCCCTGCCTTGCCGCAGCGTTTTCCCGAACCCGCAGGCGCCCGAAGTCGCGCGCAAGCGCCCGGCCAGGCCGCGCATTCGCGCCTTCGCCGGACCCGCGGCGCGCTCAGAGTTCGCTGAAGGACATGGCCTGCGCCGCTGCAAGCCCCAGCGCATGGGAAATGTCGCGATACATCACCTCGAATCCTTCGAAAAGCGCCGCGTTCAGCGCCTGCCCGGCGCCGGTTCGGGAAAACGCGTTGTAGTCCGCCATCTCGACATCCGACAGCGGGCGGTAGGCCATCAGCAGGAACCCGAACAGCCAGCTTTCGGTATCGGCGCGGGTTTCCTCCTCTCCGGACCAGACATCGGCCAGGATGGCGCGGTCGTCGAGCTTTATGGTGCCGCCGTCGGCCATGCCGCGATAGAACTGATAGGTCGCGTTCATCACCCCGGCGACGTTGCGCTCGAGCAGATCGTTGATCGCGACGAAACGCGCCACGGCGGCAAGGCGGGCATCGTCGCTGCCCTGAACCTGCGCATAGGCGGCGCGCGCGATCGCCTCGATCTCGGGATCGGCCATGGCACGGCGGGCCGAGGTTTCAAGCGTCAGGATGTGCCGGCCTGTCGCGCTGTCGAAAAAGGCGATGCCGGCGGCGATCTCGGCATCGGACATGGTGTTGCCCAGGGCCTGCACCATCACCGCCTTCATGCGGTCCGCGTCATGTATGCGCGCCACCTGCCGCGCCCACCAGGCCCCGCCATTGCCGCCCAGCATGTCGCGATCCAGTTCGCGGCCGTTCGCCTCGCCTTCCTCGCGCAGCACCGCGACCACCTCGTCCAGCCGCAGAACCTCGCCCAGACGTTCGGCCGTCGCGCCGTCGGCCCGCGCCGCAGGCGGCGGCAAGAGCGCCGCGCAGACCGCGAGCGCCCGGACCAGGCACCAGGCACCGCGCGCCATGCGGGCCGCGCGAGCGGTCATATGTCCTGACCCGGGCGCAACCCCGACATCCGCGCGGCCAACGCCTCGAACCGGTTCGCCATGATCTCGTACTGCACCGCGTTCAGCAATTCATAGACCTTCTGCATGTCGGGCTGTTCCAGCGCCTCGGCATAGGCGCGCAGATCGGCATCGGAAAACCCCTGATAGGTATAGGCGGACCCGGCCAGCGCCGATTGCTGCATGGCCCGGCGCAACCGGCCCTCGTTGCGTTGCATCATCGCGCGCAGCTCATCGGGGTCGGCGCGCAGCTCGATCACGCCCGCCGCGCTGGCCGCCATGAGAAAGCGGAACTGGATTTCCTGCAACGCCCGCACGCTGGTATCGGCCGCGTCGATCGCCCGGTTCATCCGCTTGAGCAGATCGAGACGCGGCGCGCCCTGCTCGACCAGGCCGGCGACGATCTCCATCCCCTCGCGCTGCTTGGCCGCGTCATCCTCCATCATGTGCGCGGCGTTTTCGGCCTTTACCAGACGCTGCCCCAGATCGGAGGCATAGAATTCCACGGCATGGTTCAGGACGGCGTCGTCGAGGGTCTGCTCGAGAATCGACAGCGCCATGTCGCGCATCGCGCCGGTATCGAACACCTCCCTGCTCAGTCGGCTCCATTCGGGCCCGAACTCGCCCGCGTCCAGGCCGAGGATGGCCGGGGCGTCGGCGGCCGACAGCGCGATGCTGTCCAGCGCCACATCAAACCCGGTGACATCCAGAAACGCCTCGATCCGCGCCCGGTCGGCGGCGCGCGCGGCCCCGGCCGCCAGCACCACCCCGAGCAGCAGCACGGCGATCGCACCCGGAAGGGACCATCGGACAGGGCGGGGGCGGAAGCGGTGCGAGTATGTCATGGCCGGAATCGTAAGCGTTTTCCCGGCCTGCGCAAACGAAAACCGCGGATCGGCGGGGTTGCGCCAAAACGGGCCTTGCCACGGACGGCGTTCCCGACTAAACGCCACCCCCAGACCCCCGCGGAGAGGTGCCGGAGTGGTCGAACGGGGCGGTCTCGAAAACCGTTGACCCTTCACGGGGTCCCAGGGTTCGAATCCCTGTCTCTCCGCCA
>JAGRMG010000226.1 GCA_020441385.1 Paracoccaceae bacterium
TCGGCGTAATAGAGGTTGAAGGACAGCGCCGAGAGGTCGGTTATCGGCACGCTGTATCCCAGGTCGGCGCGGGTGGTTTCCGTCGCCTGGGACAGGGTATCGCTGATGGAGACCGTGCGCGACAGGCCGGCGCTGAACGATCCGCGGGGCAGGTCCGCGCTGTAGCTGACCAGGCCGACCGGGCGCGCATCGAAGCTCTGCCCCCGCGTGGCGCCGAACCCGATCTCGAGCGTGCTTGCCGGCAGCCGGAACAGCCGCCCGAACTCAAGCGTCGTCTGCCGGCCCACATCGCTCAGGGTCGTGTCCAGCGATGCGTCGACCCAGCCGTTGGGCCGCTGCCGCGTCAGCCGCACCGCCCCGACCGGGCCCCGGGTGACGTTCTCGACACCGGGCAGCGCATCGAAGGTTTCGACGACCTCGGAATAGCCCATGTCCACATCCAGCGAGGTGGTCTCGGACAGGGCGTGGCTCAGATTGAAGGTAAGCCGCCGGGTGTCCCGGTCGGTGCGCGTGACATCCTCGGCCCAGTAGTGTTCGGCGGAATATTTCAGCCGCCCCTCGGTGAGCCGGGAGAAGCGCAGGACGGCGGCGAGCGAGGCCCTGTCGGTCTGGTTGGAGAACAGCAGCGGGTCGGTGACGTTGCTGTAGCTGCGCCGCCGGCTGTTGATGTCGAACTCGAAGCCCAGCGGATCGTGAAGTCCGGTTTCCAGACGGAACCCGGCGGCGAAATCCTCGCGCGTGCCGGCGCCGTTGTAGAGATCCTGGTCGTCGATCTCGGCCTGTTGCAGCGGATCGAGAAAGGCCAGGTCGGGTCGGGCGTAATTGGCGAACAGCGACATCCGGCTGTTGGCGCCCTCGCGGGCATAGCTCAGATCGATGCGCGGATCGCGCAGGCCGGAATCGCTTCCCAGGACCGGATCGTCGACGACCCGTCCGACCCCCGACAGCAGCAGGCTGAAGGTCTGGGTCCGCGTCGTGCTGTTGAAGCCGAAGGTGAAGGTCGTGTCCGAGTAAAGCGTCGTGCCCGCCGACGGGGCGGACAGGCGGATATTGTCGGAGGCGCCGAATCTCTGGGCGATGTCGAAGCTATAGCGCGGCAGGCCCGCGGTCTCCTGTGCCGCGACGGGCAATGCCGCCGCCACGAGGCCGCCGAGCGCCGCCCAGCCCCGCATCCGAGAGCGTCTGAACCTTTCCCGGCGCATCCCGTTCTCTCTGCTATTCGAACAGGCGTCTCTGGGGGACCTTCACCACGTCCCCCGGCGCCAGCCGCGTTCCTCCCGAGATGCCGCCACCCCCCCCCGCGGGCATGGTGTAGTCGAACAGGTAGGTGCTGACCGCCCCGGTCCGGCTGTCGGTCCGGTGCAGCTCGATGCGCTTCTCGGCGGCAAACACCGTCGGCCCCCCCGCCTCGGCGAGGAACTGCAACAGCGTGGTCCCGGGATCGACCTCGGCCCGGCCGGGTCTTTCGATCTCGCCGATCGCGTAGACATCCATCAGCCGCGAGGACGATCGCGGCGCGCTCTGCGCCAGCGATCCGACCGAGACATAGACATTCGGCGCCGCCGCGAAATTCGGCGCCAGCGCGGTGCTCAGGTTCTGCTGCACCTCGCTGACCGAACGCCCCCTTGCGCTGACCGTGCCGGCCATGGGAAAGTTGATCGTGCCGTCGGGCAGCACCAGCACGCTGCGGTTCAGGCCGGGATCTTCCAGAACCTCGATCTGCAGCGTGTCGCCGGGCCGGATGACGTAATTGTCCTGGGCCGCGGCCCGGTCCGCCGATACGAACAGGCCGATGGCCATCATGAACATGAAGACGCTGGCAGGCAGCTTTCGCAAACGTAGAAACATCGCGCATCCTTGAGGGTGATGACTTTCGGGCGGATTATGCCGGGTTTTGACCGGCTCGTGTATACGGGAACAGCCGAAATGCGCCGACTGCGATAGATTTATCGAAATGTTGCCCATACGCAGCACGCGCCCGGGCGGGCGCGTTGCCCGGATCCCGTTCCATGCCCCCGTTTCATGCCCGCGCCCCTTGCTGCCGGGCCCCGGCCCGGGGCCTCAGTTGCCGGCTTCCGAAAGCGTGGCGATCTGTTGCTTCACGCGCTCGGCGAATGGCAGGGCGCGGGTGTCGGTCTCGAGCATCGCGGCGGTTCTGCGAAACTGCGCCAGCGCCTCCGGATCGCGCCCCAGCGCGGCGTAGATCTCGGCCAGGTGGTATTGCACCGTCGGATCGCCGGGCAGGGCCCGGGCCGCCGGCTCCAGGTAGTCCAGGGCTTCCTCGTGGTTTCCCAGCCGGTGCGCGATCCATCCATAGGTGTCCTGGAACGCCGGAACCTCGGTTCCCCGCAGACGCCGGGCGACGCTGTAGGCGCGCTGGAGACTCTCGTCGTCGTCGCGGTAGCTGGAAATCAGGCTGGCCAGGTTGTTGGCCACCACCAGGGAATCGCTGTTGGCGGCATACATCTCCTCGTAGATGGAAATCGCCCGTTCGATATCCCCGCCGCGCTCGGCATCGCCGGCCTCGACCCATTTCAGGTTGACGCTTTCGGGCAGTTGCCGGCGCGCCTTCTTCAGAATCTCCCCGGCCAGGTCGTCTTCGCCGCGGCTGCGGTGCAGCCGGTAGAGGGTCAGCCAGACGCGTTCGGCATCGGGATATTCCGAAAGCAGCTCGTTCAGCCCGGCGATGGCCTCGTCCTGGCGGCCCTGGGCCGCCTGCACGCTGGCCCGGATAAAGCGCAGTTCCGGGCTGCCCGGATTGTCCTGGAGAAGCTCGTCGATATATTCCAGCGCACCGTCGATATCGCCCTTGGACAGGCGCAGCTGGATGATCACCGCCGCGGCGCGCAGGCTGGATTCGCCCTCCACCATCCCCGACAGGAACTTCTCGAGATCCTGCTCGCGGTTCTGCGCCGCCAGCTTCCGGGCGGTCAGCTCGTTGGCCACGTTCGCGGCCGGTTCCGTCCCGAGGCGCTGCACGGTATCTATGACATGCTGGGCGCGCGCCCAGTCCTCCATGCGTACATAGACGTTGCCGAGCGCCGAGAGCAGCGCCAGGTTGTCGTTGCGAAGCCGCAGCGCGGCCTGCAGCACGTCTTCGGCCCGAAGCGGCTTTTCCTGCTTCATGAGGAATTTCGCATAAAGCAGGGATTCCTCGGGCGCGCTTCCCGACGCCTCGACGGCAAGCGCCAGCATCTCGCCCATCAGGTCGCTGTCGCCGGCGCGCTCGTGCGCGCGGGCCATCAATGTCAGGGTCTGGGCATCCTTGGGCGCCTGGTCCAGCGCCGTGCGCAGTTCGACCAGCGCGTCGCCGGGCCGGTCGTCGGCGATCAGCCATTCGGCCTTCATCTTCAGCGCCTCGACATGGGTCGGGTCGTGCTCCAGCACCTCCTCGATCCGGGCCCGGGCGCCGACGGCGTTGCCGGTGACCGACAGCATCCGCGCCAGCGCCACCTTGATCCGGTCGGTTTCCTCGGACGGCCCGGCGGTCTCGAGAATGTCCTCCATCTCCACGATGGCGGCGTCCCGCTTGCCGGCGTCGAATTCCAGCCCGGCGCGGATCGCCCGGAACTGCGCCGGGCTCTCGTCGGTCTGCGCGAGAATGCGGTCGATCTCGGCCATGGCCGCCTCGCGGCTGACATGGCGCGCCAGGAAGGCGACCAGGTCCAGCCGGGCCCCCTCGATTCCCTGTTCGACCCGGCCGCGCAGATACTCCGCGGCCTCGTCCTTGCGGTCGCGGGCGATGTAGCGCTGCACCAGCATCCGGTGCAGCCCCTCGCCGGGATAGCGCTGCGCCATGTCCTTCAGCTGGGTCACGATCTCGTCTTCCCGGCCGAGCCGTTCGAGCACGCTCAGGCGCAGGATGTGGAACGTCCGGTTCTCGGCCCCCTCCGGGCTTTGCAGACCGGCGTCTATGGCGGCCAGGGCCGCCTCCCAGTCCTGCCGGCGCAACAGGTCGTCGATCACCACCCGCCGCGCGGTCAGCAGATCGGGATGCTCCTTCAGAAGGGTGTCGGAAACCCGGACCGCCAGGTCGGCCGTCTCGGTGTTTCCCTGCCGCAGCGCGTTGCGATAGTCCGAGGCGGCCCGCACCGACTGGACCACCGGATCGTTCGGCGCCAGCTTCTCGGCGACCGCGACATGGCGCTCGGCCTCGTCCCAGTTGTTCAGATCGGCCGCCAGCCGCGCCAGGGCGCGCCGCCCCTCGAGGTTTTCGGGATATTGCTCGACCAGGCGCAGGTACTGGCCGAAGGCGGTCGAGAGATTGCCGCGCCGCTCTTCGACCCCGGCATAGGCCAGCCGCGCCTCCTTGTGGAATCCGTCGAGCTTGAAGACGTTGCGGAACTCCACGAGGGCGCGCTCGATGTCGCCGTCTTCCAGAAGGGCCATGCCCTTCTCGTAATGCTTCTGGGCCCGCTCTTCGGCGGTGTCGCAGGCCGCGAGCAGAAGCGGGCCGGCAATGACCGTCACCAGGAGAACAAGACGCCGTATCATGAGGGAACCATCCAGATTTCTGCGCCCGAACGGGCGGATGCCGAATTCCAGCTTAGCGGGGCGGCCATGCCGGGTTCAATACCCCGTGCCCCGGATCACCACCCCGACCGTGCGGACGAGAATGGACAGGTCCGTTTTCAGCGACAGCTTGTGGTAGTATTCGGTGTCGAAGGCGGCCCGGCCGGCAAAGGTGGATTCGTTGCGGTCCGACACCTGCCAGAGCCCGGTGATCCCCGGCCGGATGCGGTAATAGGCCTGGCCCGGATAGAGCTTTTCCTGGCAGACCATCATCGGGCGCGGCCCCACCAGCGACATGTCTCCGCGCAGCACGTTCCACAGCTGCGGCAATTCGTCGAGCGAGGTCTTGCGCAACAGCCTGCCGAGCCGGGTGACGCGGGGATCGTCGCACAGTTTCTGTTTCTCGTTCCATTCCCGCCGGGCGGCCGGATCGGACGCCAGGTGGGTTTCGAGAACCCGGGCCGCATCCGGCACCATGGTCCTGAACTTCAGGATGTGAAACACCTTGCCGCCGCGGCCGACGCGGCGCTGCCGGTAAAGCGGCGAATCGCCGCCCAGGGCGATCAGCGCGGCGAGCACCGCCAGAAGCGGCAGGATGAGCGGAAGCGCGGCCAGGATGATCATGTAATCCAGGGCGGCCTTGCCGGCGGCCCGGTAAAATCCGCCTCCGATCGGCCAGTCCCGCCGGGCCGGCTGAAGCGCCGCATGTCCGCGAGATTCGTCCTGTACCGTCCCGGGAGTCTTGAAGTGTACCGTCATGTACCAATTCCAAACATGAAAACGTTCTAACCCGGTCAAAAATGTGACCAACCGCGGACTGCCCGCACCGCCGAAGATGAAAACCTCCCCCAGCCTTCTTGCCATCTGTCGCATTGTCGCCCAACTCGCGCCATATTTCCAGTCTCCTGATACCCGGCCCTGTTGATAACACGCGCTTTGGCCGTAGATTGGAGTCCGAACCGGTTCCGCCCCGGTTGAACCCCGGGCGCGCCGATGGCAAGTTGCTGATAAATAATGATTTTGATATACTGCTACTGTCAGGCCGGCTTGATTTGAGAAATTGCGGGAGTTTCCATATTATGAACAGTCCGAAAGCCGGGGCGCCTTTGTTCAGCCTTTCCGGCCGCGCCGGGGGCGGCCCTTGCCGGGCGGACCCCGGAATTTTGGCCCGAATGCCATTGATTCGTCTCAAAAAGGCGGCGATTGGTGCGTATGATTCCCGCCAGGCAACAAGAGCAGCATGAAGTGAAATCTCGCGATCCCGATACGATGCCCGGTCCCGCGCCCGGCCCGATGCACGACCGGCGCCCCGCTTGCGCCAGCCGCGCGGCGGCGGCCCCGATGCCGGCCGGCCCCGGAAGGTGTGCCTAGAAGTCATGTCCTGCGAACCGCTCTATGCCCCCTTTTTCGGCCTGACCGAGCGTCCGTTCTCGCTGGTTCCGGATCCGGAGTTCCTGTACTGGTCGCCCCAGCACAAGCGGGCCTTCTCGATCCTGGAATACGGCATCCTCTCCAGGGCGCCCATCACGCTGATCACCGGCGAGATCGGCGCCGGCAAGACCACGCTTCTCCAGCAGCTGCTGTCCCGGATCGAGGACGGCGTCACCATCGGCCTGGTGTCCAACGCCCAGGGCGGGCGGGGAGAGCTGATCCAGTGGATTCTGAACGCCTTCCAGGTCAGCATCGACTCCTCGGCCAGCTATGTGGAGATGTTCCAGGCGTTGCAGGATTTCCTCCTGGGCGAATACGCCGCGGGCCGACGCGTCATCCTGATCATCGACGAGGCCCAGAACCTGTCGCTGGAGGGTCTGGAGGAACTCAGGATGCTGACCAACATCAATTCCAACAAGGATGTGCTGGTCCAGCTGATCCTGGTCGGCCAGCCCGAGCTTCGCGCCATGGTCCAGAACCCCGCCATGCAGCAGCTGGCGCAGCGCATCGCGGCCAATTATCATCTCTCGCGCATGAACGCCGAGACCGTATCCAAGTATATCGTGCACCGGCTGCGCGTCGCGGGGGGCAGCGGCGAGGAATTCACGCCCGAGGCCCGCGATCTCGTCTACGAGAACACCGACGGGATCCCGCGGCTGGTCAATCAGCTTTGCGACTTTGCCATGCTCTATGCCTGGAGCGCCGAGGAAAAGACCGTTACGGCCCGGGGCGTCGAGCAGGTTCTGGACGACGGCGTGTACATGGGCCGGCAAACCATTCCTTCGGAGGACAGCGCTTGATGGGCGATCTGAGTTACTATTTTTCGATTTTCCGGCGCCGGCTGCCCTATTTCCTGATCGTGGCGACGATCGTGTCGGCGGTGGCGGTCACCGTGGCCTATACCCTGCCGCCGGCCTATGAAAGCCGCATGATCCTGCTGGTGGAATCGCCCCAGATTCCCGAGCAGCTGGCCCCCTCGACGGTGCAGACCCCGGCCTTCGAGCAGTTGCAGGTGGTCGAGCAGCGGCTGCTGACCCGGGGCAACATGCTGGATATCGCGCGCCAGTATGACGTGCTGCCCAACCTCAGGGCGATGAATCCCGACCAGATCGTCGACGCCATGCGCGCCAGGACAACCATCTCCACCAGCAACCGCCGGCTGAAGGAGGCGCCTCTCATGACGGTCACGTTCGAGGCGCCGCAGGCGCGCACCGCGGCGGAGGTACTGAACGCCTATCTCAACCTCATCCAGAGGCAGGATACCGAATTCCGCAAGGGCCGCGCCTCCGAAACGCTGGCCTTCTTCGCCCAGGAGGTCGACCGCCTCAGCCAGGAGCTCGAAACCCAGAGCGCCCGCATCCTGGAATTCAAGCAGGCCAATACCGAGGCGCTGCCGGAAAGCCTGCGCTACCGGCTGAACCAGCAATCGGTGTTCCAGGACCGCATCATCCAGATCGACCGCGATATCGCCGACCTGCACAACCAGCGCGCCCGGCTCATGCAGCTTTACGAACTGACGGGCGATGCCGGCACCGGCAAGACGACCCAGTCGCCCGAGGAAAAGCAGCTGGCCGGCCTCAACAAGCAGCTCGAGGAGGCGCTGGCGGTCTACTCGCCCGAGAACCCGAGGGTAAAGATGCTCGAGGCGCGGATCGCGCAGCTCGAGGAGAAGCTGGAACAGCGGCGCGGCGCCCCGGAACCGGAGGATGAAGACTCCGGCGAGAAACCCGCCAGGGCGATGCCCCCGCTGCTGATCGTCCAGCTGACCGAGATCGGAAACCGCATCGACAGCCTGAAGAACCAGAAGACCGCGGTCCAGACCCAGCTCGACAAGCTGAACGAGACCATCGCCGAATCCCCGGAAGTGTCGATCGAACTGGAAGATCTGACCCGCAGGTATGCGGCGATCCAGGCCCAGTACAATGTTGCCGAGGACCGCCTGTCCAAGGCCCAGACCGGCGACCAGATCGAAACCCGCTCGCGCGGCCAGCGCATCGCCGTCATCGAACAGCCCGCCATTCCCAGCGCGCCGACCAAGCCCAACCGCATCCTGATCGCCAGCGGCGGCACCGCCTTCGGCATTCTCGCGGGCCTGGCGCTGGTCGTGCTGCTCGAGGTGCTGAACACGTCGGCGCGCCGGCCCGACGACATCATCGGCAAGCTCGGCGTCACGCCGCTGACGACCATTCCCTACATATACACGCGCGGCCAGCGGTTCCGTCAGCGCAGCCTGAAACTGCTGCTGGTTCTGGCCATTCTGGTCGGCATCCCCGCGGCGGTCTATGCAATACATATATATTATCTGCCGCTGGACCTGCTTGCCGACAGGATCATGAACAAGACCGGCCTGAGATGGTGAGCCCCGGGGCATGAGATCGAGATCGGAGATTTTCTGAATGGAACGACTTCAGGCCGCAATCGAGAAGGCCCGCGCCCAGCGGACCGAACCGGAATCGCCCGCCCCCCGGCCGGAAAGGCCCCGCCCCGGCCCCCGGCCCTCCGCGGCCGCGACCGCGGAGGCCTGGGACAAGCTGAGCGAACTGCAGGTCAGCAGAATCCAGATGCACCGCATGCGCATCCCCGCCTACGAGGGCGGCATCGAGAGCGCCCCCTACGACATGCTGCGGACCCGCATGCTGCTCCAGGCCAGGAAGAACGGCTGGCGGCGCATCGCGCTGGTCTCGCCCCACAGCAGATGCGGCAAGTCCACCACCGCCGCGAACCTGGCCTTCAGTCTGTCGCGGCAGCGCGATCTGCACTGCATGGTTCTCGATTTCGACCTGCGCCGCGCCGGGCTGACCACGATCCTCGGCCAGCACAGCGCCTTCGGCATGGCCGACGTTCTGGAACGCAACGCCGAATTCGCCGAACAGGCCCGCTGCTACAGCGGCAATATCGCCTTCGGCTTCAACAACGGCGCCAAGGTCAGGAACCCCTCGGAGATACTGCAAAGCCCGCGGACCGCCGAGGTGCTCGACGAGATCACCGCCACCTATGCGCCCGACATCATGCTGTTCGACATGCCCCCGCTGATGGCCAGCGACGACAATTTCGCCTTTCTGCAGAACGTGGACTGCGCGCTGATCCTGGTCGCCGCGGAAAAGACCACCATGTCCCAGATCGACGTGGCCGAACGCAACGTGGCCGAACTGACCAACGTGATGGGTATCGTGCTGAACAAGTGCCGCTACATGACCGGCGCGCACGGGACCGAGTATGACTATTACTGAGCGGTCTCCCGCGATCGCAGTCATCATCCCGCATTACAACGATGTCGACCGGCTGGAACGCTGCCTGAACGCGTTGATGAAGAACGACATCCGCGATGCCGAGATCCTGGTGGTGGACAACGGGTCCCCGGCGCCGCCGGACCGGCTGCACGCGGCCTTTCCCGCCGTGCGCTTCCTGAACCAGCCCGAGAAGGGCGCCGGCCCGGCCCGCAATCTCGGCGTCCGGGAAAGCCGCGCGCCGGTGCTGGCCTTCATCGACGCCGACTGCGTGCCCGACCGCGACTGGCTGACGGTCGCGCGGGCCGTCGCGCCAAGGGCGGATCTGATCGGCGGGCGGGTCGACGTGTTCGACGAAACCCCGCCGCCGCGCAGCGGCGCGCAAGCCTTCGAGAAGGTCTTCGCCTTCGATTTCAGGACCTATATCGAGGTCAAGGGCTTTTCGGGGTCGGGCAACCTCGTTACCGGGCGCGCCGTGTTCGAGGATGTGGGTCCGTTCCGCACCGTGGTCAGCGAGGACAGCGACTGGAGCTATCGCGCGACCGCCAGGGGCTACCGGCTGATCTACGAGGACGGCTTGCGCGTCAGTCACCCCAGCCGCTCCGACTGGGCCGCGCTGCGGCGCAAATGGCACCGCCTGACCCAGGAAAGCCA
>JAGRMG010000037.1 GCA_020441385.1 Paracoccaceae bacterium
CATGCGGGCCGACAGGCAGGATCAGTCATCCGGCGGGGTATCGCACGGCGTGCCGTGGCGTTCGCCCGTCATCGTGGCGCTCATCGTGGTGTGCTGCGGGATCGAACTGACGCTGGAGGCCGCCGATTTCGGCCTGATCGGCAGCCCGCTGTGGCGCGCGCTGGCCTATCAGAACGGGGCGTTCTGGGCCGGGCTGCTGCACAACTGGCGGCCCAACTATGCCGCGCAGCCCTGGCTGATGTTCTTCACCTACGCCTTCCTGCATGGCGGGTTCGGGCATCTGGCCGGCAACATGGTGACGCTGGTGTTTCTCGGGGACATCGTGGAGCGGCGGGCGGGGCGGGGCGGTCTGGCGGCGCTTTACGCGGTCTCGGCCCTGGGCGGCGCCCTGGCCTTCGGGCTGATGACCCGCAGCCCGGCGCCGATGGTCGGCGCCTCGGGGGCGCTGTTCGGGCTGGCGGGCGCCTGGCAGTACTGGGAATGGCGCGACCGCCGCCGGGCCGGGATCAGCCGGTGGCCGGTCTGGCGCACGGTGCTCGCCCTGGTCGTCCTGAACGCGCTGCTGTGGTACCTGATGCAGGGGCTGCTGGCCTGGCAGACCCATCTGGGCGGGTTTGTCGCCGGCTGGATCGGCGCCGCCGCCTGGCGCCGGCTGCCGGGCGGGCGGCAGGCGGGGTGAGCGGTTTTATGCCCCGGTTCCGATTGCGGTTCCCGGCCCCGGCATTTTCGCTGTAAGCTGCGGAAGACCTTGACGCATCGCCGTTCCGGCCGGCATGCAGCGGGAACACGAGGAAAGACGCGCGGTGATCATGGAAGTTCTGGTTCGGGTGGTTCTGGGCGCCTGTGTTTTCGCTGCCGTGTGGTTCCTGTTTCCCTTTGCCGTGCGGCGGCTGTCGGAAATCCGGCTGTGCCGCCTCTGCCGCGCGCGCAGGGCGATCGTGCTCAGCTATGACGACGGCCCCGGGCCGGCCCTGACGCCGCGCCTGCTCGATCTGCTGGGCGCCAGCAACGTGGCCGCCACGTTCTTCGTTCTGGGCCGCAACGCCGAGGCCAATTCCGACATCGTGTCGCGCGCGACGCGCGAACGCCACGAGGTGGGCAGCCACACCTTCGGGCATGGCAACGCCTGGAAGGTGGGGCCGCTGCGCGCGGCGCGGGATCTGGCGCGGGGCATAGGCACGGTCCGCCGCCTCGGCGGGGACGGCCGGCTGTTCCGGCCGCCCTATGGCAAGATGACCCTGGCGACGCTGGCCGACTGCCTGCTGCGGGGCCAGCGCCTGGGATGGTGGACCATCGACAGCAAGGATACCCGCGACAGCGGCGCAAGGCGCCCGGCCGAGGACATTCTGGCCGAGATCCGCTCGCGCGGCGGCGGCGTCGTGCTGGCGCATGATTTCGACAAGGCGCAAACCCAAGCCGATGCCGCGCCTGGCGCAACCTCCCACGCGGATTATGTCATGGACCTGACCGAACGCATCATCGGGCTTGCCGAGACCGACGGATACCGGCTGATGCGGCTGGGAGACGTCATGCGGGGAGCACGGGAATGACGCGGCCGCGGCGCGTTCTTGCGGTCGCCTCGGGCGGCGGCCACTGGGTGCAACTGACCCGCCTGATCCCGGCCTGGGACGGCTGCGAGGTGACCTACGTGACCACCGATCCGGGCTTTCGCGCCGAGGTCGAGGCCCTGGCGGCCGCCCGCGGCCAGCCCCGGCCCGGCTATCGCGTCGTGACCGAAGCCAACCGGTGGCAGAAGCTGAGACTGCTGCGCTCGCTGATCCAGATCGCGCTTGTCCTGATCCGGGCCCGCCCCGATGTCGTCATCACCACCGGCGCCGCGCCGGGCTATTTCGCGCTGCGTCTCGCCGCGCTTCTGGGCAGCCGCACGGTCTGGATCGACAGCATCGCCAATGCCGAGGACATGTCCCTTGCCGGAAAGAAGGCCGGCGCGCATTGCGACCTGTGGCTGACCCAGTGGGAGCATCTGGCGGGCGATGGCGGCCCCGAATACAGGGGGTCGGTGCTTTGATCTTCCTGACCGTCGGCACCCACGAACCCTTCGACCGCCTGGTGCGCAGCGTGGACGGCTGGTGCGCGGCGACCGGGCGGGGCGCCGAGATGTTCGGCCAGATCACCGATCATGCCGGCTACCGCCCCAGCCATTTCGAGGCGGTCGCCTCGCTGGAGCCGGCGGAGTACCGCAGGCGGTTCGCCATGGCGGATTTCGTGATCTCGCATGCCGGCATGGGCTCGATCATAACGGCGCTGTCGATGCAGAAGCCCATCGTCATCCTGCCGCGGCGCGGCCATCTGCGCGAAACCCGCAACGACCACCAGTTCGCCACGATGGAGCGGTTCGCCGGGCGGCCGGGCATCTTCGCCGCCCGGGACGAGCACGAGCTGCCCGGCCTCCTTGCCGGGGCCGCGGATGGCGATGCAACAGAGATGGGAAAACTTTCGCAATTCGGCGATGGGCAATTGATCGAGGCCCTGAGAACTTTCATTCAGGGACCGGCCGCAAAAGGCTGATTTGTTCAAGGCAGGAAACGGTTCGGAATGGATATGCGCAACACGTCCCGGGACAAGCTGATGGCGGCCCTGGAAAGCCGGGCGGCCCGGGTCGGGGTCGTCGGGCTGGGCTATGTCGGCCTGCCGCTGGCGGTGACGGCGGCCTCGCGGGGCTTTGCCGTCACGGGGTTCGATGTCGACGACACCAAGATCGCGCGGCTCGATGCCGGGCAGAGCTATATCGAGGCCGTGAGCCAGGAGGCGCTGGCCGGGGTGAGCGCGGCGGGGCGGGTCTCGTGGACCGCCGATTTCGCCCGGCTGGCGCAGTGCGATGTCATCGTCATCTGCGTGCCGACCCCGCTGACGCGCCACCGCGAACCGGATCTGTCCTATGTCGAGGCCACCGCCCGCACGATCGCGCGGCACATGCGCCCGGGGGCGCTGGTGATCCTGGAATCGACCACCTTCCCGGGCACCACGGCCGAGGTCCTGACGCCGATCCTGTCGGCGCAGGGCCTGCACCCGGACCGCGATTTCTGGGTCGCGTTCAGCCCCGAGCGCGAGGATCCCGGCAACAAGACCTACCGCACGCATTCCATCCCCAAGATCGTCGGCGGCGATTCCGAGGCCGCCGGCGCCCTGGCGGTGGCGTTCTACCGCAACGTGGTCGACACGGTGGTTCCGGTGTCCTCGACCCGCACCGCCGAGGCGGTGAAGATCACCGAGAACATCTTTCGCGCCGTCAACATCGCGCTCGTGAACGAGCTGAAGATGATCTACGACGCGATGGGCATCGACGTCTGGGAGGTGATCGAGGGCGCCGCGAGCAAGCCCTTCGGCTTCATGCCGTTCTATCCCGGCCCCGGCCTGGGCGGGCACTGCATCCCGATCGACCCGTTCTACCTGACCTGGAAGGCCCGCGAATACGGCTACTCGACCCGCTTCATCGAACTGGCCGGCGACATCAACGTGAAGATGCCGGACTATGTGATCGCCAAGCTGCGCGAGGCGCTGGACCGCCGCTATGGCAAGGGGCTGTCGCGGGCGCGGATACTGCTGGTCGGGATCAGCTACAAGAAGAACGTGCCGGACATGCGCGAAAGCCCCTCCGTCGAACTGATGGATCTGATGCTCGGGCAGGGGGCGGAGGTGGATTTCGTCGATCCCCATGTCGCGGCGATTCCCGCGATGCGCGAATATCCCCATCTTCTGAACCGCGCGGCGCTGCGGATGGAGGATGTGAAACCCGGCGCCCACGACGCCGTCCTGATCGCGACCGATCATGACGCCGTGGATTACGCGGCGCTGGCCGCTCTGGGGATTCCGGTGGTCGATACCCGCAATGCCTTCGCCTCCCGCGGTCTGCCGATGGACATGGTCACCAAGGCCTGAAAGACTGCTGCCGCAAGGGCCGCCGGTCGGATCGCGGCCGCCGGAGTGTGGGCCAGGATATGGGGATGACGTTGTTCAGGCCGGTCTTGTCCCCGGGGTTGCGCGCCGGTTCTCATGCCGGTTCTTATGCCGGTCTTCTCGCGGCGCTTCTGGCCTGCGCGGCGGCCCTCGCGCCGCCGGCGGCGGCCCAGACCCTGCCGGATCTGCCCGATGCGGCGGTGGCGCATGACGGGATCGTCCTGCTGACGCCCGACAACACGAGGCAGGTCGGGCCGCCCGCCCGCCGCCTGGCGCATGTCGTCTTTCCCGCCCGGAGCGTGCCGGTGCTGGGCGGCGATCCGCCCGATCCGGCATATGCGATGCTGCGCCGGATGGTCGCCGCGGGGCAGGCGGCGGGGAATTCGGGCGATCTCTATGAAAACCGCGACCACAGCCATTCCTCGCTGTCGCACGAGGCGTTCCCGCAACTGACCCATGTGCGCTATGACGCCAGGCTGCGCGCGCAGGGGTTCGATTACGGCCTGCCGCTGGAGATGCTGTTCGATGCGCCGGTGATCGGCAACGCCTCGCTGGCGCAGACCGGCGGGCCGCTGTGGCGCTCGCTGCCGCGCCTGGCGCTGACGATGAAGGACGGGGCCGGCGCGCATCTGCTGTTTCAGAACTACGCCTCCGGCCAGATCCACGTGTTTCCCGAACACCGCGACCACGACCCCGAATATGGCGATCTGCTGCCGGCCAACACCCCCTACATGCTGATCTCGCAGGGCTCGTCGGGGTCGGACCGCCCGCATCTGAGGGCCCTGGCGATGATCCTGGCGGCGTTCCGGCCCGACACCAAGGCGGTGCTGCGCGAAACCGGGCTGATCGCGCCCACGGTGCAGATGGTCTATCGCCGCGCCCGCGTCGGGGTGCGCAGCCGCGCCGCCTATCTCAGCGGCGGCGCCCATCCGTCCGTCTTCCGCGACAGCGACATCGCCCTGGCGCGCATGGTCGGGCTGGCCAATTCCATTCTCCCCGGCGAGGTTCCCCCCATGGTGCGGCTGGCCGTGCTCGAGGAAACCGCCTCGCGCGAAGGGGTGGACCATTTCGGCGCGCCATCGGGCGAGGTGCTGTTCGACACGCCCTCGGCCATCGCCCGGGTCTGGCGGTCGCGGCGGGGGCGGCGGGTCATGGTCGTGACGGCGGCCGGCACGCGCGACCCCAACGGGCGCGCGCTGCGCTTTGACTGGGTCGTGCTGCGCGGCGACCCCGAGCGCGTGACGGTGCAGCCGCTGATGCCCGACGGGCGGGCGGCCAGGATCGTCATCGACTGGCAGGAGCCGCGGCCCACGCCCGGCGCGCCGGACATCGTGTCGGACCGCGTCGATATCGGGGTCTTCGCCAATAACGGCATCCACGACAGCGCGCCGGCCTTCATCTCGGTGCTGCTGCCCCGCCACGAGCGCCGCATCTACGAGCCCGGCCCGGACGGAACCCCGCGCATCGCCAGCCTCGATCGCGCGCCGAGGCCGGGCGTCTATGCCGATCCGCGGCTGTTTCCCGAAACGCCGTGGCGCGATGTCTACCGCTATGACGCGGACGGCCGGCTCGAGGGCTGGGTGCGCCACCGCGCCGACGGAACCACCGAATACGACGCCGATGGCAACCGCATCCTTTCGCGCGATGCCCGGGGCGTTGCGCTGGAGACCCTCGCGGTGCGCTATCTGCCGGAACCGGTCGGCGGCGGGGCGGTCCGCCTGCGCGAGGAAGCGGTACCGCCGGCACAGTGAGCGCGCCGCATGGCCGGCCCCCTGCAGTCGGGACAATCCGCGTATGCAACCCGGCATTGATGCCGGAGCCGAAACAATAATTCGCCCACCCCGCCCCGTTTGCTCATAAATTTGCAAATTTTGCGAATTTCGAGTAATAATCCGCCCCTGGAATTTGACCAGGTTCGGTTCTTTTGCCCGGGGGGGATATCATGTTTGCAAACCGTTTCAGGAAAGCCGCGCTGGCCGCGGCCCTGTCGGCCGGCGCGCTGCCGGTATCGGCGGCGACCCATACATACGATTTCAAGGCCGCGGCGAATGCCGGCGGCGGCATCGGGGAGTCGATCTTCTCGAGTTTCGCCACCGGCGCCAGCGGCGGCGCGTTCGCCGGGTTCGCGGGCCCCAACCTGGACATCACGGCCTCGGCATCGGGGGACGACGACGGCGACCAGTTCGTCTATTTCGACAACGGCAACGCCGGCATGGGCGTGTGCAAGGACGCGCTGGCGGGCGCCCCGGTCGGCAGCTATACCGACGGCGCCGCGAATGCCTGCGACCCGGGCAGCGACGACGGCATCACCGGGCTGGACGAGGCGCTGACCTTCACCGCCACGGACGCGGCGGTGCTGATCGAATCCATCTGGATGAACGCCAATCACGACGCGCCGGACGTGACGGCCGCGAGCTATCTCATCGGCGGCACGCTCTATTCCGCCGCGGACATGATACCCCACAGCCTTTCCGGCACCGGCGACGTGCGGATCGACCTCGGCCTGGTGCTGAACATCGGCGATTCGTTTTCCATCGCGCCGCAGGCCGGCAGCCCGAGCTCCTATATCTCGGGGATCGCGCTGAGCGCCGTGCCGCTGCCCGGCGCCGGCCTGCTGCTGCTGGGCGCGCTTGGCGGGCTCGGGGCCGCCGCCCGCCGCCGGCGAATCTGAGGGGCGGCGAACACCGCCCCCGGCCGCCAGGGCGCGGGCAGGGTGCGGGGCGACGGCGATTCGTCACAAAAGCGGTGGATCGAACTCACGATTGTTTCGGACGGGGAAACAAGCCGGTGAAATGGGCGGCTTTGGAGCCTGTTCCGGGCCCATTTCGGGCGCTGCCGCGCAAATCAGGCAAAGATGGGGAATCTTCTTGTCACGAACATGGCAAGTACCATATTCTGGAGTGAGACAAGGAATGCAGGGGGTATTCCTGCATTTCAGAAGATGTTTAGAAGGGTGGGTTCACGATGTTAGAGATCAGAAAATTCCTCAGGCCGGTCATGGCGACCGCCATGGCCCTGGCGCTGCCGGCATCGGCCGGCGCGGTCACGGTCGAACTTTACGACACCACAGGCCCCGATGTGCTGGTCGCCTCGATCACCGATAACGGTGCCGGCGATCTCGATCCCACCGCGGGCAGCCTGATCACCTCGACGCCCAGCATCGGCGGCTACGGCATGACGCTCCAGACCTCGCTCGCGGCCGGCTATCCGCCGCTCGACCATCTGACCAGCACCCTCAACCTGGGGGCCGGCAACGGCAGCGCCCGGGTCGAGATATCGCACCACTTCACCAGCGCCATGCCCAGCCCGGCGCAGGGCATCGGCAGCGTGACCAACAACTTCGTGCTGTTCGCCGGCAGCGTGATGTCGGATATCTACCTGGCGACCTCGCTGTTCGGCAGGGACTCGCTGATCGCCTCGACCTCCGGCGATCTGACCACGTCCGCGGCGCAGATAATGTTCGACCCGTCGGACTATTACATCACGCAGGTGTTCACGATCTCCGGCCCGACCGCGTCGGGCGGAACCGCGAACTCGGAATGGCTGGCGCCGGTTCCGCTTCCGGCCGCAGGCCTGATGCTTCTGGCCGGGCTCGGCGGGATGGCGGCATTCGCCCGCCGCCGCCGCAAGGCCGCCTGACCGCAGGGCATATACCGATAGGAAATGCCGGAGGGGCCGCCAGTGGCGGCCCCTTTCGCTTGGCGGGGAGCGTGTTTGCGCCCGGCGGGGCG
>JAGRMG010000038.1 GCA_020441385.1 Paracoccaceae bacterium
GACATGCGCGTCTATTACGATCGCGATTGCGACATCAACCTGATCAAGGACAAGAAGGTGGCCATTCTCGGCTATGGCAGCCAGGGCCATGCGCACGCGCTGAACCTGCGCGATTCGGGCGCCAGGAACCTGGTCGTCGCCCTGCGCGAGGGCAGCGCCTCGGCCAGGAAGGCCGAAGGCGAGGGCCTGAAGGTGATGGGCATCGCCGACGCCGCCGCCTGGTGCGACCTGATCATGTTCACCATGCCCGACGAATTGCAGGCCGCAACCTATGCCGAACATGTCCATGACAACCTCAAGGAAGGCGCCGCCATCGCCTTCGCGCACGGGCTGAACGTGCATTTCGGCCTGATCGAGCCGAAACCCGGCGTCGATGTCATCATGATGGCGCCGAAAGGTCCGGGTCACACCGTGCGCGGCGAATACGTCAAGGGCGGCGGCGTGCCCTGCCTCGTGGCGGTGGACAACGACGCCTCGGGCAAGGCGCTGGAAATCGGCCTGTCCTATTGCAGCGCCATCGGCGGCGGCCGCTCGGGCATCATCGAGACGAATTTCCGCGAGGAATGCGAAACCGACCTGTTCGGCGAACAGGCGGTGCTGTGCGGCGGTCTCGTGGAACTGATCCGCATGGGGTTCGAAACCCTGGTCGAGGCGGGCTATGCCCCCGAAATGGCTTACTTCGAGTGCCTGCATGAAGTGAAACTTATCGTCGACCTGATCTACGAGGGCGGCATCGCCAACATGAACTACTCGATCTCCAACACCGCCGAATACGGCGAATACGTCTCGGGCCCGCGCGTGCTGCCGCGCGAGCGCACCAAGGCCGAGATGAAGGCGATCCTGCACGACATCCAGTCCGGCCGCTTCGTGCGCGACTTCATGGCCGAGAACGCCGTCGGCCAGCCGTTCTTCAAGGGCACGCGGCGGATGAACGACGCCCACCAGATCGAGCAGGTCGGCGAGAAGCTGCGCGCGATGATGCCCTGGATCAGCGCCGGCAAGATGGTCGACAAGGCCCGCAACTGACGGGCCTGCCCGGACGGTACGGGGCGCGCTTTTCGGGGCGCCCCGTGCCGAACACGCGAATACCTCGCGCTCGGGCGTGTCGCGTTCAGTCGAATACAGCCGCCGGGCCAAACGCGGCGTTCCCTGGAAACGCTGCCCCGCCCTGGCGGGTGAATGCCGAATCCGAATGACCGCGACGCGCGCTAGTACTTGCCGATCGTGATCGTGACCGAATCCAGCACCTTGCCCTGGGCGGAAATCGGCTTCAGCGTGGCGGTATAGCGGTTGCCGCGCCCGCCCGAACAGGGCGGCAGATAGCCCGGCGAGGCATAATCGCCCTTGGACTTGGCGGGCTTGTGGACGCGCACGCCGCCCGGCAGCCTGTTGGTCATACCCGGCACCGCGCGCAGCGTCGCGGATGTGCCGCTTGCGGGATAAAGCAGCGAGCCATGCCCGCCCCCGCGCGACAGCGGCTTGTAGGTCTTGTCATCGTACTCGACCAGGATACCGGCGGTTCCCGCCGGCAGTCCGCTGACCTTCATCGGCGGGGTCGAACCGTTGCCGCCATGAAGTTTGCATTGCTGCCCGGCAGGCACCGCCCCGCCCGTCCAGGGCGCCAGCAACTGCACCGACATGTCGGCCCATGAAGCCCCGCCGGACAGGCAGAGCGTGGCCGCGACACCCCAAAGCAATCGTCCTGAATACATGGCGAAAAATCCTTCTCTCGATGAAGCGGAGATCATCCCGGCACCTTGCCCGGTTGTCAACCATCGCGGGTCGCCGGCAGTTCGGCGAGGGTTCTTCGCACGCGAAATGCTTCAGGCGGGCGCGGATGGCCGGTTCGCGCGGAAAGCCCGTGCCTCAGGCATCAAGGCCACGCGACACCGCATCGACCACCTCATCGACGGTGCGCGCCAGCAGCGCCTCGTCCTCGCATTCGGCCATCACGCGGATCAGCGGCTCGGTCCCCGACTTGCGGATCAGAAGCCGCCCCTTGCCGTTCAGTGCCGTTTCCGCCTCGGCGATGGCGGTCTGCACCTGGGGCAGATCCAGCGGCGCCTGGCCTGCGGCAAAACGGACGTTCTTCAACAGTTGCGGGACCGGCTCGAACTGGCGGGCCAGCGTGCTGGCGGGTTGGCCCGAGAGGACCATTTCCGACAGGAAGTGCAGCCCCGCCATCAGCCCGTCGCCCGTGGTGGCATAGTCGGTCATGACGATATGGCCGGACTGTTCGCCGCCCAGGTTGAAGCCGCCCGCGCGCATCCTCTCGACGACATAGCGGTCGCCGACGCCGGTGCGTTCCAGCCCGATGCCGCGTCCGGCCAGAAACCGCTCCAGCCCCAGGTTCGACATCACCGTGGCCACCAGCGCCCCGCCATCGAGCCGGCCGTCGCCGGCCCAGCGCCCGGCCAGCATCGCCAGCAGCTGATCGCCGTCGGCGATGCGGCCGGTCTCGTCGATCACCACGGCGCGATCGGCATCGCCGTCAAGGCAGATGCCTACATCGGCGCCATGCGCGACCACGGTTTCGGCCGCCACCTGCGGCTGGGTCGAGCCGCAGCCGCGGTTGATGTTGAACCCGTCCGGGCTGACCCCGACAGAGATCACCTCGGCGCCCAGTTCCCACAGCACCTCGGGCGCGGCGCGGTAGGCGCCGCCATTGGCGCAATCGACGACCACCTTCAGCCCGTCGAGCCGCAGATCGCGCGGCAGCGAGGATTTGACCCGCTCGCCATAGCGGAAGCGGGCGTCGTCGATCCGCTTGGCGCGGCCGATATGGCCCGGTTGCGCCGGTTCGACCCCGGCCTCGACCAGCGCCTCGATCTCGGCTTCGGCCCGGTCCGACAGCTTGAAGCCGTCGGGGCCGAAGAACTTGATGCCGTTGTCCTGCGCCGGGTTGTGGCTGGCCGAGATCATGACGCCCAGATCGGCGCGCATCGAACGGGTCATGAGGCCGACCGCCGGGGTCGGCACCGGCCCCAGCAGCAACACGTTCATGCCGGTACTGGTCAGCCCGGCGGTCAGCGCGTTTTCGAACATGTAGCCAGAAAGCCTCGTGTCCTTGCCGATCACCACGCGGTGCACGCCGCCGGCCTCGCGGCGGAAATACCGGCCCACCGCGGCGCCGATGCGCAGCGCCATCTCGGCCGTCATGGGGTGGATGTTGGCGGTGCCGCGCACCCCGTCGGTTCCGAAGAGTTTCCGCATATTCCCTGCTTTCCTACCATACCGCCTGCCACAGACGCACCGCCTGGGCGGTCGCGGCCACGTCATGCACCCGAAGGATTTGCACGCCTTGGGCCAGCGCCGCAAGCCCGACCGCCAGGGAACCGGGTATGCGCGCATCGGCTCGCGGTTCTTTGCCGATGGCGCCGATGAAGCCCTTGCGCGATGCGCCCAGCAGGATTGCACAGCCCAACCCGTGAAACAGGCTGATGTTTTGCAACAGGGCAAGATTGTGGCGTTGCGTCTTGCCAAAGCCGATGCCGGGGTCGGCGACGATCCGGGCGCGCGGTATGCCGGACCGTTCCAGCGCCGCGATCCGCGTTTCGAGAAAGTCGTAGACATCGAGCAGGACGTCGTCATAGCGCGGGTTCGCCTGCATGGTCTGGGGATCGCCCTGCGCATGCATCACGCAAACCGGAACGCCGCGCGCGGCGCATAGCGGTGCAAGCCCCGGATCGTGGGTCAGGCCCGAAACGTCGTTAACCAGGTGTGCGCCCGCGTCCAGCGCGGCGGCGGCGACGGCGGCGTTTCGCGTGTCGATGGAAAGCGGCGTGGCGGTTTCATTCGCCAGCGCGGCGATCACCGGGCGGGTGCGCGCGATCTCTTCGGCTTCGGCCACCGGGCTCGCCCCCGGCCGGGTGGATTCGCCGCCGATGTCGACGATCGCGGCGCCGGCGGCGATCATGGCGCGCGCCGCCGCAAGCGCGGCCTCGGGCCGGTGATGCACCCCGCCATCGGAAAAGCTGTCGGGCGTGGTGTTGAGAATGCCCATGATCCGCGGCCGGTCCATATCGAGATCCAGAAGCGGCGGGCGCGGACGGCTCAGACGGGCCAGCACCTGCCGGGGCAGATCGGCGGCCCGCACGATACGCGGCGCGCCCTCGCGCGAAAGCGCCTGAAGATGCGTGAACCAAAGCGCACCGCCAGCCAGGGGCTGCGCGCCTTCGGGGCGGGCGGCGCCGTGCTGAACCAGCGGGCGGAAATACTCGCTCACAGATCGGCCTGCGTGACCGGCACGGCGCGCAGGGGCACGCCGGGGCTGTCGGGCAGATCGCCGCCGATCACCAGCATCTCCTGCGCCGCGAAATGGGTGGCGAACCAGGCGGCCAGCGCCACGGCGTCGGCGGGATGCGCCGACGGCCCGTCCACCGCGTCGAGCACGATCTTGGAGGGCGCCCAGACGCTGATGCGGCGGTGTTTCATGGCCCAGTCGAGTTCGGTTCTCGTGGCGGTCACGACGCAGCGGTGATCGCGCGCGGCCAGCACCCAGGCGGTCTGTTCGATGGCCAGAAGGTCGATCCGGCGCTGGGTCAGGCGGTGCCCGGATTGCGGCGCCGCGACATCGGGGGCGCCGACACAGAGGATCAGCGGGCGGCCATCGCGTTCAAGCTGGTCGATCCAGCCGGTCAGGTTGTCCGATGCGATGGCGGCATTGGACAGGAACACCAGCCGCGGATGCGGGCGGTCGTCATCCTGCGGCGGCTGCCAGACCCGGCTGCGCTCGCGCACGATCTCGACGCCCAGCGCGCCTGGGCCGCGGTCGAGCTTTTCGATGCGCACGAAGGCGCGCACCGCCTGCGGCTCGGCCAGGATACGCTCGGCGATGCGTTCGGCCAGCGTTTCCAGCAGGTTCAGCCGTTCCTCGGCCAGTTCGTGGGCAATGGCCTCGGTCACGCGGTCATAGGACAGGATGCGATCGACATCGTCCTCGATCGGGGTGCCGACGGGCTGCACCTCGACGACCACGTTGAAACATACGCGCTGCGTGGTGCCCCGTTCGGACTGGAAGGCGCCGATCTCGACCTCGACGACATGATCGCGCAGCGAAATCCGGTCCAGCGGGCCGGCCTGCGCGGTTGCCGCGGCCCGTTCGGAGGGGTGCGCGAAGGCAAGGCGGATATCGTCGCTCATCGGGGGTTCAGCCTTCCTTGCCCGTCATGGCCCGGCACGGTATGGGCCGGGCGCCCTGAATAACAGGCCCGGGCGCGCAGCGCCAGCGCCAGCGCCAGAAACCGCCGGGCGGGGCGGCCGGGTCTGCCCCCTGCGGATCAGACCAGTTCGCCCGCCAGCGCCCGGTCGATCAGCGCCACCGTCTCGTTCACGCCATAAAGCGCGATGAAGCCGCCGAACCGCGGCCCCTGGCTGGCCCCCAGAAGCACCTCGTAAAGCGCCGTGAACCATTGCCGCAGCGGATCGAAGCGATCCCGCCCAACGGCATAGACCACCGATTGCAGCGCCTCGTCCTCGGGCGGCCCATCGTAGGCGGCCAGCGCATCGCGCAGCGCCACCAGCGCGGCGCGTTCGGGCTCGGTCGGGGCGCGAAAGGCGCGTGTCGGCTTCACGAAATCGTTGAAATAGCGCACGGCAAAGCCCGCGGCCCGGTCCAGATCGGGGTGGGTTCCGGGCGCCGCTTCGGGCGCATAGCGGTTGATGAAGCCCCAGAGCTGCGCCTTGTCCTGCGCGCCCGAGACCGAGGCCAGGTTCAGCAGCATGGCGAACGGCACGATCAGCGTCGAGACCGGCACATCGCCGCCATGGATATGCCAGACGGGGTTGTTCAGCCGTGCCGCCAGATCCTGCCCTTCATAGGCGCGCAAGTGCTGGTGGTATTCGTCCACCGCCCTGGGGATCACGTCGAAAAACAGCCGCTTGGCGGTCTTGGGCTTGAGATACATGAAATAGGACAGGCTTTCGGCGCTGGCATAGGTCAGCCATTCGTCGATGGAAACGCCGTTGCCCGAGGACTTGGAGATCTTCTGCCCGTTCTCGTCCAGAAACAGCTCGTAGGTGAAATGTTCGGGCGGGCGTTCGCCCAGGGCCCGGCAGATGCCGTCATAGATCGGCGTGTTGGTCGAGTGATCCTTGCCGTACATCTCGAAATCGACGCCCAGCGCGGCCCAGCGGGCGCCGAAATCGGGTTTCCATTGCAGTTTCACGTTGCCGCCCGTCACCGGCAGCGTCCATTCGCGGCCCTGTTCGTCGTCGAACGTGACCGTGCCTTCGGCGGCGTCCACATGTTTCATCGGGACATAGAGAACGCGGCCGGTTTCGGGGTGGATCGGCAGGAAGATGGAATAGGTCTGCCGCCGCTCCTCGCGCAGCGACTTCAGCATGATCTTCATGATCGCGTCATAGCGTTCGGCGGCGCGGCGCAGGATGGTGTCGAACCGCCCCGAGCGGTAGAAGTCGGTCGCGCTGATGAATTCGTACTCGAAGCCGAACGTGTCGAGGAACCGGCGCAGCATGGCATTGTTGTGCGCACCGAAGCTTTCGTATTCGCCGAACGGATCGGGCACGCTGGTCAGCGGTTTTTGCAGATGCGCCTTCAGCTTGTCCGGGTTCGGGACGTTGCCGGGCACCTTGCGCATGCCGTCCAGATCGTCGGAAAAACAGATCAGCCTGGTGGGGATGTCGCTGAGGGTTGCAAAGGCGTGGCGGATCATGGTGGTGCGCGCCACCTCGCCGAAGGTGCCGATATGGGGCAGACCCGACGGCCCATAGCCGGTTTCGAACAGCACATGCCCCTTTTCGGGCGGCGCCTTTTCATAGCGTTTCAGAATCCGGCGCGCTTCCTCGAAGGGCCAGGCCTTGGACGTGAAGGCGGCTTCGCGCAACTGAGACATCCCGGTTTCTCCACTGAATTGGGCCGCACGCGCCGCGCGGGGCTGACGCCGCTACCTATTGTGCCGGGGGCGAGGCGTCAATATTCTGCGCTGCAACACCGCAATGCCACAAGGAGCCGCGCCACCATGCCCCAGACCGAACCCCATGTGCTGAGCGCCCAGGACTGCCTTGTCGCCCTGATGATCGCCGTCTCTGCCTCGGACGAGAACATCCGCACCGCCGAACTGGTCAAGATCCAGTCAGCGGTGAACATGCTGCCGGTATTTGCCGATTACGATATCGACCGCATCAAGCGCATGTCGCGGCTGGTGCTCGAACTGTTCGAACAGGAGGACGGGCTGGATGCGCTGTTCGGCCTGATCCGCGACAACCTGCCCGAGCGCATGAACGAAACCGCCTATGCGCTGGCCTGCGATGTCGCCGCCGCCGACGGGACGCTGGCGGAAACCGAACTGCGCCTGCTCGAGGAAATGCGCTACGAGCTGAATATCGACCGGCTCCATGCCGCCGCGATCGAGCGCGGCGCGCGGGCGCGCCACCTGACCTGATCGGCGAAGGGCCGCTCAGCCGCCGGTCTTGGCCAACCGGTTCAGCGCCGCGTTGCCCTGGGTCAGCCCGTCCTGAAGATCGGCGCTGTCATCCTCGAAATACTGCTCGAACGTGACCCCGGGCAGCCTGCCGAATTCCTCGGCAAGACGGGTGGGATACAGCGTCGGGCCGAGGCTTTCAAAGCCCGGAACCTGGCGCAGCAGGTTGGCAACCGCGTTCGAGCACAGCCCGCCCGCGACCCCGCCGTTGTGCAGCGCCACCCGGTAGGCCGCCTCGGCCTGGGCCGGGGAGACCTCGATCGTCTGCATGTCGACGTGAAAGGTGCTGCGGGCATGGGCGCTGCGATAGGCCTGTTCCACCGCCGGGGTGATGCCGAACAGCACGTCGTTGCGCTCGGGCACGATATCGGCATGAAACGATCCCGCCGGATCGAAGATCACCCGTTCCGAGGCATTGATCAGCAGCGCGCTGTGCCCGCCCTTGCCGGTGCGGTTGTTGACCATCGTGTAAAGCGTCAGCGAGGCCGGCCCCGAATCGCGGTAGGACACGGCCGCGATGGCGGCATCGTCGGCATAGGGCTGCTGGGTGGCGCAGCCGGCGACGGCCAGCGCAAACATGCACAGGGCGGAAAATCTGAACACGATCAGGCGCATGGATCAGGTGGTGAAGATGGCCATGAAGATCAGGACGGCCAGGATGGCGATGACCGCACGGGTCATGAACTTGACGAAACCGTTGAAGGTTTCGGTCTGGGAGGTGATATCCATTTCGCCGTGCTTGTGTTCAGCCATCTGACATATTCCGTTCGCCGTTGCCTGGGTGCTGGATAACGGATTCTGCCGCGCCTGTCACCACGTCAATCGCCCCCCGGCGCTACCGCGTCCAGCAGGGTGCAGGACGGATAGCCATAGCCCCATCGCCAGGGCAGGCCGGAACACGGCCCGCCGCCGAACCGCACCGCCAGGTACATCGCGCCGGCGATCGTCGCATAGGCGCCGCGCACCTGCGCCGGCGTCATGTCGTAAAGCGCGGCCAGCGCATCGGCGCGCCCGCCCGCGGTGTCGGATACACAGGCGCTCAGCGCGTCGTCGGCATCCAGCCGCGCCTGCCAGCTTGCCTCGGCGGTATCGGCATCGCCCGCGCGGTGATAGGCACGATCATGCGCGACACAGCAGCCTTCCCAGGGCGGGGCCTCCTTGTGCGCGGCGGCAAAGCCGGGAAAGGCGTCGGCCACCAGTTCCCAGCCATGCGACAGCCCGCCCGAACAGCCGTCGGTCACAAACGGCGCGAGATCGGCGCCCTCGCGGACGGCCATCAGCGCCCGGTGCGCGGGCAGTTCGACCGCGCGGCCGAGATCCTGCGCCGCGACCGGCGCCGCCCACACCAGCGCCGCCGCGATGGCGCTACGGGCTGCCATCGCCATTGTCCCTCGGGCCAAGGTCGAACTCGCCGCTCAGCCACAGAAGCAGCCGCTCGCCCGGGCCAAGGCCGGCACGAAACGCCAGCACCTCGCGCACCAGCGCCGGCCGGTCGGTGATCAGGCCGTCGACCCCCATCGAGATCATCTGCGACATCTCCAGCGGGTCGTTGACGGTCCAGACGTAGATATCCTTGCCCGACGCCTGCACGCGACGGATCAGGCCGGGGCTGGCCATGCCCGCGCTTACGGCGACGAAATCGGCCTTGAGTCCGGACAGATCGCCCACCGCCGTGGCGGCCAGAACCCCGGACCGCCAGTCGGGGCGCATCGCGCGCACCTTCTGGACGGCGGGATATTTCAGCGACATCAGCGCGATCTGCCCGCCCATCCCGAACTCCTCGACGAGGGCCGCGACGCGGTTTTCCAGATCGACATCGTGGCCATAGTATTTCAGCTCGATCAAGACCCTGGCCCGGCCCTGTGCCGCCGCCAGGACCTCGCGCAGGGTCGGCGCGCGCTGATCGGCGTATTCGGCGCCGAACCAGCTGCCGATGTCGATCCCGGCCACGTCTTCCATCGTGACCTCCCACGCCTTCGCGGGATTGCCGGCCAGTTTCATGAAGTCGCTGTCATGGATCACGAGTATCTCGTCGTCTGCGGTTTCCTGAACGTCGATCTCGACCCAGTCGGCGCCGTCCTCGATGGCCTTTTCGACCGACGCCATGGTGTTTTCCGGGCGCAGGCCGGCCGCACCGCGATGGCCGATCACCTCGACGTCGTCCGGCGCCGCCACCCGGGCCAGCAACCGGTTGCCGGCCCAGCCTCCGAAGGCAACCAGCACGGCGGCCGCAACAAGCCCGCCCAGAAGCAGGCCGCGCAGGCCCATTGCCGCGCCCGCCGGTGCCGGCACCGGCGGCGTCCCGGCCTCGACAAATCCATCCAGCAGGATCGCCAGCCCGCCCAGCGCGGTCGCGGCCACGACCTGCGCCGCCAGCCCCGAAAGCGCCACCACCGCCATGCCCAGCCACAGCACCAGCGCCAGGTTGTCGGCCCTCGCATCGGGCAGGAGCGACACGATCGCGCCGGTCAGCGCGGTGATCGCCGCCCCCAGCGCCAGCCGGACCGCCAGCCACAGCACCAGCCGGCGCCGCAGCATCGCGTGGCGGCCCCGCATCCGCGCCTCGCTCTGCCCGAAGGCGGCGCCCGGGGCGGTGCCTTCGAACAGGACCAGATGCAGCGCCAGCGCCCAGCCCGACAGCCGCCGGATCAGCACGAAGGCCAGCGCCAGCAGCACGAGCCCGATCAGCCCCGCCGCGACCACGAAGGCGGGCGGGTGATAGGCGAGATAGTAGTTGATGTCGTATTCGGTCAGCGTCCACCACGCGATGACCAGCGCCACGGCGGCAAACGGCGCCACCAGCAGCAGCACCCGCAGCAGGAACCGCAGCGCGAACCGCAGCAGCGGCCAGGCCCGGCGCAGCACCAGCGACAGCCCCGCGCGCCCGGCGGCCCAGACATTGCCGGGCGCGGCGCGCAGACTGGCGGCCATCACCGAAAAGCTCAGCACCTCGGCCAGAAGAAACACGCTCAGCACCGCCAGGGTGGCCAGAAAGCCCACCGGCGACAGGATGAAGAACGCGATGTCCTGATCGGTCAGGGCCGATTGGCTGGACAGCGACACCGCCACGTTTATCAGCGCCGCGACGCCGGGCGCCACCAGCGCCAGCACCAGGAGCCGCAGCGCCAGGTACAGCGGCACGAACAGCCGGCGGCGGCTCCAGGCGCCCCGGTAGGCGGCGATCACCACGGCGGCATGTGTCATGCGTTTCCCGTCCCCTGTTCCGGGGGGAATTGAACGCGGTGGCGGGGAAAATGGCAAGCGCCGCGTGGCGCTCAGGTTTCCTCGAGGTCGGCGGCCAGGCGAAAGCCGATGCGGTTGGCCGGGGCGTCCTCGCTCGGTTTGGGCAGGGCGCGCAGCATCACGTTCAGCTGGCTCACATGCTGGATGAGTTGGGTGCGCACGCCGTTCGCGTCGCGGCCGTAGAATGTGATGATGTCAGGCTCGAAATAGCCCATCCCCTCGATACGCAGCACACCGGCCTCGGCGCCGGCAAAGCCCATCGCGACCTCGTGTTCGCCGTCAAGCTGCTGTTCGAAATTGCGGATATAGAGGATCAGCCGTTCATAGGCCCATTGCGACGGGCTCTTGGTGTCCACCGGCGCCTTCATCCGATCGGGCATGCAATCGGGATCGGCGCAATCGCCCGGGTCGGCATGAACCTCGTACATGCGCGGCAACGCCTCCGCCTCCGCCGCCTCGGCCGTGGTTTCGATCCTGTCGTCCATCGCCCCGCCCCCGCCTGTGTCACCGGCGCCGGTACAGCCACGCGCCATCCTGGCGGCGCGTCCGGGTCACTTCGCCGGTATGAAACAGATGGTTCACATGCGCCACCGCTTCAACCAGGGCCAGCCCGTATTCGGAGTCACCGATGCGGCGCTTGAACAGCGGCGCGAAACAATCGGATGCCGGTTTCGGCTCGTCCAGGTGCTCCAGCAGGCGGCGCAGCGCGCCGTGATGGTTGTCGATCAGCTGCCGCATCCGGAACGGCAAGCCGGTGAAAGGCAGCTTGTGCCCGCCCAGCGCCAGGTGGTCGTGGCGGGCCAGTTGCAGCAGCCGCTCGCAGCTTTCCAGCCAGTCGGCCAGCGGATCGGCCATCGGTTCGGTCGCATAGACCCCGACATTGGGGCTGATCGAGGACAGGATCTGATCGCCCGAGATCACCAGATTGTCGTCGCGGCTCCAGAAGGTCGCGTGTTCGGGCGCATGGCCGTTGCCCATGTGAACATCCCAGTCGCGCCCGCCCATGCGGAACCGATCGCCCTGCCGCAACCGGGCAAAGCCCAGCGGCATCGGATGCACCATGTCGGCGAAATTGAACGGCCGGTCGGCCATGCGTCTGGCCAGAACCTGCGGATCCATCCCCGCGCTGCGGTAATAGGCCAGGGTTTCCTCGGGCCATTCCTGCTGCACGTCCAGCGTCAGCATCCGCGCGAACAGCCAGGCGGTCCGGGTGGTGACAAGCTCGGCGCCGTGTTCGGACTGAAACCAGCCGGCCAGCCCGATATGGTCGGGATGATGATGGGTGACGACGACCCGGCGCACCGGCTTGCCGGCCAGCGGCCCGGCCATCAGACCGGCCCAGATATCGCGGGTTCTGCCCGAATTCAGTCCGGTATCGACGATCGTCCAGCCGTCGCCGTCGTCCAGCGCGTAGACGTTGACATGGTCGAGCTTCATCGGCAGCGGCAGGCGGATCCACAGGACACCCTCGGCCACTTCGATGCAATCGCCCGGCCCGGGCGGCTCTGCCCAGGGATAGCGGAGGCCCGTGTCGGTCGCGCCGTCCATGGCTCAGCCCGTCAGTTCTTCGAGGGTCGGCGCGAAAAGGCCGGCCGCACCGGCCTGCGCCTGCACCAGAAGCGAGGCATGTTCCGGCAACAGCCGCATGATATAGAAGCGCGCCAGCTTCTCGCGCGCGCCGCCCGGTTCGCCCAGCGCGGCGGCCAGATGCGCATACCCGCCCAGAACCCGCGCGAAGGCGCGCAGATAGGGCACGGCACCGGCGAAACGGTCCTGCATGTCGCCCTGCGAAACCAGCCATTCGGTGCTCTCGCGCAGCGTCTCGGCGGCCTCCCAGACCGGGGCGGCCAGTTCGGGCAATTGCGCGCGCGCCGCCTCGGCCTTGGCCTCGATCTCCTCCAGCAGGCGAATCGCCGCCTCGCCGCCATCCATCATCTTGCGGCCCACCAGATCCATGGCCTGGATGCCGTTGGTGCCCTCGTAGATCGCCGTCACCCGCACGTCGCGGTAATATTGCGCCGCTCCGGTTTCCTCGATGAAGCCCATACCGCCATGCACCTGCACCCCGGATTCGGCCACGCGGATGCCGGTATCGGTGCCGAACGCCTTGGCGATGGGCGTCAGCAGCGCGGCGCGGGCGATCCAGTCGGCATCGCCCGTGGCCGTGCCCATGTCGATGGCCACGGCGCAGGCCAGCAGGATGGCGCGCGCGGCGAACAGGTCGGCCTTCATCTCGAGCAGCATCCGGCGCACATCGGCGTGATCGACGATGGTGCCGCTGGCGGTCCTGCCCTGGCGGCGTTCCATCGCGAAACCCAGCGCGTGCTGATAGGCGCCTTCGCCCGCGCCGACCCCCTGGCCGCCGACGCCGAGGCGGGCATTGTTCATCATCGTGAACATCGCCGCCATGCCGCCGTGTTCGGCCCCCACCAGCCAGCCGGTCGCGCCGTCGTATTCCATGACGCAGGTCGGGCTGCCGTGCAGGCCCATCTTGTGTTCGAGGCTGACGACCTTCAAGGTATTGGCACGCCCCGGCCTGCCGTCGCCGTCGGGTATGAATTTGGGCACCAGGAACAGGCTGATCCCCTTGGTTCCGGCCACCGCTTCGGGCAGCCGCGCCAGCACCAGGTGGCAGACGTTCCCGGTGAAATCGTTGTCGCCCCAACTGATGAAGATCTTCTGGCCGCTGATCGCGTAGGTGCCATCGCCGTTGGCCACCGCCCGCGTTGTCAGCGCGCCCACGTCCGAGCCGGCCTGCGGTTCGGTCAGGTTCATGGTGCCCGACCATTCGCCGCTTATCAGTTTCGGCAGATAGAGCGCCTTGAGTTCGTCGCTGGCGTGATGTTCCAGCGCCTCGATCTGGCCCTGGCTCATCAGGGGGGCCAGTTGCAGCGACAGGCAGGCCGCGCTCATCATCTCGTTCACCGCGCTGGTCAGCGCCATGGGCAGGCCCATGCCGCCGTGTTCGGGGCGCCCGCTCATGCCCAGCCAGCCGCCTTCGGCGATCGCCTTCCAGCCCTGCGCGAAGCCGGGCGAGGTGCGCACCACCCCGTTCTCGAGCCGCGCCGGGTGGATATCGCCGTTGCGCTGCAACGGCGCCATCACCTCCTCGCACATCCGGCCGGCCTCGTTCAGGATGGCGCTTACCAGATCGTCGGTCGCCTCGGCGAACCGCTCGGTCGCCGCGACCCGGTGGAAGCCGACCACATGGCGAAGAATGAACTCGTAATCGGGCACGGGGGCGCGATAGGACATCGGATACCTCATGAATGACGCGGGCGGCGGGCTTGGCAACCGCGGATGGCGCGAGTATGGAACAGATCTGGGCCGTTTACCTAGAGAAACCGCCCCGCCAAGCAACCGGAACGCCGCGTCATACCTTGCCCAGCCCGCGCACATTGACCCTGACGGCCGACAGCGCCGACATCGACCGCGCCGCGGCGCTGCTGGAGGGCGGCGGCCTGGTCGCCTTTCCCACCGAAACCGTCTACGGGCTGGGGGCCGACGCGCGCTCGGGCGCGGCCGTGGCGCGGATCTACGAGGCCAAGGGCCGGCCCGCCTTCAACCCGCTGATCGTGCATGTCCATTCCGCCGCGGCGGCGCGCGCCCATGTGATCTGGAGCGATTGCGCCGAACGCCTGTCGCGGGCGTTCTGGCCCGGGCCGCTGACACTGGTCCTGCCGCTTGGCGAGGGCCACGGGATATCGCCCCTGGTCACGGCCGGACTGGACACGCTGGCGGTGCGGGTGCCGGCGCATCCGGCGGCACAGGCGCTGCTGCGTGCCTTTGCCGGGCCGCTGGCAGCGCCCTCGGCCAACCCGTCGGGCCGGATCAGCCCGACCACGGCGGCGCATGTGCTGGCCGGACTCGGGGGGCGCATCGCGGCGGTGATCGACGACGGACCCTGCCCGGTGGGGCTGGAATCCACCATCATCGGACTGGCCGGCGATGCGCCGGTGCTGCTGCGCCCCGGCGGGCTGTCGGCGGAGGCGGCGGAGGCGGTCCTGAAGGCCCCGCTCGGGCGGGCGGAGGCGGCGGCCGCCCCGACGGCACCGGGCCAGCTGGCATCGCATTACGCGCCGGCGGCCGCGGTGCGGCTGAACGCGCGTGTGGCGCGGCAGGGCGAGGTGCATCTGGGCTTTGGCGGGATCGGCGGCGATCTGAACCTGTCGCCGCAGGGCGATCTGGCACAGGCGGCGGCCAACCTGTTCGGCCACCTGCACCGGCTGGACGCGACCGGGCGGCCGATCGCGGTGGCGCCGATCCCCGATGACGGGCTGGGCCGGGCCATCAACGACCGGCTGCGCCGCGCCGCCGCGCCCCGCGCCGGGCCGCGCAATGGGCCGGATCGGACCGACGCGCCGGGGCGCGGCCGACAGGCTTGAGTATTTTTGACCAGAAAGAAGCCGGGGAAAAGGAAGGCGTCAGGCGTGGCCGGCGCTGGCCGAGAGGGTCAGCGGATCGACCCCGAGGGTCTTGAGCGCGGCGCCCCATTTCTCGTCGTCGGGCAGGGTGAAGACCAGATCGGCGGTGGCCTCGGCCGTCAGCCAGCCGTTCATGCCGATCTCGCCTTCGAGCTGGCCCGGCCCCCAGCCGGCATAGCCCAGCATCATCAGCGCCCGTTTCGGGCCGCGCCCCGCGGCGATGTCTTCGAGAATGTCGAGCGTCGCGGTCATGCTGAAACCCGGCGACACCTCCATCGAATGCAGGTTCGAGGTGTAGTCCGAGGAATGCAGCACGAAGCCGCGCGCCGCTTCGACCGGGCCGCCGAAATGGACCGGGACGCCGGTTTTCGCCGCGCCGCCCGCCGGGGCGGCGGCGGCGATCTCGAGCTGCGCCAGCAGGTCGGCGAGCGAGACGTCGGGAGCGGGCTTGTTGACGATCAGCCCCATGGCGCCGTCATCGCCGTGGCTGCACAGGAACACGACCGCGCGTTCGAACCGGGGATCGCCCATGCCGGGCATCGCAATCAGCAGCTTGCCGGTCAGATCCATCGCGCGATACGCTCCCTTTCCCGTCCTCTCAACATGGCCCCCGCTGCCGCCGGGTGCAAGGCCGGATCGCCGCACGCGTCAAGATTGCGCGCCCCTGACCGGATCGTGACTTGGCTTTTGCGCCGCGATCGCCCATCTATCGTGGCATGATCCGACGTCTTGCCGCCTCTGCCCTGATCTCTGCCGCGATGGCCGCCCCGGCGCTGGCCGGGGGCGGCATGGAGAGTCCGGCGCGCATGGAGATCCTGGATGGCGGCATGACCGCGCGGGGCACCTACATGGCGGCGCTGCACCTGACGCTTTCGGACGGCTGGAAGACCTACTGGCGCGCGCCCGGCGATGCCGGCATCCCGCCGCGGCTGGACTGGCGCGGTTCGCGCAACCTGGGCGATGTGGCGATCACCTGGCCCGCGCCCGAGGTGTTCGACCAGAACGGCATGCGTTCCATCGGCTATGCGCATGAACTGGTGCTGCCCGTCGAGATCACGCCCGAACGCGCCGGCCGGCCGGTACGGCTGCGCGGCGAGATCGATCTGGGGCTGTGCAAGGATGTCTGCATTCCCGAAACGCTGACATTCGATCACCGGCTCGACGAAACCGCCGGGCGCCACCCGGCGATCGCCGCCGCGATGGCCCAGCGCCCCCACAGCGCGGCCGAAGCCGGGGTGGAGAGCGCAACCTGCCGGCTGTCCCCGAGCGCCGGGGGCATGCGCATCGAGGCGCGCATCGCCATGCCCAGCGCGGGCGGGCACGAATATGCCGTGATCGAGCCGGGCGATCCGCGGCTCTGGGCCTCGCAGATGCAAACCGACCGCATCGGCGCGACGCTGGTGGCCACGGGCGAGCTGGTCCATGCCGATGGCGACGCCTTCGCGCTGGACCGGTCGCGGATTCGCATCACGGTTCTGGGCCGCGACCGCGCGGTCGACATCCAGGGCTGTCTGCCCGGCTGATCGCCGCATGGAGGTTTTCCCCAGACTGGGCGCCATCGCCGTTCTGGTCCGGAAGGGCCATGTGCTGCTGGCGCAGCGCACCAAGATGCCCGACGCCGGCCTCTGGGGATTTCCCGGCGGCCATGTCGAACCCGGCGAAACCGCCATGGAGGCGGCGGTGCGCGAATTGTTCGAGGAAACCGGGGTGCGGGCCGAGCCGCTTGAATACCTGACCAATATCGACGTGCTGCACCGCGATGGCGATGGCGCGCTGTCGGCGCATTACCTTCTGGCGGCGGTCCTGTGCGAGTATCGCGGCGGCACGGTGCAGGCCGCCGACGACGTATCGGCCGCGGCGTGGATTCCCTGCCCCCGGGTGCACGCCGGCGACCTGCCGATGAGTGCGCGGGTCGGCGCGGTTCTCGATCTGGCGCAGGCCCGGCTTCAGGCGCGGCGCCTCGCGCGCGCGGCCGCCAGCGCCAGCCCCGAGGCCGACACCAGATAGACCAGCACCACCAGCGCAACCGCACCGGCCAGGAACAGCGCCAGCGCGGCGCGCATCGGCGCC
>JAGRMG010000227.1 GCA_020441385.1 Paracoccaceae bacterium
AATCGCCGGGGTTCGGGCGGTTCGGTGCCATCGCGGTTTCCGGTGGCCGCAAAATACCCCGATGACGCCCCGGAATGGTTCGAAACGCGGCACAATCCACGGCCAATATGATGCAATCTGGCGGAATCTTTTGCCCGCCCCGATCAGGCCCGCAAGACTGAAACAGGAAACGCCGCACATGCACGGGATCAAAGAGGTGAGCACGATGGCATCCGATCTACCCAACCCGCCGGACCGGGCACAGCCGGCCGCACGTTTTGACAGCCCCGACATGGACAGCGAATCCGCGGCGCTGTTCCGGGCCTGGCTGTGTCCGCTGCTCGAACGCGCCGAAAGCTGGGTCGATCTGAGCGAAAGGCTGCGCGCCAAGGGCTATGGCCTGGCGATCCGGCACGGGCGTCTGGTTCTGGTCCGTTGCGACTGCGGCGAGCCGCTGTGTTCGCTGCGCTTTCTGGGCACGTCGCTGCGGGAACTGGCGGGGCGGTTCGGGCGGCCCATGGTGCGCGCCCTGCCCGGCGCGCAGGCGGCGGGCGAACTGATGACCGCGCCGCAGACCGGCTAGAGGGTCGTGCTTGCCCCGGGGTCCGGCCCCGCGGGCGACGGCAGGCAGCGCCCGATCGTCCCAGGTTCGGGCGCTGCCTTTCGTTTCGGGGGCGGGCGCGTCAGACCCCGGCAGGGTCGGGCTGGCCGGCGTAGATTTCGACCAGCCTGGCCACCGCCGCTTCCGGCGGCAGTTCCTCGCTTTGCCCGGTACGGCGCGAGGTCAGTTCCACCACCCCGTTCTTCAGGCCGCGCGGCCCGACCGTGATCCGCCAGGGCAGGCCGATCAGGTCCATGGTGGCGAACTTGCCGCCGGCGCGTTCGTCGCGATCGTCATATAGCGGTTCGAGCCCGGCGGCCACCAGCGCCCCGTAAAGCCGTTCGCAGGCCGCATCCGCCGCATCCTCGCCCTGTTTGAGATTGACGATACCGCAGTGGTAGGGCGTCACCCCCTCGGGCCAGATGATCCCTTTCTCGTCGTGGCTGGCCTCGATGATGGCGCCGACCAGGCGCGACACGCCGATGCCGTGGCTGCCCATATGCACCGGCACCTGAGCCCCGTCAGGCCCCTGCACGGTGGCGCCCATCGGTTCGGAATACTTGGTGCCGAAATAGAAGATCTGGCCCACCTCGATGCCGCGCGCCGAGCGGCGGCGCGCCTCGGGGATCTTCGCGAACAGGGCTGCATCGTGGGTCTCGTCGGTGCGGGCGTAAAGCGCGGTGAACTCCTCCATCACCGCGCGGCACTGGGCCACGTCGTCATAGTCGATCTCGCGTTCGCCCAGCCGGATGTCGGTGACGGCGCTGTCATAGAAGACCTCGGATTCGCCGGTCTCGGCCAGCACCAGGAACTCATGGGTGTCGTCGCCGCCGATCGGGCCGCTGTCGGCGCGCATCGGGATCGCCTGAAGCCCCATGCGTTCATAGGTGCGCAGATAGCTGACCAGGTGGCGGTTGTAGGCGTGCAGCGCATCCTCTTTCGTCAGGTCGAAATTGTAGCCGTCCTTCATCAGGAACTCGCGGCCCCGCATCACCCCGAAGCGCGGCCGGATCTCGTCGCGGAACTTCCACTGGATGTGATACAGCGTCAGCGGCAGATCCTTGTAGCTGCCGACATGGGTGCGGAAGATGTCGGTGATCAGTTCCTCGTTGGTCGGGCCATACAGCATGTCGCGGTCGTGGCGGTCGCGGATGCGCAGCATTTCCGGCCCGTAGGCGTCATAGCGCCCGCTTTCGCGCCACAGATCGGCCGATTGCAGCGTCGGCATCAGCATCGGGATGTGACCGGCCCTGATCTGTTCCTCGTGCACGATGTTTTCCAGCTTGCGCAGCACCTTGAAGCCCAGCGGCAGCCAGGAATAGATACCGGCGGCGGCCTGCTTGATCATGCCGGCCCGCAGCATGAGCCGGTGGCTGACGATCTGGGCTTCGGACGGGTTTTCCCTGAGCACGGGCAGGAAATAGCGGGACAGGCGCATGTTCACTCTCTCGTTCGGATGGCGTTGGCGGCGGTCTATGCCAAAGCGGCCGGTCAGGCAATCGGCCATCGCCTGACCGGCCGCGGCGCGGGGCGGCCGGTGCGATCATCGGCGCTTGCATGGGCGCCGCGCATGCGCGATGTGTAGAATGCAGATGCCGCCAAGGGAATTCGATGTCGCTTCCGGTGAAAGACCAGCTTCGCTATTGGGGCATCGCACTCGTGGTGTTCGCGGTGGTGCTGTGGTTTCTGGGCGACGTGCTGCTGCCCTTCGTGCTGGGCGGCGCGATCGCCTATTTCATCGACCCGGTGGCGGACCGGCTGGAACGGATCGGCCTGTCGCGGATCGCCGCCACGGCGGTGATGGCGGTGCTGTCGGTGGTGCTGTTCGTGGTGCTGGCGCTTTCGGTGATCCCGACGCTGATCGCGCAGGCCTTCGACCTCGTGGAGACCATTCCCAGGCTGTTCAGCCAGCTGCGCGGCTTTGTCGATCAGCATTTCCCGTCGCTCCTGGATCAGGATTCGACGGCGCACCAGACCCTGACCGCCATCGGCGACCGGCTGAAGGAACGCGGCGGCGAGATTCTGACCACCGCGCTGCAATCGGCGATATCGGTCATCAACGTGCTGTTCCTGCTGGTGATCGTGCCGGTGGTGGCGGTCTACATGCTGCTTGACTGGGACCGCATGATCGCGCGCATCGACGAATTGCTGCCGCGCGACCATCAGCCGGTGATCCGCCGCCTGGCCGGCGAGATCGACGCCACGCTGGCCTCGTTCATCCGCGGCATGGGCACGGTCTGCCTGATTCTCGGCACCTACTACGCGGTGGCGCTGATCGCGGTCGGACTGCAATTCGGGTTGGTCATCGGCTTCGTCGCCGGTCTGGTCACGTTCATTCCCTATCTGGGCGCCTTCATCGGCGGGGCGCTGGCGATCGGGCTGGCATTGTTCCAGTTCTGGGGGGAGTGGGTGCAGATCGGGCTGGTGGCACTGATCTTCGTCATCGGCCAGGTGACCGAGGGCAATTTCCTGACCCCGCGGCTGGTGGGCCATTCGGTCGGGCTGCACCCGGTCTGGCTGCTTCTGGCAATGTCGGTCTTCGGGGCGCTGTTCGGCTTTGTCGGGCTGCTGGTGGCGGTGCCGCTGGCCGCCGCCCTGGGGGTGCTGGCGCGGTTCGCCGTCAGCCAGTACCTGCACAGCCGCCTCTACCTGGGCGTTAACGCACGGGGCGCGCCCGGCGAGTCCTGGCGCGGCGGCCCGTAACATGCCCCGTCAGATGAGTTTCGATCTGCCCTGCCGCACGGCACTGGGGCGCGACGATTTCTTCGTGTCGCCGGCCAACCGCATGGCGGTCGGGATGGTCACGGCGCCACGGGGCTGGCCCGGGGGGAAACTGGTGCTTTCCGGCCCGGCCGGATCGGGCAAGACCCATCTGGCGCATGTCTGGGCAGCGCAGAGCGGCGCGCGCATCGTCGCGGCCCGCGATCTGACGAAGGCGCTGGTGCCCGATCTCGCCTCGGGGCCGGTTGTCATCGAGGACGTGCCGGAGATTTCGGCCGATCCGGCGGCGCAGGCGGCGCTGTTTCATCTGCACAACCTGGCGCTGGCCGAGGGCCATGCGCTGCTGTTGACGGGGCGGCGCGCGCCGCATCTGTGGGCGCTGGGGCTGGCGGATCTGCAAAGCCGGATCGAGGGCGCACCGCATGTCAAGCTGGGCCCGCCCGACGATGCGCTGTTGGCGGCGGTGCTGGCCAAACTGTTCGCCGACCGGCAGATTGCTCCGCGGCCGGATGCGATCCCCTTCCTGGTGGCGCGGATGGACCGGTCGTTCGAGGCGGCAGCCGCCGTGGTGGAGCGTCTGGATCGCGCCGCCCTGTCCGAGGGCCGCAACATCACCGCCAGGCTGGCCGCGCAGCTGCTTGGGCAAGGCGGTGGCGACGGGTGACGCGGCGCCGGCGCCGGCGATTGACCCCCGCCCCCCGATCCCGCATCCTGCAGCGGCGCCAAACGGGGGAGTCATGAACCTGCAAGAGGAATCCGCACCCTCCGAATGGGGGTTGTTCCGCCGCCCGCTGTTTGACGATCCGAGCGCGCGCGCATTGTCCCGGGTGGGCGTCGTCGATGTCGGGTCGAACTCGGTCCGGCTGGTGGTGTTTGACGGCGCCGCGCGCTCGCCCGCCTATTTCTACAACGAAAAGATCATGTGCGCCCTTGGCCGCGGGCTGGCCGAGACCGGCCGTCTGAACCCGGAGGGCCGGACAAGGGCGCTGGCGGCGCTGACCCGGTTCCAGCTTCTGGCGCGCAGCATCGACCTGCCCCCCCTGACCGCCGTCGCCACGGCGGCGGTGCGCGACGCCGAGGACGGGCGGGAATTCTGCGAGGAGGTGCTGGCGGCGACGGGGCTCAAGATCTGGGTGATCGACGGCGAGGAGGAGGCGCGGCTGTCGGCGCAGGGCGTGCTGCTGGGCTGGCCCGGGGCCTATGGTCTGATCTGCGACATGGGCGGCGCGTCGATGGAACTGGCCGAGATCTCGGGCGACCGGGTGGGCCGGCGCATGACCTCGCCGCTGGGCCCGCTCAAGCTTCAGCATATCGGCGGCGGGCGGCGCGGCCGCAAGGCGTATATCAAGCAGGTGGTCGAAGAGATGCGCGAACGCATGGGCAAGCAGCGCGACCGCCTGTTCCTGGTCGGCGGCAGCTGGCGCGCCATCGCGCGCATCGACATGGCGCGGCGCGGCTATCCCATGACGGTGCTGCACGAATACCGGATGTCCGCCGCAGCGGTGCGTGAAACGCTGGCCTACATCGAGAAATCCGACCCCGACGAGCTGCGCGGCCGCGCCGGCGTGTCGGGCGCGCGCATGGCGCTGGTGCCGATCGCCATGGACGTTCTCTACCGGCTGGTGCGCACATTCAAGCCCCATGACATCGCGGTGTCGAGCTATGGCATCCGCGAGGGGCTGCTTTACGAACAGATGCCCCAGCGTCTGCGCGACCGCGACCCGCTGATCGAAAGCTGCTGGTTCGCCGAGGCCAAGGACGCGCGGATGCCGGGTTTTGGCAAGGTTCTGTTCAACTTCATCATGCCGCTGTTCAAATCGGCCCGCAAGTCGCGCGTGCGGCTGATAAAGGCGGCCTGCCTGCTGCACGACGTCAGCTGGCGCGCGCATCCCGACTACCGCGCCGAGGTCTGTTTCGATTATGCCACGCGCGCCAATCTGGGCGGGTTGAAGCACTCCGAACGGGTGTTCCTGGGCCTGGCGCTGCAACACCGCTATCGCAACAAGCGCCCGGCCGACCGGTTCGGCAAGTTCTACGACCTGCTTGACGAGAAAAGCCAGAAGGAGGCCGAGGTTCTCGGCAAGGCAATGCGGTTCGGCGCCATGCTGTGGATGCAGCCCACGGCGCCGATGGGCCAGATCAGGTGGTATCCCAAGAAACGCGCGATCGCGCTGACGCTGCCCCCCGAGGCCCGTCCGCTGTTCGGCGAGGTGGCCGAGGCGCGGTTGATGTCGCTGGCGCAGTCGCTGGGCGCCACGGTCAGCGTGCGCCTGCCCGATCCGAAGTGAACACCAGCGCGCAAGGGCTGGGCGCACCGCAACGACGCACCGGCCGGCCGGGCGCGGCAAGGTCAGATTTCGGTTTCCCCCGGCGCCGGCTCTGCGCCGCCCGGCGGTGCCGCGTCGTCTTCGGGATCGGGCTTGCGCCGGATGATGATGTCGCCATTGGGCAGCATCTCGGGCGGGTGGTATCGCGACCAGTCCCTGACCTGATCGGCCAGTTCCATGAACGCCGGCCCCATTTCCTCGATGAAGCTGCTCATGGCGGGGCCGAACTTCTCGGCCATGCCCAGCAGTTCCTCGAACTTCGGCTCCATCTCCTGGCGCAGCCCGTCAAGGAACATCTCCGCGCCCCGCTCCATCAGCGACTTGCCCTGCTCGTCCTGCGCCGCGCCCATGGCGGGGGACAGCGAAAGCGCCAGCGCGCAAAGCAATGCGGAAACACGGGCCATGGCCGCAATATAGGGCGGGCCCGGTGTTCATGGAAGGGAATACATCATATGTCGATCTCCAGGGACACGGGAAAATGGTCCGACGCGTCCAGCAGCGCCTCGCGCAGTTCCGGCATCTGCCAGCATCCCAGGTCGTCGAACGGATGCCAGATGCGCCAGGACGGGCGCCGCGCCATCAGCCCTTGCGAAATCATCACATAGTCCAGCAGCGCCTGAAGGTAGCGGCCCTGCCGGGGCAGCCTGAAGCGTGCCGAGGTGGGCACCGTGCCGGGGCGCGGCTGCAACGCCTGGCGGGCATGCGGGTCGTACATGTCCCCGCCCAGCAGAATCTCGACCGAAGAGCGCCCGAACAGGTGCTCGAACTCGTCCAGCCCCGGCCCGTCGTTCAGATCGCCCATCAGGATCACCGGCTCGCCCGCATCGAGATGCCGGCTTATCCGGGCGCGCAGCCAGACCGCCTGGGCCAGTTGCTTGCGCCGGTTGGCGATCGAAAGCCGCAGCATGGCGTCGCGCCCGCCCGACCCGTGCGGCGCCTTGGATTTGAGATGCGCCCCGATCATCCGCAGCCGCGTGCCGGCCGCCGTTGTCACCGCCAGTTCCAGCGGCGGCTTGGAAAACCGCACCAGATCCTCGGTGGCGTCGATGTCCAGGTCGATCCGGAAGACGCCGTCAAAGCGCGGCGCCGCGCGATCGTCTTCGCCCTTGGGATCATGTTCGGCCCGCATCGCGTCCGGGTCGTAGAGCAGCGCGATTTCCTGATGCGTCTCGTTGGCAAAGCCCATGACGGCGGCCCGCGTCCGCAGATCGAACGCCCTGGCAAAGCCTTCCAGCGCGCGCACGGTATTCTGGCGCCGCCCGGTATTGGGGGCCTCGATCACCATCACCGCATCGGCATCCAGCGCCGTGAACACCTTGCCCAGCGCCTCGATCTGGGCGACGCGTGTCACGTCCTGGCGCCCCGACCATCCATCGTCGACGATCAGGCGGTCGCCGTCGTCGAACAGGTTGGCGAACCATTCCACGTTGTATGTCGCCAGCCGCATCAGCCTGATCCGTCGATCTCTTCCCAGGCGCGGTTGATGTCGATCAGCCGTTTCTCGGCCAGGCGCACCGCCTCTTCCGGCACGCCGCGCGCCATCATCCGGTCGGGATGGTTGGCGCGCACCAGGTCCCGCCAGGCCTTGCGGATCTTCTCGTGCGGCAGATCCGGGCTGACGCCGAGAACGGTGTAGGGATCGGGCCGCGCATCGGGCACGAACCGCGCCCTGAGCGCGCGGAACGCCCTCTCGTTCATTCCGAAAATCTCCGCCACGTCCTCGAGAAAGGCATTTTCGCCAGGGTGGTAGTGCCCGTCGGCCAGGGCGATGTGAAACAGCCCCTCCATCAGGTCGCCCAGCGTGTCGCGGTCGTTCTCGAACATGCGGCGGATGCGGCGGGCGTAATCGCGATAACCGGCAACATCGGTGCGCGCCATGTTGAACACCCGCGCCGCCCCGGCCTCGTCCTCGCGCGCGATCCGGAACACCTCGCGAAAGGCGGCCACCTCGTCGCGCGTGACCCGCCCGTCGGCCTTGGCCATCTTGGCGCCCAGCGCGATCACCGCGATGGTGAAGGCCACCGACCGTTCCGGGGGCGTGCGCAGCCGGTCGAACACGTCCTTCAGGCTTTCGCCCTTGCTGAGCGCCGACAGCGCCTCGGTTATGCGGGTCCAGACCGACATGGGCGCGACCCTAGCGCGGGGGTATTGCAATGTCAGGTGCGGCCTTGCACCGCCCCCTCAAGAAACTTCTGCATCAGCACGAGATCCAGCCACTGACCCGCCTTGAACCCGACCTGCGGCAACCGAGCCTCGGGGCGGTAGCCCAGCGCGTCGTGAAAGGCGATGCCGCCGGGATTGGCGTCGCTGATCCCGGCGATCATCGAACGTACCCCCTGCCCCGCCGCCTCGGTTTCAAGTTGCGCCATCAGCGCCTGCCCGATCCCCCGCCTGCGTGCCTGGGCCGCCACATGAACAGAATGTTCCCTGGTGAAGGCATAGCCGGGCCCCGGCCGAAACGCGAAACAGGTAGCGAACCCGACGACGGCATCGCCGTCCCTGGCCACCAGGAAGGCCGGGCCGCGCGCGGCGATTTCGGCCGCGATCCGATCAGCGGTCTTTTCCTCGGTGGTGAAAGTCGTGAGCGTATCGCGGATCACCGCGTTCCAGATCGCGCAGATCGCGGTGGCATCCGCCTGCCGGGCCGGGCGAATCTCGACGCTCATAGCACCCGCGCCCCGTGCGGCGTGTCGAATTCGGCCATCAGCGCGGGCGCGCCCGTCTCGAACACGACGCGGGCGTCGGCAAGGCCCGCGAGCGCCTTGCGCAACGCCCCGGCCCGGGGATGGGCCACCACCAGACGGCGCAGCGCGCAGCCCGAGGGCGGCAGCATCGCGGCCGGATGCAGCGTGCCCTGCCATTGGATCAGCGCCGTAAACAGGTTGTCGAATGGCAGCCGCCCGTCTTTGGGTACCGCCATCGACCAGCGCAGATCGCCACGGCGCAGCGCCACCGGCGCACCTGCCCCCTCTTCCAGCCCCGAAAGCGCGGCAGACAGATCGTCGACCCGGCAGATCCAATTGGTCAGCCGCGCCGGGCCCGAGAACCGGTCGAGATCGAACCAGCGCGGCCGCTTCGGCGCCGGCGCGTCCGGGTCAATCGCGATGGCTTCCAGATAGAGCCCGTCCGCCAGCCCCAGCAGCCGGTTGTGCGTGGCGAACACGTCGTGCCGCCCGCCCGGGCGCATCGCCACGCCCAGCGCCGACTCGACCGCCTGCGCCGCCTCCTCCAGCGTGTTGGCGCTGACTGCGAGATGATCCAGTTCCAAGCCGTTGCTCCCGACACGCCGCGCGGCCAGTCTAGCGCGCGAAACGCCGGGTGCGAAGCCCGTCTGCCGGTCCGGCAGATGCGAGGCACGCCGGCGGTCTGGAAACCGGAAGTCCAGTAACCATATTTCAACCCGGCGGCAGGACGTATAGGGTCGACCCGCGCGATCGCCAGATTCGCCGCGCATAACGCAAACAGGGAACGGAAAACGTCATGGCCGGTTCAGTCAACAAAGTCATTCTCATCGGCAATCTCGGCCGCGATCCCGAGGTGCGGACATTTCCCGACGGCGGCAAGCTGTGCAATCTGCGCATCGCCACGTCGGAGAACTGGAAGGACCGCAACACCGGCGAACGGCGCGAACGCACCGAGTGGCACAATGTCGTGCTGCGCGGCGACGGTCTGGTGCGGGTCGCCGAACAGTATCTGCGCAAGGGCAGCAAGATCTATGTCGAAGGCCAGTTGCAGACGCGCAAATGGCAGGATCAGAGCGGGCAGGACAGGTATTCCACCGATGTGGTGGTCGCCGGACTGGGCGGCGTGATGACGATGCTGGACGGGCGCGACGGCGGCGGCACCCCCGACCGCGGCCAGCACGACGACCCCTATGGCGACAGCCCGGGCGGCGGGCGCGGCCCGGCCTCGCGCGATATCGAGGATGATGAAATACCGTTCTAGGGTGCCGCGGGCGCGCCCGGCGGCCCCGGAACCGGATGAGAGGCGCGCAACATGACCTGGTCGTTTTCCCTGGGGCGGCTGTTCGGCTCGGAACTGCGGGTGCATGTCACCTTCTTTCTGCTGCTGGCCTGGGTCGGCTTTGCCGCCTATTCGGCGCAAGGCTGGGCCGGGGCGCTTCACAACATCCTGTTCGTGCTGGCGCTGTTTGCCTGCGTCATCGCGCATGAATTCGGCCATGCCCTGACGGCGCGGCGCTATGGCATCCACACGCCCGACATCACGCTTCTGCCGATCGGCGGCATGGCGCGGCTTGAACGGATGCCGGAAAACCCCGGCCAGGAGATCGCGGTGGCGCTGGCGGGTCCGGCTGTCAATGTGGCAATCTGGGCGGTCCTGGTCGTCGGGTTCGGTGCCCGCGCCGACCCCGATTCGCTTTCGGTCATCGACCTGACCGGCGGCAGCTTTCTGGCACAACTGGCGCTGGTCAACCTGTTTCTGGCGGTGTTCAACCTGATCCCGGCCTTTCCGATGGATGGCGGGCGCGTGTTCCGCGCATTGCTCAGCCTGTGGATGGACCGGGTCTCGGCCACCCGCGTGGCGGCTACGGCGGGGCAGATCGTGGCCTTCCTGTTTGGGTTCTGGGGCCTGAGTTCGGGCAACCCGGTGCTGGTGCTGATCGCGCTGTTCGTGTTCATCGCCGCCAATGCCGAAAACCAGGACGTGAGCATGCGCTCGGTCGCGCGGCGGCTGGTGGCGCGCGACGCGATGATCACGCATTTCGAAAGCCTGACGCCCGATGACAGCATCGACGTCGCCGCCTCCGAACTGATCCGCACCACCCAGCACGAGTTTCCGGTGCTGCGGCCCGACGGCACGCTGGCCGGTTTCGTCACCCGAACCGCGCTGTTTGCGGCACTGGCCGGTGACGAACCGAGGTCGCGCCCGGTAAGCGGCATCATGGATGACGAAATACCGCAGATGACGCTGGGCGCCGGGCTGGAAACGGTGCTGGATGCGCTGCACGGGGGCGCCCCGGCGGTTGCCGTCTGCGACCGGGGCGGGCGGATGGTCGGCTATGTCACCCGCGAGAACGTCGGCGAACTGATGGTCGTGAAAGGCCGCTGATATAGTTTTATATCAACGACTTGCAAGCGCATCCTCAAGCAGACCCAGTACCGCCTCGCGCGGTACGTCCGAGGTGATGAAGGCGTCACCGATGCCGCGCACGAGGATGAACCGCAACTGTCCGTCCACGACCTTCTTGTCCTGCGCCATGAGATCCAGAAGCGCCCCGGCGTCGGGCAGATCGCCGGAGATGTCGCCCAGATCGGTCTTCATGCCCATCGCCCTGAGATGCGCGCGCAGACGGCTGGGATCCTCCTGCGCGCAAAGGCCCAGGCGCGCGGACAGATCGAAGGCCAGGGCACAGCCCATTGCCACGCCCTCGCCATGCAGCAGCCGGGCGGAATATCCCGTCGCCGCCTCGAGCGCGTGCCCGAACGTATGGCCGAGGTTCAGCAGCGCGCGGTCGCCCTGCTCGGTCTCGTCGCGGGCGACGATACCGGCTTTCATCCGCACCGAACGCGTCACCGCGCCTACCCGCGCGGCCATGTCGCCGGCAACCAGCGCCGGGCCGTGCGCCTCGAGCCAGTCGAAGAACGCACCATCCCCCAGCAGCCCGTATTTCAGCACCTCGCCGTAGCCGGCCAGGAAATCGCGGGCCGGAAGGGTGTCGAGCGCGGCGGTATCGGCCAGCACCAGCGAAGGCTGGTGAAAGGCGCCGATCAGGTTCTTGCCCTGGGCCGCGTTGATGCCGGTCTTGCCGCCGACCGAACTGTCCACCTGCGCGAGAAGCGAGGTGGGAATCTGCACGAAGCGCACCCCGCGGCGCAGCACGGCGGCGGCAAAGCCCGCCAGATCGCCGATCACGCCGCCGCCCAGGGCAATCACGATGTCGTTGCGTTCGACCTTCTGGTCCAGCAGCCAGCCGACGGCGCGTTGCAGTTGCGCCCAGCCTTTCGTGGCCTCGCCGGGTGGCAGGGCCAGCGCGGCAACGTCGATCCCGCCACCCTCCAATGCCCGGCGCAAGGGCTCCAGATGCAGCCCCGCCACGGTCTCATCGGTCAGCACCACGACCCGCGGCCGCGCCAGAAGCGGCGCGACCAGCGCCCCGGCCCCGGCGATCAGGTCGGGGCCGATCACCACCTCATAGGCGCGCTCGCCCAGCGCCACACTCACCTTTTCGCGCATCAATCCATTTCCAGAACATCCGGGCGCGTCGCCAGCGCCGCCACCACCCGATCCACCATCCCGTCAATCGGCGTCTCGCCATCCGATACCACGGCAAGGTCGGCGCATGCATATAGCGGCACCCGCGCCTCATAAAGCCTGCGCAGCGTTGCACGCGGATCGCCGGTGCGCAGCAGGGGCCGCGTGTCCTTGTGCCGGACCCTGCTCCAGAGCACATCCAACCCGGCGTTCAGCCAGACGGAGACACCGCGCCGTGAAATCATGCGCCGGTTTTCGGCCATCAGGAACGCACCGCCGCCGGTGGACAGTACGCCGCATTGCGCATCCAGCAACCGCGCGATCACCTGGCTTTCCTTGAGGCGGAAGAACGCCTCGCCGTCGCGTTCGAATATTTCCGGCACGGTCATGTTCGCGGCCGCCTCGATCTCGTGATCGCTGTCCAGGAACGGTACTTCAAGCCGCGCCGCCAGGGCCCGGCCGACGGCTGTCTTGCCGGCACCCATCATTCCGACCATGACCACGGTCTTTTTCAGTTTCCCCGTCGGGGGGGATGCCCGCCTTGCGACCTGGTCTCGCTCAATTCCGCTCATTCTTGTGTGAATGACGTGATCTCGCGCAAAAGGCCATATATAACTTCTTCAAAACACCAGGGCACGAGGCAGTGGACATCACATGAGACGGCTGATCAAATACCTGTTTTACCTGATCATTCTGGCCGCGATCGGGCTGGTGGTCTATGCCTATGTCGGGCCGTGGTTCGGGGCCGATTTCTCGCCCCCCCAGACCGAGATACGCGAACCGGTGACGCTGCATGCGGATTAGCGCGGCGGTTCTTCTGATGGCGCTGCCGGCGGCCGCGCCGGCCGAGGATCCGCTCTCGGCGATCGGCTGGCTGCGCCAGGCCCCGCCGCGCGACCTGCCGGGAACCGTTCTGCTGGAACCGCCGGTCAGCAAGACCGCGCTGAACCCGGAAATCGAGGTCACGCCGCTGGAAGAGCTTGCGAGCGCGATCGGGCTGGTGCCGCCCGAAGTCACCGGCCTGCCGCTGGATGTCTGGCAGGGCAGCGAACCCGACCGTCTGGCCCGGGCCATCGCCGAGGTACCGGTGCAGGACAGCCCGGCCATGCAGACGCTGCTTTACACGCTGCTGCTGTCGGAAACCCGCCCGCCGCCCGGTCCGGACGCGGCCGAGGCGCTGCTGCTGGCGCGGATCGACCGGCTGATAAAGCTGGGCGCCACCGACCCGGCCCAGGCGCTGGTGCAGTTGGCCGGCCCGACCGACAGCGCCGCGCGCTTCCGCCGCTGGTTCGATGCCACGCTGCTGACCGGAGACGAAGACCGCAGCTGTGCGGCGCTGACGGCGGCGCCCTATCTGGCGCCCGACTACGCCGCGACGATCTTTTGCACCGCAAGACGGGGCGACTGGCAGACCGCCGCGCTGACGCTCGAGGCGGCGCATTCGCTGGCGCTGCTCTCACCGCAGATGCTCGCGCTGCTGGACAGGTTCCTGAGCCCGGACGTGTTCGAGGGCGCGCCGCCCCTGCCGGCCCCCGCCGACCCCGACCCGCTGACGTTCCGCCTGTTCGAAACCATCGGCGAACGTCTGCCCACCGCGCATCTGCCGCGCGCCTTCGCGACCGCCGATCTGCGCGACGTGGCCGGATGGAAGGCCCAGATCGAAGCCGCCGAACGCCTGACGCGGGTCGGGGCGCTCAGCCCCAACCTTCTGCTCGGGCTCTATTCCGACCGACGCCCGGCGGCATCAGGCGGGGTATGGGACCGGGCGGCGGCGATCCAGCGCTTCGAGACCGCGCTGGACACCGGCAGCGCGGATGCCGTGGCCAAGACCCTGCCCGATGCCTGGGCGGCGATGCGCGCCGCCGGGCTGGAGGTGGCCTTTGCCGAACTTTTCGCCGATCGGCTGGCGGGGCAGCAACTGGACGGCCCGGCCGCCGGGCTGGCCTGGCGCATCCGCCTGCTGTCGCCGGCCTATGAGGACGCGGCGCGCACGCCCCCCGACGATACGGCGGCCAGCGCCTTTCTGGCGGCCCTGGCCCAGGGCGATCCGGGGCGCGTGCGCGCGCCCGACGACCGCGCCCGCGCCATCGCCGCGGGGTTCGCGCCGGATGCCGCGCCGCCGCCGGAATTGCGCGACACCATCGCGGGCGGCGCGCTGGGCGCGGCGATCCTGCGCGCGATGAGCCTGTTCGACAGCGGCGCGCGCGGCAATCCCGCCGACCTGAGCGCGGCACTGGCGACGTTCCGCGCCGTCGGGCTGGAGGACACGGCGCGGCGCGCCGCGCTGCAGCTGATGCTGCTGGAACGGGACTGAGCCATGCGTGCGCCCGCCGATCCCCGCCGCTGGATTTCGACCTTTCTGGACGCGCAGGCCGCCGAAACCGGCGCGGCGCACAACACCTTGCTGGCCTATGGCCGCGATCTCAAGGACTTCGCCGGCTGGCTGCACCGCACGGGGGCCGATTTCGCCACGGTGGAGCGGGACGGAATCGAAGCCTATCTGATCGACTGCGACGCGCAGGGGCTGGCCAAATCCACCCGCGCCCGGCGACTGTCGGCAGTTCGCCAGATATTCCGCTTTGCCTTCGAGGAGGGCTGGCGCGAGGACAACCCGGCGATCCGCATTTCCGGCCCCGGCCGCGACCGGCAGTTGCCGAAAACCCTGGATCTGGCGCAGGTGAACGCGCTCTTGTCCGCCGCGCGCCAGACCGGGCGCACGCCGCGCGACCGGGCGCGCAATGCCTGCATGGTCGAACTTCTCTATGCCACCGGCATGCGGGTCAGCGAACTGGTGTCGCTGCCGGTGACGGCGGCAAGGGGCGATCCGCGGATGCTTCTGATCCGCGGCAAGGGCGGCAAGGAACGCATGGTGCCGCTGTCCCCGCCGGCCCGCGCGGCGCTGGCCGAGTGGTTGAATCTGCGCGACGCCGCCGATGCCGAACGCGTCGCCAAGGGTGCACCGGCGTCGCGTTTCCTGTTCGCATCGCGCGGCCGGTCGGGCCACCTGACCCGGCATGCATTCTACCTGCGGATCAAGGACATCGCGGTTGCCGCCGGAATCGACCCGGCCAGCGTCACGCCGCACACGCTGCGCCATGCCTTTGCGACGCATCTGCTGGCCGGGGGCGCCGATCTGCGCTCGATCCAGACATTGCTGGGCCATGCCGACCTGTCCACGACCGAGATCTATACCCATGTGCTGGACGAGCGTCTGAGCGAACTGGTCCTGACGCATCACCCCCTGGCGCGCGACGAGGGGCCGAAAGACCGCTAGCGCCGGCACCGGGGCGGCGGGCGGCGCGGGCCTTGATTGACGCCGCGGCGCGGCCCATAACCCGTCTGACACAACGGGGATCGTGACGATGCAAGCCTCAACCGCCGTCCTTGACGGTGCTTTCTGGATCAGCGCCGCAGTCATCCTGGCGATGCTGGTGCTGTCGGCGTTCTTTTCGGGATCGGAAACCGCCCTGACCGCCGCATCACGCGGCAAGCTGCGGGCGCAGGCCGACAAGGGCTCGCGCGGGGCCGAACGGGCGCTGAAGATCACCGAAGACAACGAAAGGCTGATCGGGTCGGTGCTGCTGGGCAACAACCTGGTCAATATCCTAGCCGCGTCGCTGGCCACCGCGCTGTTCACCCGCGTCTTGGGCGAAACCGGGGTGGCGGTGGCAACGCTGGTCATGACGCTTCTGGTGCTGGTCTTTGCCGAGGTGCTGCCCAAGACCTATGCCATCATCAACGCCGAACGCGCCGCCGCGGCGGTCGCCGCGCCGATCGGGGTGGTGGTGATGCTGTTCGCGCCGGTGGTGTCGGCCGTCCGGTTCATGGTGCGCGGCCTGCTGCGCCTGTTCGGGGTGCAGGTCGATCCCGACAGCCAGATCCTGGCGGTGCGCGAGGAGATAGCAGGCGCGCTTCACCTGGGCCATTCCGAAGGTCTGGTCGAAAAGGAGGACCGCGACCGCATCCTGGGCGCGCTGGATCTCGGCGACCGCGCGGTCGAGGAGATCATGCTGCACCGATCGCAGATCCGCATGATCGACGCCGACGACGATCCGCAATCCATCCTGAAACAATGTCTCGACAGCCCGCACACGCGCCTGCCTGTCTACCGGAGCGAACCGGAGAACATCATCGGCGTGGTCCACGCCAAGGATCTGCTGCGCGCCATCTACAACCGGATCGGCGGCGCATCGGGCGCTTCCAGCACGCTCGAGGCGTTCCGCATCACCGATATCGCCAATCCGCCCTATTTCATCCCCGAAACCACGACGCTGGACGACCAGATGCGCCAGTTCCTGCGGATGCGGTCGCATTTCGCGCTGGTGGTGGACGAATACGGATCATTGCAGGGGCTGATCACGCTCGAGGATATCCTCGAAGAGATCGTCGGCGAGATCACCGACGAATTCGACCCCGACGCGGAACATCCCGTGACCAAGACCGAAGACGGCCATTATCTCGTCGAGGGCGCCATGACGATCCGCGACCTGAACCGCGCGACCGACTGGGCGCTGCCCGACGACGAGGCCAACACCGTGGCCGGGCTGGTGATTCACGAGGCCCAGATGATTCCCGTCGTGGGGCAGGTGTTTTCGTTTCACGGGTTCCGTTTCGAGGTGATGTCGCGCGAGGGCAACCGCGTGACCGCGCTCAGGATCAAGCCGCTATGATGCGCGCCATGCAGCACGGCGCGGGGGTGCGGGCCGGAACGGCGGCATGAGCCGGCTGGCCAGCTGGTTCGATGCGGTCGTGCTCGATCTGGGCCGGCAGATGCGCTGGTCGTTCCTGCCGCCGCTGATGGTCTATTTCGCCTATGGCGCGTCCGGCATCACCTCGATCGTGGGCACGTTCTTCATCAAGGACTATCTCGACGTGTCGGCGGCCTTCGTGGCCGGGCTTGCCTTCTGGGCGGGGCTGCCCTGGGCGCTGAAGATGCCGATGGGGCATCTGACCGACCTGTTGTGGCGCTGGAAATGGCTGTTGGTCTTTGCCGGCGCCGCCCTGATCACGGCCAGCCTGCTGATCATGTACGGGCTTGCGACACGGGTGCCCTGGATGGGCGACACCATGTCGGTAACGGCCTGGTTCGTGATCGCGGCCCTGCTCGCGCCCGGCGGATACGTGGTGCAGGACGCGGTGGCCGACGCGCTGTCGGTCGAGGCGGTGCCGAAGCTGGACGAAGACGGCCGCCCGTTCGACGAGGACACCCAGCGCGCCATGCACACAACCATGCAGACGCTCGGGCGGATCGCGCTGATCGGTGCGTTGACCTCGGTCGCGGCGCTGAACATCACGCTGTTTGCCGGGATCGAGGATCTGGCCAAGGACCAGCAGGGCGCGGTCTATGGCCGCATCTATCTGATCGGTCTGGCGATTCCGGTCATCTCCATCTCGGGCGTGGTACTGGCGATGATCCAGCAGCGCCGCCGCGTCCGCCGCCTGACCGCACAGGGGCTGAGCCGCGCCGAGGCCGAAGCGACCTTTGCCCCCGAGGGCGGGAACGTCCGCCCGAACTGGTGGTATTTCATCGGCGGCGGGGCCTTCCTGTCGATCAGCCTGACGGTGGGGCTATCCGACATGCCCTGGTCGCAGGAGATCGTCTTTGCCGGATCGCTGGGCATCGTGGCGCTGCTCATGCGCCAGCTGATCGCGGCGCTGGAACCGGCCAGGGCGCGCGCGCTGGTCGGAACGGCGATCATCGTCTTCATGTTCCGCGCCGTGCCGGTGCCGGGCGCCGGATCGACCTGGTTCACCATCGACGAACTGGGCTTTGACCAGCAGTTCCTGTCGGTGCTGTCGCTGATCACCTCGGTTCTGACCCTGGCGGGCATGATCGTGCTGCGCCCGCTGATGGCGCATCGTTCGATCGTCTATATCGTGATCCTGCTGACCCTGGCCGCGGGCCTGTTGTCGCTGCCCAATATCGGGCTTTACTACGGCGTACAGGACTGGACCGCGCCGCTGACCGGCGGCGTGGTCGATGCCCGCTTCATCGCGCTGATCGACGCGGCGGTCGAAAGTCCGCTGGGCCAGGTGGCGATGATCCCGATGCTGGCCTGGATCGCGCGCAACGCGCCGTCCGAACTCAAGGCGACGTTCTTCGCGGTGATGGCATCGTTCACCAACCTGGCGCTGTCGGCCAGCAATCTGGGCACCAAATACCTCAACGAGGTTTTCGTCGTCACCCGCCAGGCCGCGAATCCGGCGACCGGCACCATCACCACGCAGGCCGATTATTCGCAACTCGGCCACCTGCTGATCGCAGCCGCCGCCATCACCGTCGTCGCGCCGCTGCTGACCATCGCGATCGTGCAGTCCTCGCCGCTGCGCTCGTCGGACTGAACGGCCGGCAGGCGGCAGTGTGCGCGCCCAGTGCCGGTCAGGCGCCGCCGTCGCCCAGGCGCTCGCGAAACAGGTCGCGGTCGGCCGCGTCGCGGATCGCGCCGACCGCCCGGTCGCGGCATCGCGCGGCGCAGTCGCGCGCCGCCTGCGCCATCGCCCCGTCGAGACCGGCCACCACCGCCCGCAACGCATTCTGCACGGCGATCTGCACCTCGACGCAATCGCCCGCCTCGCGCGAGATCGGGTCGTAGCTGCTGCGAAACAGCTCGTCCGGGTCGAGCGCCACACACCAGAGCCGGTCGTATTCCGGCGCGCCGCCGCCGTCCCCGTCATCCGCGCCACGGCAGCGCAGCACATGCGAGATCCGGTGCGCCACGTCGATCGCGGTGCCGGGGTCGTTGATGCCGGGCGACAGCGCCCGGGTCGCGATCTCGGCCAGCACCGAGATCCCGAACACCGGATCCTGTTCGAAACTGCGCACGTCACGCACCGGAATCGCCTCGCGCAGCGTTTCGACGGCCCTCGCGTCCGGTTCGCCGTCACAGACCACATGCGCCAGCACATCGCCGGTCTGGACATATTCGCCCACCGAGACGGGCACATAGACCCGCGCGCCGTTCGCCTCGGCCCAGGATTGCAGCGCCGCCTCGAAGATCTGCTGCACATAGCCATGGCCGGCGCCGGTGATCGCAACCGCGCCGGCCGGGATCTGCGTTGCCGGATCGCGCAGGCAATGGCCGCCATGGCACGGCCGGACGGCGGCGCGGCGCATGGCCCGCCCCGCCTCTTCCTCGAGCCTTGCGGCGGTGAACGGCAGGCTGCCCAGCCCTTCGAGCCGCACGATCCAGCGGATGATCGAGACCACGATCGCCAGCACCACGGCGATGGTCACGAAAAACAGCACGACGATGCCGCGATGATCGAACAGCCCCGCCGCCCGCATGACGATGGCGACCAGCGCGAACATGTACGAGCCCAGGAACGTCGCCAGCACCGAGTGGGTGACGGTATCCTCGCGCAGCACCAGATGCGAGCGCGGCGTCCAGTTCGACGCCGCGTTGGCGAAAGCCGCCGTCATGATGGTCAGCGAGAAGGTCGTCACCGCCAGCATGGAACTGGCCAGTACCCGCAGGATCGTATCCACCGCGTCCGCACCGATGAAGCTGCCGGCCCCGTCGGGGATGAACGGGCTCAGCGCCACGGCACCCAGAAGCGCGATCACGTCCAGCACGGCAAACATGATCACCCGAACGTAGATGCGCCGCGAAATCTGCGCCAGTTTCCGCAAGACGGTCTTCAACATGATCCTGCCCCCCGGGGCCGCCCCCGCCTGCATCGCCTTTGCCCGCGCGGATGTTCCGCCAGCGACATGATTCGTCGTCTTTCGACTTGCCCAGACCGGTCTGCGCGGAAATGGTCGTGGCGTCAGAATATCGGAGTTTGCGATGAAAACCACCACCCGCGTCGCCGTGATCGGCGGCGGAGTCGTCGGCTGTTCGGTCCTCTATCACCTGACCAAGCTGGGCTGGGCCGACGTGATGCTGCTCGAACGCTCGGATCTGACCAGCGGTTCGACCTGGCATGCCGCGGGCGGGTTCCACACCCTGAACGGCGACACCAACATGGCCGCGCTCCAGGGCTACACGATCCGGCTTTACAAGGAACTGGAAGAGATCACCGGCATGAGTTGCGGGCTGCATCATGTCGGCGGCATCACGCTGGCCGACAACCGCGACAGGTTCGACATGCTGCTTGCCGAACGCGCCAAGCACCGCTTCATGGGGCTTGAGACGAACATCGTGGGCCCCGAGGAAATCAGGCGGATATCCCCTATCACCAATACCGACGGCATCATCGGCGCGCTTTACGATCCGCTGGACGGGCATCTCGACCCTTCGGGGACGACCCATGCCTACGCCAGGGCGGCGCGGATGGGCGGGGCTTTGATCGAAACCCAATGCATGGTGCGCGAGACCAACCAGCGCCCCGATGGCAGCTGGGATGTCGTCACCGACAAGGGCACCATCCACGCCGAACACGTCGTCAACGCCGGCGGCCTGTGGGCGCGCGAGGTCGGCGCCATGGCCGGCGTCTATTTTCCGCTGCACCCGATGGAGCATCAGTACATCGTCACCGACGACATCCCCGAGATCTACGAACTGGGCCGCGAGCACCCGCACGTCGTCGATCCGGCGGGCGAATCCTATCTGCGCCAGGAAGGACGCGGGCTGTGCATCGGGTTCTATGAACAGAAGGCGCGGCCCTGGGCGGTGGATGGCACGCCCTGGAGCTTTGGCCACGAACTTCTGCCCGACGATTTCGACAAGATCGAGGACAGCATCGCATTCGCCTACAGGCGCTTTCCGGTGCTGGCCCGGGCCGGGGTCAAGTCGGTAATCCACGGCCCCTTCACCTTCGCCCCCGACGGCAACCCGCTGGTCGGGCCGGTTCCGGGGCTGCGCAACTACTGGGCGGCCTGCGGCGTGATGGCGGGGTTTTCGCAGGGCGGCGGCGTGGGGCTGATGCTGGCGCAATGGATGGTCGAGGGCGAATGCGAACGCAACACCTTCGCCCTGGACGTGGCGCGATTTGGCGACTGGATCGCGCCGGGGTATACCCGCCCCAAGGTGGTCGAGAACTACCGGAAGCGGTTCTCGGTCAGCTACCCCAACGAGGAACTGCCCGCCGCGCGCCCCAACCGCACCACGCCGATGTACGACATATTCTCGGACATGGGGGCGGTCTGGGGCCAGCAATTCGGCCTTGAGGTCGTCAACTACTTCGCGCAAGGCACTGAACCGGCATATGAAACACCCTCTTTCCGCCGCTCGGACGCGTTCGATGCCACAGGCCGCGAGGTACGCGGCGTGCGCGGCGGCGTCGGGATCAACGAGGTGCACAATTTCGGCAAGTACCGGGTCTCCGGGCCGCGGGCGCGCGCCTGGCTCGACCGGATCATGGCCGGCCGCATCCCCGCGCCGGGGCGGCTTTCGCTCAGCCCGATGCTGTCGCCGCAGGGCCGGCTGATCGGCGATTTCACCATATCCTGCATCGGCGAGTCCGAGTTCCAGATCACCGCATCCTACGGCGCGCAGGCCTATCACATGCGCTGGTTCCTGAAACATCGGGAAGATGGCGCAAGTATCGAGAACATAAGCGACAAGCGCACCGGCTTTCAGATCGCTGGGCCGCGGGCGCGCGAGGTTCTGGCCGCCTGCACCCGGACCGACCTGTCGGACATGCGGTTTCTCGATCTGCGCGAACTTGGCGTCGGCATGACCGACTGCCTGGTCCAGCGCGTCAGCTATACCGGCGATCTGGGCTTTGAGATCTACTGCGATCCGATGGCGCAGCGCCAGCTTTGGCAGACGCTGTGGCAGGCCGGGCAGACCCATGGCATGGTGCCGTTCGGGATGCGCGCGATGATGTCGCTTCGGCTGGACAAGTTCTTCGGCGCATGGCTGCGGGAATATTCGCCCGACTACACCGCCGCCGAAACCGGGCTGGACCGCTTCATCGCGTTCACAAAGACCGCCGATTTCATCGGCCGTACCGCGGCCGAGGCCGAACGGGCGGCCGGCCCGGCCCGGCGTCTGGCCGCCTTCGTGGTCGATGCGGACGACGCCGACGTGCAGGGGTTCGAACCGATCTGGCTGGATGGAGACGTGCAGGGCTTTTGCACCTCGGGGGGGTATTCCCACCATGCCGGCGTGTCGGTGGCCCAGGGGTTTCTGCCCACCGGGCGCATCGCCGAAGGGCTCGAGGTCGAGATCGAGATCCTCGGCCAGATGCGCAAGGCGCGGCTGGTCGCCGAACCGCTGTTTGACGCCGACGGCGCGCGGATGCGCGGGTGACTGCAAGGGGCGCGCATGGCATGGTGCGCACATGACGAACATGCCGGTCATCGTCCTTGCCGCCGGATCCTCAAGCCGGATGCGCGGCGCCGACAAGCTGCTTGAGACGGTCGAGGGCGAACCTCTGCTGCGCCGCCTCGTGCGTATCGGCGCCGCTGTCGGGCCGGTCCATGCGGCCCTGCCCCCGCCGCCGCACCCGCGCCATGCGGCGCTGGACGGGCTGGCGGTTCACAAGGTGGCGGTGCCCGACGCCGGCGAGGGCATGAATGCCAGCCTGCGCCGGGCCATCGCGGCACTGCCCGAAAGGACGCAGGCGGTCATGCTGGTGCTGGGCGATCTGCCGGATCTGACCGCAGACGACCTGAAGAAGGTCGCCGATGCCGTTGATCTGAATTCGGAAAACCTGATCTGGCGCGGCATGACGGAAAGCGGGAAGCCTGGGCATCCCGTGGTTTTCCGCCGTCAGGTCTTTGCGCAGATCCTGGCCATGACGGGCGATGGCGGCGCATGGCCGGTGGTGGCCGCAAATCGCGAGCGGACCGTGCTGGTGGCGCTGCCGGGCGATCGCGCCAGAACCGACCTCGACACGCCCGAGGAATGGCAAGCCTGGCGCAAAGCGCGCGAACACCCCTGATCCGGGGCCGGCGGCCCGTATCGCGGTCAATGCGTCAGCAGCCGCGCCTCGTGCCGCTTCAGCGACCGGCGCGCGGCACTGTAGGCCTTCACACCCTCGCGCGTCCTAAACTCCGGGAACAGTTCGAAAATCTCGTCGCGCTGATCGTCATCCATGCCCGCCAGCGTCAGGTCGCCCGGCTGAAAGCTCTCGGTCCAGGCCCCGTCCGACAGCACGACCTCGTGCTGATCGAACATGAAGTGAAGATAGGCGACCTCGCGCACCCGGACCGTGTCGATCCCGTCAAGCGCGGTCAGGTCCTTGGCCGCCGCCAGAACCTCGCGGTCGTCGAAATAAAGCGCGGTCTTGTCGTTGGCGACCAGCAGGCGGTGGTTCGGGCTGACCTGCATGTCACGCTCGGGCAGCCCGTTGCCCAGAGCGCCGGCGCGAATGCGCACCGGGTTCAGATGCGTCGACCGGGCCAGGTCTGCGCCCGACAGGTCGCGCCGGCCCGCCCAGCGGATCTCCTGGATGCCGTTGTCGCGGGTGATGACCCGGTCGCCCGCGCGCAGATCCTCGACCCTGCGTTCGCCCATGGGCGTGGCGATCAGGGTGCCGGGGGTAAAGCAGGGCACGACCAGTTCGATGCCCTGGAACGCGACGGTCCCGGTCTCGGCACCGCCGGCATCGAGAAAATGGACGATGCCGTCTTCGGGGTTGACTGCGCTGTATTCCACGAACAGCGAACCGCCGGGATTGGCATTCTGCGCCGCGCCGGTCAGATCGAGCGTATCGAAATCCTGATCCGGCGAAATGGTGAAGCCTTCACCGCCATCGACCCGATCGCCCTGGGTGACGTTGACGAAGGTATCGCGGTCGGCGCCGCCATACATGTAATCGCGCCCCTGCCCGCCATCCAGCAGATCATCGCCCTGCCCGCCCAGCAGCGTATCATCGCCACCCTCGCCATACAGGATGTCATCGCCTTGCCCGCCATCCAGCACATCGTCGCCATCCACGCCGGTATCGGGCGCGGACACGTCGAAGAACACGTCCGTGACCGTGATGCCGCTGTTCTGCGGTCCGTTCTGGTCGTGCTGGATGGACAGCCGAGCGACCGGCCCGGGAATCTCGACCAGGACCGAGTGATCGGGGCTGTCGTTATCCTCGTAACCGCCGTTGCTGTCGGCGGTTTCGTTGCCCGCAACACTGTCGCGGTCGTAAAGCGTGACACCGGCGCCCGCCGTCAGATCGACCGCGATGGGGTTGCCATCGGCATCCCAGGCCATGACCCGCACGACGCCGTCCCCGTCGACATCGTTGATCCGGAAGCACACGTTCGAGACCGGATCGGAAAAGCCCAGATCGTATTCGGCGCTGTTGCCGGCGCCGTTCAGAACCGAGCCGAGCGCGCTGAACCGGTCGGCCGCGCCGCCGCCCGTGTCGATCCCATCGACGAATTCGCGGTCGATGCTGAATTCGCTCACCACCGCCGGCGACTGCGAGGGGGCGGAATAGGCAACGCGCACATGGCCGGTGTCCTGGGTGAAACCGCCGCTCAGGTCGTCGCCGGGATCAAGCTCGCCGCCATCGTCCGGGTCGGGCGCCAGCTTCCATCGAAAGCTCTCGCGCAGCGTCCCCGGGCGGCCGGGCAGGTTGCTGTCGCCGTAAAGCGTGTCATCGCCCGATTCGCCGCCCACGACGTCCGAACCGCTGCCGGCATATACGATATCGTCGCCCTGCCCGGCGCGGATCGTGTCATCGCCCGCGCCCGCATCGACCACGTCGTCATCGGGCGCGGCCCCCGGCAGGATCGCATCGCCGTTGTCGATCCGGTCGCCCTGCGGGTCTCCGTCATAGGCCAGGTCGATCCTGTCATCCCCGCCCGACCCGTCGACGATACCATCGCCTGCAACGATCGGGGCGGCCTGCGGTTCGGGAAGCTTGTTCATTGCAGTCTCCATCACCGCCGGGGCGGATCAAACATTCAACCGGCCGCTGGCCGCACCAGAACACCGGGCCAACGGCCCGCCCGCGCGCGGATCACGGCAATACCGGTTCGGCGCGCGCCAACTCGCGGCACGCGATCGCCGGGGAACACGGGGTTCCTTTCGCATCGTTCAGACGCAGATTTTTTCGGCCGCCCCCGCGACCTCGGACATCGCCCCCCAGTCGGGCACGAAAAAACTAGCAATCCGCCCGAATCTCTCAAAGCGAAATATCCGGTGCAGGTTTTACGAACGGCTTTCCCGGCCCCGGCCCGCGGGCCGCTCAACACCCGCGCCCTGGGCCGTTCGGGACGGGACTGTTTCTCAATCAGGCGGGAAAACCCGTGCGAATTGCCGATTTCATGCGAGAAAACCCGGCTTTCGGGCCAACTTCACCGGTTTTGGTTCGGATTTCGGCCACAATGGAATGCACCCGGCCGTGGCGAAGTCCATGGCGGCGGCGGTGCGTGGAGCGTCACAATTCCGCCCACAACCGTTTTTCAACAGGAACCAATTCGCCGGAACAGCCCCGATTGATCGCTCAATGCGCGATTGTCGGCCATGGAATCGCCCGATTCGGGCGGCAAATGTGTCAGAACCATGCCCGAGTTCCGGCCCTGGCGCGATCGCGCCCGCCCCGCCGCCCGCGCCCGGCGCCGCGGGCGGAATTGACGTGGCGCGCCATTGCTTCAATATCGGCGGCGAGGGTCTGCGGGATTCACCCGGCGGACGCAAGCCGACAGAAAGATATGCGACATGACCCAGACCTATTCCCTCATGGTAGCGCCGAACGGTGCCCGGCGCGGCAAGTTGGACCATCCCGCCCTGCCTGTCACCGCCGAGGAGATCGCAGAGACCGCGCGCGCCTGTTTCCAAGCCGGGGCCGACACCATTCACCTTCATGTGCGCGGGCCGGACCGGCAGCACACGCTCGATCCCAGGCTCTATCGCGATGCGATGGACGCGATAGAGGAGACGGCGCCGGACATGAACATCCAGATCACCACCGAATCCGGTGGTATCTACGATGTCTCCGCGCAGCTTGCCTGCCTGGACGAGTTGCGCCCCGGTGCCGCCAGCATCGCGGTGCGCGAGATGGCGCGCGACCCCGAGCGCGCGGCCCGGGTCTATGCGCTGGCGCGCGAGACCGGAATGCGCGTGCAGCACATTCTGTACGGAGCCGACTGCATCGCGCGCTTTCACGACTGGCGCAGCCGCGGCGTGATCGCCAATGAACGCCCCGAAGTGATACTGGTGCTGGGCCAGTACGCGCCTCCGATCCCGGCACGGCCCGACATGCTGGGCCCGATGCTCGATCTGCTGAAGCGGCCGGTGATCTGGACCGCCTGCGCCTTCGGGCGCGCCGAACCGGACTGTCTGATTGCCGCGCTGCGCGCCGGCGGAAACGTGCGAATCGGGTTCGAAAACAACATCGAGGCCGCCGACGGCACGTTGTTTCCCGACAATGCGACATCGGTTCGCGCGTTCGTCGCCGCGGCCCGTGCCGAAGGTTTCGCACCGCGCCGGACGGCGCCCGAGGCCGAATCTTCCGCCCCGCCCGCAGCCGTCTGAGCCAAGGAGTCCGAAATGTCGCATGTCTTTCCCCGCCACACCAAATCGCCGCCCCCCGTCGCCGTGGGCGGCGAGGGCTGCTATCTGATCGACGCCGACGGCAAGCGGTATTTCGACGGATCGGGCGGCGCCGCCGTGTCCTGTCTGGGCCACGGCGATGGCGAAATCATCGCCGCGGTGCAGGCGCAGGTCGAAAAGCTGGCCTTCGCCCATACCGGGTTCTTCACCTCCGAACCCGCCGAGGCATTGGCCGATCTGCTGATCGAACACGCGCCGGGCGATCTGGACCGGGTGTTTTTCGTCTCGGGCGGATCGGAGGCGACCGAGGCCGCGATCAAGCTGGCCCGGCAGTATTTTCTGGAAATCGGCCAGCCGCAGCGCCGGCACGTCATCGCGCGGCGGCAAAGCTATCACGGCAACACGCTGGGCGCGCTGGCGGTGGGCGGCAACCAGTGGCGGCGCAGCCAGTTTGCGCCGTTGCTGATCGATATCAGCCATATCGCGCCCTGCTACGAATACATGGACCGGCAAGGCGGCGAAAGCGCCTTCGACTACGGCCAGCGCGTGGCGCAGGAACTGGAAGACGAGATCCTGCGCCTCGGCCCCGACAGCGTGATGGCCTTCATGGCCGAACCGGTGGTCGGCGCCACCATGGGCGCGGTGCCCTCGGTCGAGGGCTATTTCAAGCGCATCCGCGAGATTTGCGACACCCATGGCGTACTGCTGATCCTCGACGAGGTAATGTGCGGCATGGGCCGCACCGGACATCTGTTCGCCTGCGATCACGATAGAGTCGCGCCCGACATCCTGTGCATCGCCAAGGGTCTGGGCGCGGGATACCAGCCGATCGGCGCGATGCTGTGTTCAAGGGCGATCTATAGCGCCATCGAGGGGAACACCGGGTTCTTCCAGCATGGCCACACCTATATCGGGCATCCGGTGGCGACCGCGGCGGGCCTGGCGGTCGTGACCGCCCTGCTGGGGCGCGGCCTGATCCCGCGGGTGCGCGACATGGGCGGGCGGTTGCAGGCGGCGCTGGAGGATCGGCTGGGCCAGCATCCCCATGTCGGCGACATCCGCGGGCGCGGCCTGTTTCGCGGCATCGAACTCGTCGCCGACCGCGAAACCAGGGCCCCGTTCGACCCGGGCACGGGGCTGGCGCGCAAGATCAAGGCGGCCGCCTTCGAGGCCGGGCTGATCTGCTATCCCATGTCGGGCACCCGCGACGGCCGGCTTGGCGATCATGTGCTTCTGGCCCCGCCCTTCATCCTGAGCGGGGACCAGATCGGCGAGGTGGTGGACAAGCTGTCGCTGGCCATCGACCGGGCGTTGTGACGCGACCGCGACCTTATTGTTCGGCCGCGCGCCGTGTCAGAACGGCCGAAACCGGCGCCAGCGCCACGCGTTCGGCGCGGTCCTGCAACCCCCAGAGCGCCAGCGCAGAGATCGTGTCGGGGCGCACCCGCCCCAGCATGATCACGGCGCCCTGCTGGCCGGCACGGAACGCGGCCTGATCCAGGAAGCGCCGCATCACGGTGGGCGACTGCCCGGCACCGTCGAAATCGCGGAACAGCACCGCCGACGGGACGCCGTCGCGCGCCGCCAGTTTCTGCGCCGTGTTCAGCCCGTTGTCGCGAAAGATCAGCCCGCGCCCCGCAGCGTCCGCGATGGCCGTGACCTGATCCGACAACTCCCGGCTGCCCTGGATGCCCGGACCATCCCCTTCCAGCAGCGCAACCGACTGGCCCAGAGTGTCAAGCCAGACCGCCAGCGATACCTCGGCGTCGCGGGCACTCGCCGCGGCGGGGAGATCGGCCAGCGCCACCACCTCGCGCCCGGCAGCGCGGTGCCGGGCCATCTTTTCGGCGGCATCGGGCGCGGCCGGGTCGATGGCCACGCTGATGGGAAAGCCCAGTTCGGACAGCGCCTCGACCCCCAGTGACCGGTCGTCGTCGATCAGGACGATGGCCATCAGCGGTTTGTCCCCGGGGTCGTCGAAGGGTGCCGCGAAGGCCTCGATCGCGGGCACCTGCGGCGCCGCCTGCGGTTCGGCGGGCGCCTCGCGTTCGGTCAGCGGAACGACCTGGGTGCCGATGCCGGGGCGCGATTCGCCGCCCTCGTCGCCGGCCTGCGGCAAGGCCGCGACGCGCGGCAGAGTCTGCGACTCCTCGGCGGGCGGCTTGGCCGGGCCTGCCGGCGGCGGCGCGGTATCCGCGACCGACGCATCGCCCGGCGCCGGTTCGGGCCGGGCCGCCGCCTCGGGCGGGGCGGCCGGATCGGTGGCGGCGGTCGGCGCCGCCTCGGCCCGGGGTTCGCCGACCGGCGCGGCGGGATCGGACTGCGCCGGGTGGCTGTCGGACCGGGCCGCCATGTCGGGCGCGGGTTCGGGTTCGGACAAGGTGGCGCCAAAGCCCGACCCGGTCTCGGACATCGCGGGCGGTTCGGGCTGTGTCGGCTGGCTGGGGGTCACGGCCACGTCCGCATCGGGCTGCGGCGCGGCCGGGGCGCCGGCGGGCGCCTGGGGCGCCACCGGCGCATCGCCGCCCGGCGCGACCTCGGCGCCTTCCGGGGGGGTGGACGGATCCTTCATGCCGTCGGTCGCCGCACCCACGGCCGGTTTCTCGGCCGGCGCGGTGTCGGCGTCGTCAAGCGAACTCAGATCGTCGCGCCCGCCGGCCGGTTCGCCCGGGGCCTCGGGCGCCGCCTCGACCAGGTCGGCATCGCGCCCGGCGCCATCGACGCCGCTGCTGTCGCCGCCCGGCGCCGCGCCCGGGCCGGCCTGCGGCGCATCCGCAGAGACATCGGGGCGCGGCGGCAAGGGCGACATCAGCGACAGCGCCGCCGCACCGGCGATCACCGCCGCCAGACCGAAGATGATTCCACCCAGAAATCCGCGCATGCTGCCGTGCCCCTTCCTGACTTGCCCCCGGTTGCCGCCCTGCGGCCCCGCGCCCGCCGTCTGGGCGGCATTCACGCGAAACCCGGCACGCGGCCCCGCGCCCTTGACGCTGCCGCGCAACCCTGAACATGTATGTCGCGACCACTATACTGTGCCTGGCCGCCCTGCCGCCAGCCCCCTATTGAGCGAATGCACCATGCTGCTGCTGATCGATAACTACGATTCCTTCACCTACAACCTGGTGCACTACCTGGGTGAACTGGGCGCCGAGGCCCGCGTGGTCCGCAACGATGCGATCACGGTCGACCAGGCGATGGCGATGCGCCCGGCGGGCATCCTCCTCTCGCCCGGCCCGTGCGATCCGGATCAGGCCGGCATCTGCCTTGGCCTGACCCGGGCGGCGGCAGAGACGCGCGTACCGCTGCTTGGCGTATGCCTGGGCCACCAGACCATCGGCCAGGCCTTCGGCGGCAAGGTGGTTGAGGCCCGCGATATCGTGCATGGCAAGACGGGCACCGTCCGGCATACCGGCACCGGCCTGTTCGCCGGACTGCCCGCGCCGATCAAGGCGACGCGCTATCATTCGCTGGTGGTCGACCGCGACAGCCTGCCCGACAGCCTCTGCCTGACCGGCTGGCTCGATGACGGCACCGTCATGGCGATACAGCACCGCGACCTGCCGATCCACGGTGTCCAGTTCCACCCCGAATCCATCGCCTCCGAGCATGGCCACGCGCTGTTGCGCAACTTCCTGGACGAGATGAAGGTGCCGGCATGAGCGACGCGCTCAAACCGCTGATCGACGCAGCCGCCGACCGCCCCCTGACGCGGGCCGAGGCCGAAACGGCATTCGCCATCCTGTTCGAGGGCGAAGCCACGCCAAGCCAGATCGGCGGCTTTCTGATGGCGCTGCGCACGCGGGGCGAAACCGTGGACGAATACGCCGCCGCCGCGGCGGTGATGCGGGCCAAATGCCATGCGGTGCGCGCGCCCGCGGGCGCCATGGACATCGTGGGCACCGGCGGTGACGGCAAGGGCACGCTCAACATCTCGACCGCGACCGCCTTCGTGGTGGCCGGCGCGGGGGTGCCGGTGGCCAAGCACGGCAACCGCAATCTCAGTTCGAAATCCGGTGCTGCCGATGCCCTCGCTCAGATGGG
>JAGRMG010000228.1 GCA_020441385.1 Paracoccaceae bacterium
GGTTCAGGTGCCGGAAGGTCGTGTGCCCGATGACCAGCTGGCCGCCCCTGTTCTGGGCGTGCGCGGCCGTGCCCGCGCCAAGCGCCAGTGCCGCCCCCGACGCGCCCATGGTCTGAAGCAGGCGCCGCCTTGTAAGCCCGGTAAATCGTGTGTTCATGGATGTCTCTCCCTAGTTGATGGTTTTCGTGCCGGCACGGCGCCGGTCATCATATGGACCCGAAGCCCTGGTGTCGGACCGGAAAACCATGGCAACGCGCCTGCCTTGCACATGAGGTTGCTTCCGAGCGAGCGAACATCCGGAGCCGCGGTGGCGCCCGATACCAGTATTGATATACAATACGCCAGTATTACATTTTGATGATTTGCCAAAATTCGAACCATGTCAAGCATTCGCTTCGGCCACATGCGCGGGCTGTCGTCATGCGGTTTGGAAAGTTCTCGCGACGCCGGCCGCTCACGATCGCGCCTGTCAATGGACGATTGACAAGTCATGTGGAAAGCCGTCAGTATCGTAAATCAAGTTGATAGTATCGCGATACGATACGATAATGCCGGAAGGAGTGGTGCAATGCGGTTTGTGGCGGCGATGATGAGGCATGAAACCAATACCTTTTCACCGATCCGGACGCCGCTTTCCGCATTCTTCCGCGGTTCCTGGACCAACGGGCCGCTCTATGGCCAGGACGCGATCGAGGGCTATCGCGGCACCAACTATCCGATGGCCGCATTCATCGACGCGGCGCAACAGGAGGGCGCCGAACTGATCGCGCCGATCGCCGCCAATGCCTCGCCCAGCGGGATCGTGTCGCAGGACGCCTTCGAACATATCGCCGCCGAGATCCTGTCATCCGTCCGCCAGGGATGCGATGCGGTCCTGCTCGATCTGCACGGCGCGATGGTCAGCGAGGACAATGACGATGCCGAGGGCGAACTGCTGGCCCGGATTCGCGCCGAAGCACCGGATCTGCCGGTCGCCGTGGCGCTCGACTATCATACGAATCTTTCCACGGCGATGGTCGACAACAGTACCGTCATCACCGGCTATCGCACCTATCCCCATGTCGACATGTATGAAACCGGTGCGCGTGCGATGCGCACGCTGCTCGCCGCGCTGAGGGGCGAATGCGATCCGGTGATGATCTGGGGGCGGCGTCCGATGCTGACCCACATGCTGCGGCAGTCGCCATCGGTCCAGCCCATGAAGGACATCATGGACCGGGCGATCGCCGCCGAGGGCGCGGGGGACGTCCTGAACGCGTCGATCTTCGTGTCCTTTCCGCTGGCCGATACGCCGCACACCAGCCTGTCGACGGTTGTCGTTGCCGACCGCAAGGCAGGCGACCGGGGCCGCAGGCTTTGCGGGTCGCTGCTGGACATGGCGTGGGACCGGCGGGCCGATTTCGTCTATCCGGTCGAACCGATGAACGACTCGATCCGCCAGGCCGCGCGGCTGGATGCCGGCCCGATCATCCTGGTCGATCATGGCGACAACACCGGGGCGGGCGGCTGCCAGGACGGGATGGCGGTGATCGAGCGTGTGCTGGAAGAGGGTCTGGAGGATGTCGCGGCCGGACCGATCTGCGACCCCGAAGCCGTGGAGGGGCTGATTCGCGCCGGTATCGGCGCCACGGTGACCATGGATATCGGCGGCAAGACGGACATGCCGGCACTTGGGCTTTCGGGCCACCCGCTGCGCCTGACGGGCACGGTGACACGGATCACCGACGGCAAGTTCCGCGTTACCGGGCCGATGATGACGGGCATCATGATCGACATGGGGCGCTGCGCGGTGCTGGATACCGGTGCGATGCAGCTTCTGGTCTGCGAAAAGCGGCTGGAAACCTTCGATGCGGGCTGTTTCAGCCATGCCGGCATCGACCCCGCGCGCAAGCGCTATGTGCTGATCAAGTCGCGCCAGCATTTCCGCGCCGGGTTCGAACCCATCGCGCGCCACATCGTTCTGATTGCCGGGCCCGGCGTGTGCAGTTCGGACTATGGCGCGTTTCCGTTTCAACGGCTGAAGAGGCCGATATACCCGCTGGACGGGGATGCCTGTCCGTCGGAGCAACTGCGTTCAAACCAGAGGGAGAGAATCAATGACTGACCATCGAATCAGCGGCATGTCCCGCCGGCGCCTGCTTCAGACCATGGGCGCGTCGGGGGCGGCACTGGCGCTTGGCGCGGGCACGGCCGCGCACGCCCAGAACAGGGGCGGCCAGCTGGTCATCGGGCACACGACCTTCCGGCACCTGAACC
>JAGRMG010000229.1 GCA_020441385.1 Paracoccaceae bacterium
AGCCGGCGACGCCGCCAAGCGGCAGCGCCAGCAGCGTGACCACCGCGAGTTCGCCCAGAAGGACAAATCCCACCTCGGCCCGGGAAAAGCCCAGCACCCGCAGGCTGGCCAGATCGTGCGCGCGTTCGGCCTGGGCGACACGGGCGGCGTTGTAGATCACCCCGAAGGTGATGATCGCCGCCACCAGGGCCATGATGAAACGGGTCGAACCCGCGCCCCGGTCCATCGTCTCTTTCAGCGCCGCGCGGCTTTCGGCCTTGAGGCTGACCCCGGCCACCATCGGCATCGCCTTGAGCCGGCGATACAGCGCATCGGCCCGGGCCGCGTCGACGCGCAGATAGGCGCCCGAAACCCTGAGCGGTTCCTTCAGCGCCCGGTTCAGGGCCTCGATATCCATGTAGGCCGGCGATCCCAGCAACGTATCGGCCACCGCGATCACCGGAATTTCAATCCGCGGGCGGCGGCCTTCGCGCACGTCCAGCACCAGCGTCTGGCCGGGGCCGATGTCCAGCCGCTCTGCCAGCCCGGTGGACAGGATGATGCCGCCCCGGCGCATCGGGATCGGGGCCTGGGCGCTGTCCAGCGCGCGGTTCAGCCGCGGCTGCGCCACCAGCCCGAAGACCGCGCCGCGATAGCTGTTCAGCCCGTTGCGCAAAATCGCCGGGACTATGCGAACCGGTTCGACCTCGATCACGCCGGGAAGGCTTTGCAGGTCGAAGGCGCTGCGCGCTTCGATCGGTTGGGCATAGGTCACGGTCAGATCGCCGCGATCCGTCACGGCGAAGGTCAGTTCGATCATGTCGTCGAAGCTGGACAGGATCGAGGCCATGGAAGCCGACAGCGCCACCCCGGCGGCGATTCCGGCCACCGCACCCGCCATGCGCCCCGGCGCCCGTGTCAGGCGGCGCAGCACCATGCGCGTCGGCTGATCCAGCAACCGCCGGGCGGCGCCGCGAAAGCGGCCCGTGCGGCTGTAGTCGGCCGGCGCGGCGGGGCGCATCGCCTCGGCCGGGCCAAGCGCGAAGACCCGGCGCAGCACCAGCAGGCCGCCAGCCGAGGCCGACAGGATGCTGACGAGAAACCCCGACAAAAACGATGTCGCATCGAGGCGGAACACGAGAAACGGGAACTTGTAGTAGATCAGATAGAGATCGACCATCGCCCGCCCGGCGGCGATGCCCATCAGGCAGCCGGCCACCGCACCGCCGGCCGCGATCGCCAGGATCAGCTTGAAATAGTGCCCGCCCACTTCCCAGTCGGTATAGCCGAACGCCTTGATCAGGCCGATTTCCTCGCGTTCGGACTGCACCATGCGGCTGATCACGATATAAAGCAGGAAGGCGGCAACCGCCAGGAACACCGGCGGCACGGTGCCGGTGGATTGCCGCAGACCGTTGATTTCCTCGCTGATGAACCGGTTCGAGCCGAGATCGGCCACCCCGTAGGCGCCCAGCCCGCCATAGCGGTCAAGCAGCCGGTCGGCGGCGGCGATCACCGCCTGCGGGTCGGTGCCGCGGCCCAGCGCCATGAGCGCCTCGTTGAAGGCGCCCTGCATGTCGAACACCGCTTCCAGGGCGGTGCGGCTCATCCAGAGGACCGCAAAGCGCGCGTCGTCGGGGACGATTTCGCCGGGGGCGGTGGAATAGAGGAACTCGGGCGACTGGGCGAACCCCACGATCTCGACGGTGCGCCGGAAGCCGTTCATCGTCACGTCAAGCCGGTCGCCGGGGCGCAGCCCGCGGGCGCGGGCGAAACTGTTCAGTATCACCGCCTCGTCGGGGTGGCCGGGTTCGACCATGCGGCCGTCGGTCAGGTGGATCGCGTTGAGGTCGGGCGCGTGCAGGTCGGGCAGCGATATCGCCCGCGCCTGCACCGGCAGGCCGCTTCCGTCCAGGTCGATCAGGGCGCTGCCGGTCACGCGGGTCACGGCGGTCGCGACCCCGGGGATCAGGCGCAGTTCGGGCAGCAGGTGGCGGGGCGCGCGGGCGACGGGCGCGAACACGTCGGCCAGGCGGTAGCGTTCGTAATAGGCGCGCCGCGTCTCTTCCAGGGACGCCACCAGCCCGGTCATCATCACCAGCATCAGAACGCCCACCGCGATCACCATGCCGATGGCGATGGCCTGCCCCTTGATGCGCCACAGATCGCGCATCAGCTTGCGGTTCAGCGCAGACACGGGCGCCCTACCATTCGATCTCCTCCGGCGTCAGCTTGGTCTCGTTCACGCTGACCTCGCGGACCTCGCCGTCGGCGAACCGGACCACGCGGTCGGCCATGGCCGCCTGCGCGGCGGCGTGGGTGACGATCAGAACCGTTGCGCCCAGGGTTTCGTTGACGTCCTTCAGCACGTTGAGAACCGCGCGCCCCGTCGCGCTGTCCAGTGCCCCGGTGGGTTCGTCGCAGAACAGGACGTCGGGCTGTTTGGCCACCGCCCGCGCGATCGCGACGCGCTGTTGTTCGCCGCCCGACAGTTGCGCGGGGAAATGATCGGCGCGCTTGTCCAGCCCGACCAGCGCCAGCGCCTCGTCGGGGTCCATCGGGTCGCGGGCGATCTCGGTCACGAGTTCGACGTTCTCATGCGCGGTCAGGCTGGGCATCAGGTTGTAGAACTGGAAGACGAACCCGACATGGTCGCGCCGATAGCGGGTCAGTTCGGCGTCGCTCATCGCCGAAAGTTCGCGGTCGCGAAAGAACACCTGGCCGTCGCTGCCCCGGTCCAGCCCGCCGATGATGTTCAGAAGCGTCGACTTGCCGCTGCCCGACGGGCCCAGCAGCACCACGATCTCGCCCTCGGGAATGTCCAGATCGACGCCGCGCAGCGCATGGACCGCGGCCTCGCCCTCGCCATAGACCTTGCGCAGGTTCCTTACCGAAAAGGTGTTCTTGACCATCAGACGCCCCCGAGCCATGCCTTGCAAGCAAACGGGAAAAGCGGGCGGTGTTCAAGGCCGCGCCGCCCCGGGCGCAGCCGCGCGGATCAGGGCGAAATCACGCCGCCGGCCTCGACAAGGCGCTGTTGGCGCGCGGCCCAGGGGGCGGCGGTTTCGATCTGCGCAGCCAGCGACATCAGCCGTTCGTCCTCGCCGAACGCCATCGCCAGATGCACGCCCACGGGCAGGCCGGATGCGCTCCAATGCAATGGCAGCGACACCGCCGGCTGGCCGCTGGCGTTGAAGATCGCGGTGAAGGGCGAGTATTCGAACATGCCGCCCTTGCCGGTCCGGTAGGCCACGAAATCCTCGTTGTCGGGCTTCAGCCGCCCGACCTTTGCCGGCGGCTCGGCCAGGGTCGGGCTCAGCAGCACATCGCAATCCAGGAACACCCGCGCCATGCGCCGTCCGAAGGCGTGGATTTCGCCCACCGCGGCCAGGTAGTCGGCGCCCGACAGGGTTTGCGCATAGGCGATGGCGCCGCGCGTCACGCCCTCGACCAGCGCCGGATCCAGGGCCGCGCCGGCCAGGATCTCGCGCACGTTCAGCGCGGTGCCGCAGGCAACGATCCGGGTCCAGGCGTGCATCATCGCCTCGACGGCCAGCCCCGGCGGCGGCGAGAACTCGGCGACCTCATGGCCCAGGCCGTCCAGCAGGCGGGCCGCGTTCTCGACCGCCTGAACGCATTCGGGATGGATCGCGCCGCCGCCCAGCGTGCGGGTGCTGAAACGAATTCGCAGGCGTCCCGGCGGCGCCTGCATCGCGCCCAGATAGGTGCCGCGCAATGGCGGCGGCCAGTAGGGCGCGCCCAGATCCGGCCCTTGCGTGGCGTCCAGCAGCGCGGCGGTGTCGCGCAGGCTGCGGCTCAGGAAGCCGTCGATCGACATCCCGGCCCAGCCTTCGCCGGACATCGGCCCGTCGGGCATGCGCGCGCGCGTCGCCTTGAAGCCCACCAGCCCGCAGGAGGATGCCGGGATGCGCACCGAGCCGCCGCCGTCCGACCCATGCGCGACCGGCACGATGCCCGACGCCACCGCAGCCCCCGCGCCCCCCGACGAGCCGCCCGAGGTGTGCCCGGTGTTCCACGGGTTGCGGGTCGGGCCGCCATAGACCTGCGCTTCGGTCACGCCGCCGATGCCGAATTCGGGCGATGCGGTGCGCCCGAAGGTCACGAGACCGGCGGCGCGCATCCGCAAAAAGATCTCGGAATCATGGCTCCAGCGTTGGCCGGCCGTCAGTTTGGAGCCGTTGCTGGTGGGAAAATCCACCGCTTCGGCCCCCAGATCCTTCAGCAGGAAGGGCACGCCGCGAAACGGCCCCTCGGGCAGTCCGGCGCGGATCGCGTCGTGCGCCACATCATCGCGCAGATGCACCACGGCGTTCAGCGCCGGGTTCAGCGCCTCGACCCGGGCCAGCGCCGCGTCGAGCATCTCGCCCGCCGTCACCTCGCCCGCCGCGATCAGGGCGGCCAGGCCGGTGGCGTCGTGACGCAGGTAGATTTCGTCCATCTCCATGGCTCCTTTTCGCGTGCGGTCGGCAGGCGTTTCGCGGCCAAGCATTCCCCCGCGCGCGGCGGATTTCAACCGCCGGTCTTGGCGATCGCGCCCGGACCGGTCAGAATATGCGCGACAACCGCCGGGAAAGGCCAGCAACGCGATGACGGATACCCCACCCACCGGCCATGACGGGCCATACCCGGCCCCTGTCGAAGTCGGCGGTCGCCGCGTCGCGCCGGAATGGATCGACTACAACGGGCACATGAATGTCGGGTATTACGGCATCGCCTTCGATCAGGCGCTGGATGTGGTGCTGTCGGATCATCTGGGCATCGGGGTTGAGTTCGTGAAGGCCGCCGGGCAGGGGCCCTATGTGGTGCAGTCGCATCTGCATTTCCTGGCCGAACTGCTCGAGGGCGCCCGGTTCGCCGTGCGGTTCCGCCTGCTGGATCACGATGCCAAGCGGCTGCACCTGTTCGCCTCCATGGTGGCCGACGCCACCGGGGCCACCTGTGCGACGCAGGAGGTCATGGTGATGAACGTGGATCACGGCAGCGGCCGCCCCGCGCCCTATCCCGGCTGGGCCCTGCGCCGTTTCGCGCGGATGCGGGCCGATCATGCCGGCCTGCCCGCGGCTGTCCAGATCGGCGCGCCGCTGGGCATCCGGCGCGACCGGTGACATATCCGCGATGCGAACCGAATGGGCCAAGGCAGGGGGCGGGTCCGGGGAACGCGATTGGCCGTCCTCAAAATTGCCAGATTTCGTTGTTAACGTCCCTGCCCGGGAGGTTTGCCGTCATGCCGTTTCGGCGCCCGGGGGCGCCTGCCGTCCGTCAAACGAGGTGAGAAAGTGACCAGCACTGCCCTACAGGATCACGTCGCGCGGATCGTGGAAAGCGCCGAAAGCCATTTCGGCGAGCGGGTGGAGCGGATCACCGCCCCGGGCGGCGAGGGCCGGTCCAGCTTTCGCGTGCATTTCGACGATCACAGCGTGATCGCGACCCTGCGCCCCAGCTTTCGGCGGACTCACATGGAAGCCTTCGTTCTGGAAAGCCTGAGCGCGCATTGCGATGACGTGCCGAAATGCCTGGGCGTGGCGGACGAGATCCTGTTCCAGTCCGATGTCGGCACCCGGCGGCTGAACCAGGAGATCATGCGCCATGACGACGCCGGACAGATCGACCTGGCGGCGCAGGCGGTGGCGGCGATTTTCCGGTTCCAGAATGCGGCGCGGCGCACCCAGCTGGCGCAGATGATGCCGCATCTGGGCGCCGATGCCGGCTGGGTCGGGAATTTCGTGAATGCGGTGGCGGCCCTGCAACCCTATTCCGGCGGAATTTCCAGCCGTTTCGACCCGGACGCCGCCTGTGCCGCCATCGCGCAGCCCGGCGCGCAGTTCGTGAAATGGGATTGCCGGTCGGGCAATGCCGCGATCGGCACCGACGACCGGCTGCGCTGGTTCGACTTCGAGTATTCCGGGATGCGCCACGGCGCCGAGGATTTCGCCTGGCTGATCGGCGACGAAGCCTGGCCGGTCGCGCCCGAGGACATGGTCGATGTGATGATCGACGCCTACGATGCGGGCACCGGCCACGACATCGCCGACTATCTGCATTACATGTCGGTCTACATCACCTTCCACACCGTGCAGCGGTTCCGCCTGATTGTGAAGGAAGCCAAGCGCCGAGGCTGGCTGTCCAAGGAAAGGGTGCGCGAATACGACGATGCCGGGGTGCATCCCGAGTTCGCGGCGCAAATTCTCAAGGTCGGGCGCTATTTTTCCGCCCAGTCGAGAATCACGGCCCCGCTGACGCGAAACTTCGATGCCGCGATGAACGCCTTTCTGGACATCCAGCGCGAGGGAACCTCGCTGAAGATCGCCTGACCGGCATCGACCGCCGTGACGGCGGATTCCAGTCCGGCGCAGGTCGCGCCGACCGGCCCCGGAGAATACGACGTAGCGTCCGGATTCTCGGTGATCTTCGCAAGGTCCTGACGGCGGCGCCCGATCATCACCACAATCCTGCCAGGATCGGCCGGACGGCAGGTGGGTGATTCTCGCCAGGCTCTGGTTGCGAAATTGGAAACAATACCTGCGAAGTCCGGCAGATCGTTTCGTAGCCGGTTGGTGAAACCCAAGGATTTTCGAGGCATTTCAAACGGAAACAATCTGTTCTCGCAGAGTGCATTATAATATCCATACTCCGTGGTATCTTGAATCGTGGCGATTTCTGGGCGCAAATGCGTTATGATGTTGCCGCGGGTCAACCGGGGGGTCCGGTGAACAGCCGGACTCTTGATCCCTGGAAGCCGATATATCCGGGGCGCTGCCATGCCCGGGACCCGTCATTGGTGGTTTGTATGGCGCGTTTTGCGCGTCAGCGCCGGACCTGTCCGGCGGAAGGTTAAACGGGGACATTCATGAAGAGTTTCGCACGGGATCGATTCGCATTCTCGATGTCGCGGGATGCGACAATCTATCGGATCATAGGCGGGCCGGTGAATCTGGTGCTGCCGTATCCGGCGAATCGCAACGGGCCGGTCACCGGTGCCGCACCGAACGCCTTTGTTGCGGGTCAGACAGCAAGGCAGCAGCCTTCGCCGCATCGCTGGTACGCCGGCGCGGGCAAGCGGGGCCTGGATATCCTGCTGGTTCTGCTGAGCCTGCCGGTAGCGGCGATCGTCGTGCTTGTGGCGGCGCTGGCGCTGTGGATCGAGGGTGGCCAGCCATTCTACCGCCAGCCGCGGCTGGGCCGGGGCGGGGCATCGTTCTCGATCTGGAAACTGCGCACCATGGTGCGCGATGCCGAAACGCACCTGGACAGCTATCTGCGGGCCGACCCCGCGCTTCGCCGGGAATGGGACAGCACCCAGAAGCTCAAGCACGACCCGCGGATCACCCGCATCGGCGCCTTCCTGCGGGCGTCGTCGCTGGATGAACTGCCGCAGCTGTGGAACGTGCTCAAGGGCGACATGAGCCTTGTCGGGCCGCGCCCGATGATGCCCGACCAGCTTTCTATCTACGGGGATGCGGCGGCGTATTTCGCGCTGAGGCCCGGCATCACCGGCATGTGGCAGGTGTCGGCGCGCAACGATGAGGCGTTCTCGTACCGCGCCAGGGTCGATGCGGCGTATTTCGGCACGCTTTCGCTGTGGGGCGATCTGGTTCTGCTCGTCAGAACGATAGGCGTCGTCATCCGCCGCACGGGGTATTGAAGATGACGCGGTGCCAGGTTGCGGCCCGGTCGCGGACCTGGTCTGCGGATGAACCGCGGGCGCGGTCTGCCACGACAGGATCCGGGGGGAATGGATGAAGGACTTCCACGCCGGCGAATCCGGCGCACAGGCCGGCGGGGCGGCGCTGTTGGCGAGCGGCCGGAGTGATCAGCCGGAAATGAACCGGCAAGGGTTCAAACGATTTCGCCGCAAGGCGCTGCATCGCGACCGCCATGCGCCGCTGTCCGATGTCGACATACCGCACAACCTGCCGGCCCGGATCGAGGACGAGTGGGCGCAGTTGCAACTGGTGCCGCCCAGCATCCGCAGGCTGGAAATGGAAAGCGCGCCGCTGGTCAACCTGCATCGCGACGACCCGGCGGCGGCGGCCTTCGACCTGTTGCGCACGCGGTTGTTGCAGGCGCTTCGCGACCACGGCTGGAGCCGCATCGCCATCGCCGCGCCGACGGCGGGATGCGGCGCCACCTTTACCGCGGTCAACCTGGCGCTCAGCCTCGCCCGCATCCCCGGCAGCCGGACCGTGCTGATGGACATGAACATGCGCGCCCCCGGCATCGGGGCGGCGCTGGCCATGCCCGGCATCGGCGACATGCGCGGGTTCCTGGCCGGCGAGGTTGCGGTCCGCGACCAGTTGCTGCGGATCAGCGATACCCTGGCGCTGGGTCTTGCCCGGCGGCCCGAACACGATGCCTCCGAACGGATGCACGACCCGCGCACCGCCCGCGCGCTGGAGCGGATGACGACTGCGCTGCGCCCCGGCGTCGTGCTTTTCGATCTGCCGCCGGTTCTGGCACATGACGATCTTGCCGCGTTCCTGCCCCAGGTCGATGGCGTGTTGCTGGTGAGCGACGCGGCCAGCACCACGGCGGCGCATATCGAAGCCTGCGAAAGGGTTCTCGACGGCCAGAGCCGCCTGCTTGGCGTGGTGCTGAACCGGGCGCGCCGCGCCGGGGCCGACCCGGCCAACGCGTGAACCGGCAGGAAACCCCCGAAACGCCATAGTCTCGCCCGCATGATGTGGTGTATCCTGCCCCGCGCCCGAGGGCTTTCATCGGCGGGCCGGGGCGCGCTCGGGGGCTGCGCAGAACCGGAAGGCGGCAAATGGGACCGATCTATTCACTCGACGATTTCATTGATTTCGTTCGCCGCCGCGCGGGCCTGATCGTGCTTGTCACGCTTGCGGGCTGTATCCTGTCGGTCTGGTACGCGCTGGGCCGGCCGCATGCCTACCGCGCATCCGAGGTCATTCAGGTGGCGCAGCCGCGCATTTCCGACGATCTGGCGAAATCCACCGTCGAAGGCTCGGCGGCGCGGCGTCTGCAACTGATCGAACAGCGCCTCATGGCGCGTGACAGCCTGCATGAGGTCATCGTGAAGTTCGGGCTTTATTCCGACCTTCCCGGCCTCAAACCCAGCGAGCGCGTGGCATTGCTGCGCAATTCGGTCCGTGTCGAGGGCGTGGCGGCGGCCCGCGAGGGCACTTCCGAGGACGGGTCGATGTCGGTCGTGACCATTTCGGCCCGGATGCCCACCCCCGAACAGGCCCAACAGGTCGCGCATGAGTTCGCGCAGCGCACCCTCCGGCTAAGCCGCCAGACGCGGATCGAGCAGGCGCGCGAGACGCTGGCTTTCCTGGAGGCCCGCGAAAAGGGCATGGCCGGGGATATCGCCGAACTGGAGGCCGAGGTCGTGGCGTTCCGGCAAAAGCACGACCTGACGCTGCCGGGCAGCATCGAGTTCCGCCGCTCCGAGATCGCAACCCTGAACGAGGTGCTTCTGGGGATCGAGCGCGAACGAATCCGCATCCAGCGCGCCGCCGCCCAGATCGACGACACGCAGCGTATTGCCACGGCGCAACGCCTGCGGGCCGATCTTGCCGAACAGCTTGCCACCGTGGAGGCGCAGCGCCAGCTTCTTGTCGACCGCAAGTCCGAGCTTGAGAAATCCATCGAAACCTCGCCCGACATCGAGCGCGAGCTTGGCGTCTACGAGCGCCGGCTGACCCAGATGCGCAGCCAGCTGGACAGCATTTCGGCGCGCCGCGCCGAAGCCGAGGTCGGGTTCCGTCTGGAGGAGCAGCGCCAGTCGGAACGGCTCACGGTCATCGAACCCGCCGAACTGCCCGACTATCCCGTGACGGGCAGCCGAAAGAAGATCGCCGTGCTGGGCGGCGGGCTGAGCGTGCTGGCGGCCTTCGCGCTGGCCTTCGCGGTCGAGCTGCGCAACCCGGTGATCCGCACGGCGGCGCAGATGCAGCGCGAAACCGGGATCAGGCCGGTGGTGTCGGTGCCGGTCATGGATACGGCGCCGCACCGGCGCGGCTGGTTCGGACGCCGCAGGCGCCGGCGCGGCGGACCGGGCCGTTCGACCGCCTGACCCCGCCGCCGGTCAGGCCGTGGCCGCCACCATCATGGCGATGCGGTCCCAGTGCAGCCAGACCGCCGCCAAGCTCAGCGCCGCGGCGAGAAGACCAAAGCCCAGATCGTGCCAGCCGTCCCAGACCCGGTGCCGGCGCGACAGCCAGATCAGCACCGGATAGGCGGCAATCATCGACAGGCCCATGGCCACGATGGCCCCGGCCAGCCCGAAATGGATAGCGCCCGCCAGGATCAGCGCCACCTGCGCCAGGGCCCGCGCCGCCGAGTACACGAAATAGCCGCGGCTGTCGCCGGCGGCCAGCGGCGCCTGGTCATAGGTCATCAGGATGACCGAGGGTGTCAGCGCGCAGGCGATGAGCGTGACGATCGCGCCCGACGCGGCATAGCGTGCGTCATAAAGCAGGTCGATCAGCGCCGGCCCGGCCAGCGCCATGACGGCCAGCAGACCCATGATGCCGCCCGACAGGGCGCAGCGCAGCAGGCGCTGCTTGCGGTAGTTTTCCGGCGAGGCGCCGGCCGGGCGGTCGCGATAGATCGGCATCATCAGCCGCTGGTTGACCGCCAGCCCGAGAAGATAGGGGAAACTGGCAAGAAAATAGCCGATATTGTAAAGGCCCAGCGCATCCAGCGTCAGGAACTTGCCCAGGATCGCCCGGTCGCCCTGGCTCGAGACGAACCAGAAGGCGGTCGAGAAGAAGATCCATTTGCCGAAATGCACCAGTTCGTGCGCCGCCGCCGCTTCCCAGCGAAAGCGGTTGCCGCGCCCGGGCAGGAACAGATGCGTCAGCACCAGCCGCGCCAGCGCCTGCAACACCGCCCCGGCCACCAGGGCCATCACCGACCGGGTCAGCAGTGCCAGCACCACCATCCCCGCGATGCCGATGAACTGGCTCAGCAGTTCCAGCGCCGTCACCCGGCCCAGCAGCAGGTGGCGGTAGGCGGTTTCGATACGCATCGGATTGAAGCCCGAGACCGCCAGCGCGACCCCCGCGATGGGCAGGTAGAGCGCCAGCCGGGGTTCGCCGTAGAACGCCGCGACCGGCCAGGCCAGCGCCCCGGTCGCGGCCCAGAGGCACAGCCCCCGGATCACCTGCACCGTCCAGGCGGTATCGAGGAAGTCGGGATCGTCGCCGCGCGGGTTCTGGGTGACGGCCGGGCCCAGCCCGATATCCGAGAACATCGCCAGACCGACCGTGACGAGACTTACCAGCGCCATCAGCCCGAAGGCTTCGGGAAACAGGATGCGGGTCAGGATGAGGTTGGATGCCAGCCGCAGCGCCTGGCTGCCGCCATAGCTGAGCATCAGCCAGGAGGCGCTGCGCAACACCCGCGCCATGAGGCCGCTGCCGCCGAATGCCGATACGATCCTGTTCATCCGGCCGTGGCTCCGTTTGCGCCCCGTCTGCTGGTGCCCCGTCTGCCGGGTCCGCCACAGGCTAGCGCGCAATCCCCGGTCTGGAAACCGGGTTTGGGGTCGGGTGCGGCGCGGTGAACCCCGGGCGCGGCGCATCCGGCCGCGCGGCGATCACCGGTTGCGTTTGGGAAGTTCCTCGTTCGCGGTCCAGTCCCAGGTGCCCTGATCGCGTTCGGTCACGGCCTGTTTCCAGCCCACGGATTCGGAGCGGGTCTTGAAATTGATGCCTTCGGGGCTGTGCCGCGTGATGCCGTCGAATATCGTCGCCAGCCGCTGGGTCTGCATCAGCCCGGTCTGTTCGATGGCCTGGTTGATGACGAGTTTCTGCATCGCCAGCTGGTTGACGGGCACCGTCGCCATGCGCGCGGCAAGGTCCTCGACCGCGTCATCCAGCCGGTCTGCCGGCACCGCCTTCAGCACCAGCCCCATGTCGGCAGCCTCGCGCCCGGTGATCCTGTCGCCGGTGAACAGCATGCGCTTGGCCCGTTCGGCGCCCAGCCGGTAGACCCACATCGCCGTTGTCGGACAGCCCCAGACGCGGGCCGGCATGTATCCGATCTGCGCATCCTCGGCCATGATCGTCAGATCGGCGCAAAGCGCGATGTCCGACCCGCCGGCGACGGCAAATCCATGCACCTTGCAGATCACCGGCTTGACCGCCCGCCACAGCGCCATGAAATGCTGCGTGTTGGCCCACATGAAGCGGTAATCCCTGATCGGATCCCAGGGCATGTCCTGGGTCACGTTGTTCGACCCGTTGGCCTCGGCATAGAATGTCAGGTCGTAGCCGGCGCAGAAGGCCGGCCCGTTTCCCGACAGGATCATGACGTGGATGCCGGGGTCGGCATCGGCCCGGGCGACGGCGGCGGCCAGTTCGCCCGGCATCTCGTCGTCGATCGCATTCATCACTTCGGGCCGGTTCAGGGCGATCCGGGCGATGCGGCCATCGCGTTCGTAGGCGACAACGGACATGTGCTTTCTCCCTTCTGTGCGCGCCAGCATCCCACGGGACGCCGGCCATTGTAAGCCCGCGATGGTGCCGCCGGCGTCACGAAGCGGCAAGGCGGGAAAGCGGCCGCCGGAACTGGCCTGATCCGAACGGATCCTCTAGGCTGCGGGCTCAGGACGAATCCGGCAGAGCAGACATGAGCGAAACCACACCAGCCCGCTATCAGGTACTGGCCCGCAAGTACCGGCCCGAGACCTTCGCCGATCTGATCGGGCAGGATGCCATGGTGCGCACGCTCAGAAACGCCTTTGCCGCCGACCGCATCGCGCAGGCCTTCATCATGACCGGCATCCGGGGCACCGGCAAGACGACGACGGCGCGCATCATCGCCAAGGGCATGAACTGCATCGGCCCGGACGGGCAGGGCGGCCCCACGACCGAACCCTGCGGCCAATGCGAACATTGCGTGGCGATCATGGAGGGCCGCCATGTCGACGTGATGGAGATGGACGCGGCCAGCCGCACGGGCGTCGGCGATATCCGCGAGATCATCGATTCGGTGCGCTATCGCGCCGCCAGCGCGCGCTACAAGATCTACATCATCGACGAGGTTCACATGCTGTCGGTGAACGCGTTCAACGCGCTGCTCAAGACGCTGGAAGAGCCGCCCGAACATGTGAAGTTCATCTTTGCCACCACCGAGATCCGCAAGGTGCCGGTGACGGTGCTGTCGCGCTGCCAGCGGTTCGATCTGCGCCGCATCGAACCCGAGGACATGCTGGCCATGCTGCGCCGCATCGCGGCGGCCGAGGGGGCGCGGATCGCCGAAGACGCACTCGCGCTCATCACGCGGGCCGCCGAAGGCTCGGCGCGCGACGCGACCTCGCTGCTGGATCAGGCGATTTCGCACGGCGCAGAGGAAACCACGGCCGAGCAGGTGCGCGCGATGCTGGGTCTGGCCGACCGCGGCCGCGTGCTGGATCTGTTCGACCTGATCCTGAAGGGCGATGCCGCCGGTGCGCTGGCCGAACTGGGCGCGCAATATGGCGAAGGCGCCGATCCGCTGGCGGTTCTGCGCGATCTGGCCGAGATCACGCATTGGGTGTCGGTGGTCAAGATAACGCCCGACGCCGCCGAGGATCCGACCGTCGGGCCCGACGAACGCGCCCGCGGCGCCGCGATGGCCGCCGCCCTGCCGATGCGGGTGCTGGCGCGGATGTGGCAGATGCTGTTGCAGGCGCTGGAAGAGGTGTCGGCCGCGCCCAACGCGATGATGGCCGCCGAGATGGCGGTGATCCGGCTGACCCATGTCGCCGACCTGCCCACGCCCGAGGATCTGATCCGCAGGTTGCAGGACGCGCCGCCGCCGCCGCCCGGGCCGGGGCCGGAAGGCGGCAGACCGGCGCAGGGCGCATCATCGCCCGGCGCCGGGGCGGCGGTATCGGCGGCCCCGACTGCGGTGCAGGGGGGCGGGCGGGCGCCCGTCGCTGCGCTCGCGGCGGATGCCGAAACCTCGCTGGCCAGGTTTGCCACGTTTGACCGGGTGGTCGACCTGATCCGCGCCAACCGCGACGTCAAGCTTCTGGTCGAGGTCGAGACCGGTGTGCGGCTGGTGTCATACCAGCCGGGGCGGATCGAGTTCGAACCCGCCGACGGGGCACCCGCGGACCTCGCCCACAGGCTGGGCGCGCGGTTGCAGATCTGGACCGGGAACCGCTGGGCGATCAGTGTCGTGGCCTCGGGCGGGGCCGCCACCATCGCCGAACGACGCGACCGGAGCGAGAATGCGCTGAAGGCGCAGGCCGGGGAACATCCGCTGGTGCGCGCGGTTCTGCTGCGCTTTCCCAAGGCGCGCATCGTTTCGGTGCGCACGCCCGAAGAGATCGCCGCCTCGGCCGAGGCCGAGGCCCTGCCCGAAGTCGAAGACGAATGGGATCCGTTCGAGGACGACTGACACGCCCTTCCCATCCCGCCCCCTTGTGAGCGGTCGGGCGCGCGCGTATCTGTTGGGGCAGGCAGACAAGGAGATTTCACATGCTGAAGGGACTAGGCGGGCTTGGCGACATGGCCAAGATGATGAAGGCCGCGCAGGAAGTGCAGACCAAGATGGCGCAGTTGCAGGAAGACATGCACAACATGATGATCACCGGCGAATCCGGCGCCGGGCTGGTCAAGGCGACCTGCACCGCCAAGGGCGAGTTGAAATCGCTCGATATCGACCCGTCGATTTTCAATGCCGACGACAAGGAAGTGGTCGAGGATCTGATCCTGGCCGCGATCAAGGACGCGCAGGCCAGGGCCAGCGACACGGCGCAGGCGGAAATGAGCAAGCTTACCGAAGGCATGGGCCTGCCCAAGGACATGAAGCTCCCGTTCTGAAAGCACGGGCGCGACGCAACAGGCGGGTTGGCAAGCCGGGCCCGCGGCGTTTCGCGACCCGCGCGGCCATCGCCCCCCTGAAAGCCTCATGAGCAGCAACAGCGACATCGACGCCCTGATCGACCTGATGGCCCGCCTGCCCGGTCTCGGGCCGCGTTCGGCGCGGCGCGCGGTGCTGCACCTGATCCGCAAGCGCACGCTGCTGCTGGGGCCGCTGGCCGATGCGATGCGCCTTGTGGCCGACACGGCAAGGGAATGCCTGAACTGTGGCAATGTCGGCACCGCCGATATCTGCGATATCTGCGCCTCGCACAAACGCGGCACGGGCGAATTGTGCGTGGTCGAGGACGTGGCCGATTTGTGGGCGATGGAACGGGCCGGCGTGTTCAAGGGGCGCTATCATGTGCTGGGCGGCACATTGTCGGCGCTGGATGCGGTCGGCCCCGAGGATCTGCGCATTCCGCGGCTGATCGACCGGGTCGAGACCGAGGCCGTCAGCGAAGTGATCCTGGCGCTGAACGCGACGGTGGACGGGCTGACCACCGCGCATTACATCGCCGATCGGCTACAGGGCCGGGTGCGGCTGACCTCGCTGGCCCAGGGCGTGCCGATCGGGGGCGAGCTCGACTATCTCGACGACGGTACGATTTCCGCCGCCCTGCGCGCGCGCAAGGAAATCTGAGACAGTCGTGCCGGCCGGCCAACGGCCTGGCAATCCCTTGAAATACGGATGAAATGGATGGCTCCCCCCGACCGGGGCGGCTACAGTGCCGTCATGAAGGACGATCCGGACAGATGGTTCGATGCCTGTGTCGAACGGCTGACCGATCCGCAGAACCTGCGGGTCTGGTCGATCATCGTGTCGGTGTTCGGCGATCTGGCGCAGGGATCGGGCGACCGGCTGAGCGGCGGCGCGCTCACCCGGATCATCGGTCCGATGGGCATCAAGCCCGAGGCGATCCGCGTCGCCCTGCACCGGCTGCGCAAGGATGGCTGGCTGCAAAGCGAGCGCACGGGCCGCGAAAGCCAGCATTTCCTGACCGGTTTCGGCCGTGCGCAAAGTGCCGCGGTAACGCCGCGCATCTACACGCGCATGCCCGATGCCGCCGCCGACTGGCATGTCCTGATCGCCGACGAGGCCGCGGGCATCCAGACGCTCGACGATCTGCTGCTGACCGAGAACCATATCAGCATCGCGCGCAACGTGGCGCTGGGGGCGGGGGCGGTGCCGGGCAATACCGATGACATCCTGGCCTTCGCCGTCACCCCGCGGGCGGTGCCGGACTGGATGAAATCGCGGGTCTGCCCGCCGGATCTGTGCCGCGCCTGCCGGAGCCTTCTGGACGACCTGGTCGCGGCCGCCGATCTCCTGACGCCGATGCCGGCGCCGACCCGGTTGCAGTCCGCGACACTGCGCACCCTGATCGTGCATCGCTGGCGCCGGGTCGTGCTGCGCCACGCCGACCTTCCGGCGGCCTATTTCCCCGATGACTGGCCCGGACCGGCCTGCCGCGAACAGGTGTTCCGCCTGCTGGATGTGCTGCCGTGCCCGCCATTGCCCGCGCTCGAGGCCGAATGCGCCGTCTGACAACCGGCCGCGGGCGCCCCCGGGTGCCGGCGCCGGGCCGCGATGGTTGCGCAGGGTGCCGGCCGGCACGCTCCGGGCGGCGCTTTTCTCCCTTGACCCCTCTGACCGACTCCCCTAAATCGCTCGCACCGTGGCGGAGTAGCTCAGCTGGTTAGAGCAGCGGAATCATAATCCGCGTGTCGGGGGTTCAAGTCCCTCCTCCGCTACCATATCGCCTTGCAAAATACTCAAATTACTACGAGAATTTCACGGCAAACTGTAGCGGCGGTCTACCTTTTAGACAAACGTACAACACCTTTTAGACGGAAATTTTTTCGTTTCGGTCCTGGCATCGACCCGCTGAGTATCAATCAACAGCGTCAGTTATTGCGGGGGAGATGCTGGCAATCCGCGATCCTGACACGACAATGCCAGGGAGCAAAATCAGGCCGGGTCTTCGCGATCGGATCGAGAGCGGTCGGTCATGCGATCACCGGCCAGTGCGAATTATCGGTGAAGTTCGCCGGGATAGGATCAGCGTCCTTGAGCGCCCTTGCGGCGAAGATATGTGCGCGTTCGTGTTCTGCTGCCGCCTGCCCCATGGCGAACATCGTCTGCGCATCGAACGGAACCGCCGTGTTATCCTGCGCGATCCAAACAAAGTCGGTCGAGCCACCGTGCCAACGGTAGTCATTGGCTTGCGCACCCTGCCCTATGGCAAAGCCTGCCAGTGTCGCCGCCCCAGTAATACGGGATTTGCTGTCGGGGTCGAAGTCGAAAACGTGCCCATTGAACATGAACCCGGCGGCGATGCGCAGATCGCGCTCGGCATTGATCTGAGCCTGTAGATCGGCTCGCTCTTTGGCCCGGTTGATGCCAATCTGGATCATACCGAAACCTCCACGGTGGTATCAAAATCAATCCACGGGAACGGGCTTGCCGAGCGGACACGGTAGGCGCCAGCATCCACCAGCTTCAGCGTATCATTCTGAGCGGCCACTTCCGTTTCGTGCTTCACCGGATCAGTAATGATCAGCTTGGCCCCTGTCGGTAGCGTGGACAGGTCGTATGTCGCGCCCGTCATGGGTGAGATCGTTGGGCGAGGCATAGCCGCCCCGTCCACAACATAGTGATCTTTGGACTCATAGTGCGCGGGAACGCATCCCTGTCCTGTGGGAGTGTTCAGCGCAACTTCCTCAACGCTGCGAACCTGTTTGGTGGACAGGATGCGCCCAGTGTTCAGATCGTAAGTTGTAAATTGGATCATCTTGTTCTCACTTGTAAGTAACCAAAATCAACATCGTGATGGTCTCGTTGGTATCGGCGTCACCTTCCAACTTAGCGTAATACGTAGGGACGTTTCCGGCATATTGCGCTTCGGATACCGAAAGAGTTATGTTTCGTTCCTGCGTGTTGGTGGTCGGTGATCTGTCGACCGCAGTAACGGCAGGTGATGATCGCAGTTGGGTTGCCCCCCGATAAATGCGCAGGTATCCATTTTTCGGAGCGCCTCCGCTATTGACGACCTTTGCATTGGCCATGGCCAATATCGTAACGGTAGCGTTGTTCGGTAGGGCACTCATAGAGATCGACTGAGTGCCTGTCCCAGATGAAATGTAGGTCGTTGTGATCGCGTTGTCCCGCACCGCATCGGTGGCGATGACCTTCATCGCCTTGATGGTGCCGTCCTGCTGCAACTTGAACCCGGCAGTCGCCTTGCCGCCGCTCTCGGCATAGTTGGCCGATTTCAGGTCGCCGCCGAACACCGCCAGCCCCGAGGCATTGAAGCTGTTGGTGTTGACCGCACCGGCCTCTACCGTGCCCGTCATGAGGCGACCGCCGGAAATGACGGTCATGCCGCCTTGGGAATAGGGTACAGTGGCCGTCGCCCCCGAATGGGTGCGGGCGAAGATAGGCTTGTGCAGGAACAGGTAGCTGTTGGAATGATTGGTGGCTGTTGCCCATTTGCGGTACATGGGACGAGCAAAGGCGGCATCGGACGGAGCCTGCGCTCTTACCGACCCCCGCGACCATTCATCCGGGTTGGTGCTCGATCCAGCACTGAACGTGTCCTTCGACCCACCAGAGTAACGGGTTACGGTGCTTGGGTTGCCATCGGCCTTGATCCACTCGATGTAGGCTTGCGAGTCGCAGCGGTGCGCGGAGACCTGTATCGCGAACTCGTACCACTCTCCCGGCGTGACAGGTACGACGCGGTTGTCCTGCGCCCCTGCGGCGTTGATCGCCCACCAGTACACGTCGATATAGCCATCATTGGCCCCGCCGTTCTGCCCCATGCGTAGGGTCGGATAATTGGACCCGCCCCAACTTGCCGCCTCGCGAAGCTCCATATTGGCTTTTTCGCTGAACGCCCCACCAGTGCCTTGCAGCGACAGGTTGCCAAGTCCGTCACGCCAGTCGGTGTTGGTGAGCAGGTTGCGCCCAAGCCCGGTGGCCAGCCGATCCTCCGATAGCCCCCCGACGACAACATGCTGCGCGCTGATCGCACCAGTCTTGATATGATCCCCATCAATCACGGTCTGGCCGTAATTGGTGGTCAGGTCGGTGCCGCCGCGATAGACGGCCACAATCACCTTATCGGCGCCGGTGGCGGTGACGTAGGACGTGTCGGTCTGTAGCGTGGTGGCGCCCTGCGTCCAATAGATATAGACGGTGCTGCCCGCATAGGTGGCCTCACCAGCGGCGATCAGTTTGCTATCCGTTCCACCACCATCCGTGATAAAGCGGATGTATCCTTCTTTCCAAGAGACCTTGTTTACCGTTGGGCTGTTTGCCTCAAAGCTGATACCAGACAGGTCAATGCCCCGCTGGCCGATTGTCAGCTTATTGGCAGAGACGGTGTTGGCAGAAAGGGCGCCACCGTCAATCTTGGTCAGATCGCCGCCCTTGCGCCAGTCGGCCAGCGTTGTGCCGCCGGAAACCAAGATCTTGCCGGGGTCGATCTGTGTCGCGTGAGCATTGATCCGGGCGGCAGGATCAGCGGCCCGCGCTTCCACAGTGCTGAGGGCTGTTCCCGAAACCTTGACCGATCCCGACAGCGTTGACCCCGCTGTGATTTTGGCGGCTGACAGATTGGCGATCTTGGCGTCGGTGATCGTCGCGTCCTTGATGTTGGCCGTGTTGGTGATGATCTCGTTCGTGCCGACATGGTCCGCATTGATCGCCCCATCGACGATCAGATGGCCCTTGTTTTTCCGCCGAAGCTGGATGCCGCCGACAAGGCACTGGGTAACGCCGTCATTGCCCTTGACGATCTGGATGCGCCCATAGCGATAGCCCGCTGGCACGGTGAGCGAGCCGGATACATTCGTCAGGATATTCGAGGTGATGGTCCCGGCGTGGACGCTGTTATAATCCGTGCCGAAGGTGCCGCTGAAAGTCGGGTTCTTCGAATACTGAAGGCGGACGTAGATGGTCCCGGTTCCCGCCGCAATCCGGCTGACCTGCCCCTTTTTTCAGGGCCACTCGCAAGTCGAGCTTGTTCTCCTTTTGTGTGCCATCATTCGGCGGCGTGAGCAATGGGCGCAGGCGCGGAGCCATCAAGTAGCTCAAGCGGCTGCGCCCAT
>JAGRMG010000230.1 GCA_020441385.1 Paracoccaceae bacterium
CAGCACCGCGCCTGCGCGGTCGGTGCAGACCGCCCCGGCCTCGCGCAGGATCAGGTCTCCGGCGGCGATGTCCCATTCCCAGCTGGGCCGCAAGGTCAGCATCCCGTCGAACCGCCCCTGCGCCACCAGCGCCATGCGGTAGGCCAGCGACGGCCGGTAGGCGCGCGAGAAATGCGGCGCCCGGCCGCCGCGCCAGTGCAGGGCGTTCAGGTGCGGCCGCGCGGCAAGGATTTCGGCGGCCTCCAGCGCCGTCTGGCGCGTGGCGGCGATGGGCGCGCCGTTCAGGAACGCACCCTGCCCCAGGGCTGCCGAAAACAGCATGTCGCGTCTGGGCAGGTAGACCACGGCCGCGATGACGCGCCCGTGTTCGGCCACCGCCAGGGCATGCGCCCATGTGGACGAACCTTCGACGAAACTGCGCGTACCGTCGATCGGATCGACGATGAAGACGCGCTCATGGCTCAGGCGCGCCGGGTTGTCCTCGGTCTCTTCCGACAGCCAGCCATAGCCGGGGCGCGCGGCCAGCAGCGTGCGTTCCAGCATGGCATTGACGGCCAGATCGGCCTCGGTCACGGGGCCCGCGCCTTCCGGCTTGTCCCAGCGCCGCGCGCCGGGCCCGGCATATCGGGTAGCGATCCGCCCGGCCTCGCGGGCGGCCTCGATCAGAAGCGGCAGATCAGGTGCCGGCAAGCGTCATCCCCTCGATCAGGATCGAGGGCACCACGCGCGAAAGGTAGCCGCGCGCATCGTTTGCCGGCACGATCCGGCGCAGCATGTCGCGCAGGTTGCCCGCGACGGTGCATTCGTTGACCGGATATGCGATTTCACCGTTCTCGACCCAGAACCCCGACGCACCGCGCGAATAGTCGCCCGTGTTGGGGTTGATCGTGGTGCCGATCATCGAGGTGACCAGCAGGCCGGTGCCCATGTCGCGGATCAGGTCGGCGCGGCTGGCCGTGCCCGGCGTCAGGGTCACGTTCCAGTTCGCCGGCGAGGGCGGCGAGGACACGCCGCGCGCGGCATTGCCGGTCGGATCCATCCCGAGCTTGCGGGCACTGGACAGATCCAGCGTCCAGCCGGTCAGCACCCCGTTCTCGACGATCGCGCGGCGTCCGGTGGCCAGCCCTTCGGCGTCGAACGGGCGCGATCCGCCGATGCGGGGGCGATGCGGTTCCTCGATCAGCGACAGGTGATCGGGCAGCACCGGCCGGCCCAGGGCATCCATCAGCCAGGACGAGCCGCGCGCGACGGCCGCGCCGTTCGCGGCGGCAAGAAGATGCCCGATCAGCGAGGACGCGATGCGTTCGTCAAACAGCACCGGAAAGGTACCCGTAGCCGGCCGGCGCGGCGACAGGCGCTCAACCGCGCGTTGTCCGGCGGTGGTGCCGATCTCGGCGGCTTGGCGCAGGTCGGACTGGTAGGTCCGGCTGTCGGCGTCATGGTCGCGCTCCATCCCGGTTCCGGTTCCGGCAATGGCCACGCAGGAAATCCAGCGCGTGCTGCGCCCGTAGCCGCCGGAAAACCCGTTGCTGGCGGCCAGCCAGACCTGATTAACGCCATATCCGGCATCGGCGTCGGACACCTGCGAGACGCCCTTGACCGCCATGGCTGCCGCCTCGGCGGCCAGCGCGTCGGCCTTGAGGTCTTCGGGCGAGGGTTCGGGCGCGGGATCGCACAGATCCAGCGGCCCGGCGTCGCGATCCTGCGCCAGCCGCCCGGGGTCGGCCAGACCGGCAAAGGGGTCTTCGGGCGTTTCGCGGGCCATCGCCACGGCGCGTTCGGCCATGTCGCTCAGGGTTGCCGCGCGGGCGTCGGAGGTGGAAACGACCGCCTGCCGCCGCCCGATCAGAACCCGCAGGCCCAGATCGGTCGCCTCGGAGCGTTCGGCATGTTCAAGCGCGCCGCCGCGAACCTGAACCGAAACCGACTGCCCGCGCATGACGATGGCGTCCGCGGCCTCGGCGCCCGAAGTGCGGGCGGCGTCCAGAAGGGCGTGGCACAGGTCTTGCGGCGTTCGGGTCATGCGGGTCGGCTCCTTGTCGGATGGCTGCACGGGAGTTAGCCTCCAGCCCGCTGCGCTGCAAGGCCCGGACGAACGGGGGGCCGCACAAGGCGGCCCCCGGATCGGTCGCGGTACAGAACCTGCGCGCCTACTTGATGCGCTGGCCGTTAGCCATGATATGGCCCTGCTCGTTGATCTCGATCGTCGAGTTGAGCGTGTCGGGCGCGTCGCCCGGCACGGCCAGCATGCCCATCATCATGCGCGCACCCATGGCATCCTGGTCCGACACGAACCCCATCTGGATCAGCTTGTCGATCAGCCCGTTCGCGCCGACCAGCGTCAGGTCGGCCTTGCCGGCCGGTTTCGGCATGCCGTCGAAGGATTGCAGGTCGGAGTTGTCGAAGGTGAAATCGCCCGTGCCCGACAGGCTGGCGCCGACCGCCGAGACCAGCAGGTTCCTGATGGTCAGGGCATGCAGTTCGCCCGGCGGCTGGTCTTCCATCATCGCCGCGGATTCCGGATCCAGCAGGTCGAACAGCACCTTGACCTTGCCGGTCAGGTCCAAAGCGATCGTGGCCGGGTCGCGCGGCAGGATCGCGCCGGGGTCGAATATGCCCCAGAGCATGTCCGGCATGGTGAAACCGGCCATCGTCATCCCGAACGCAAAGGGCTGTTGCTCATCCGATTTGGCCACCGGCATGTCGATGGAGAACCCGACCTCCTGCAACTGGAAGGACACCGGGAATGGCAGTTCGGCGTTGGCGATGTTGACCGACGTGCCGGTCTGGGACAGGGCATACGCCAGGTGGCTGGCATCCATCGCCATGCCCAGCGATCCGCCCTGCGACGACCCCTCATAGGAAAAATCGTCGCCGGTTCCCTGAACCGCCATGCTGCTGCTGCCCGAGGCATAGGCAAAGCGGCCGTCGAATGCGAAACCGTCGGCCATCATCTTCTGAAGATCGCCGGTATCGAGCTGCATCGGAATCCTGCCCGTGCCCTCGAAGCTGAGGCCCTGGATTGCACCCTTGATTTTGGCCGACTCGGCCGAATCGGGATCCTTGAAGGCCACGTCGTATGTCACCTGATCGGCTTGCATGGTCTGGGAATAGTCGCGCATGCCGCCCTGTTTCACGCGGGTGGTGCTGGCGACATTGCCCAGATCCATCGAGACGTGCCCGATCTCGGGCGGGACGGTCTGGCCATCGACCATGAGCGAGTCGAGCGCGATGCGCATCTGCGCGGCGGAATAGGTATAGATCATGTCCGCCGGCGATCCGGACACCACCAGTGACGCATCGGTCTGACCCAGGCCGATCTCGCCATTGACCTGTTCCTCGCCGTCCGTCGCCTCAAAGCGCATCGGCACGCGGGCGGGCATCACGACGCTGACGGTACCGTCGCCGTTTTCCCGGAATTCCAGTTCCGGCATGCCGACCGAGAACATGCCGGAGTTTTCCGGCAGCTGCATCGACATGGAAACGTCGGTGACCGTCAGGCCGCTTCCGGTCCTGGATTCGTTGCCTGAAATCTCATAACCGACGCCGGTCAGATAGGCGCGCCATTCGGTCCAGACGTCCTCGGCCGTCAGATCGGCAAGGGCGCCCTGGGCCGCAAAGGCATATACGATGGCGGCGCCACAGCCGCGCGCGAGGTAATGTGACATGAGAGAACCTTTCCCGTTCAACTATTGCAGCATGGTCTGCGCTCGCGGCGCAGGCGTCAAGGGGGCAGTCGCCGGGCGCCCCGGCCAACACCCGGCATCGTGAGGCAGCGCCTTTTGGCGGGCGGGGCTGGACCGGACGGCGCGGGCCATCTACCACGGTTGCGAAGCGAAAGAGGGGAAGCGGCGCATGGAAATGACAGGAAAGACGGTGCTGATCACCGGCGCGAGTCGCGGCATCGGCGCCGAAGCGGCACGGGTGTTCGCCGATGCCGGCGCGAATGTGGCGCTGCTGGCACGAAGCACCGGAGATCTGGAGGCGCTGGCCGCAGGGATCGGCGGCGCCGCACTGGCGCTGACCTGCGATGTCGCCCGCTTTGATGAGGTCGCGGTGGCGGTGCAGGCGGCGCAGGACCGGTTCGGCCGGCTGGATGTGGTCATCAACAACGCCGGGGTGATCGAACCGATCGCCCGGATGGCGCAGGCCGGCCCGGAAGACTGGGGCGCGGCCATCGACATCAACCTCAAGGGGGTGTTCTGGACCATGCGCGCCGCCCTGCCCGCGATGAAGTCGGCCGGCGGCGGCACGGTCCTGACGGTCAGTTCGGGCGCCGCGCACAGCCCAATCGAAGCCTGGAGCCACTATTGCGCCTCCAAGGCCGGGGCGGCGATGCTGACCGCCTGCCTGCACGAGGAAGAACATGCAAACGGCATTCGCGCCATGGGTCTGTCGCCCGGAACCGTGGCCACGGAAATGCAGCGCGAGATCCGGGCCTCGGGCATCAATCCGGTCAGCCGGCTCGACTGGTCCGAACATATCCCGCCCGACTGGCCGGCGCGGGCGCTCTTGTGGATGTGTTCGCCCGATGCCGACGGCTTCGTTGGCACCGAAATCTCGCTGCGCGACGCGGACATCCGCCGCCGGGTCGGCCTCGCATGATCCGGCTGGACCGCGACGGCGGGCTGTGGACCGTCACCATCGAGCGGCCCGAAAAGGCCAATTCGCTGACCGGCGCGATGCTGGCGGATCTCGCCGGTATCGCCGAAAGCGCGGGGCAGGCGCGGGCGCTGATCCTGACCGGGGCGGGCCGCGTGTTCAGTGCCGGCGCGGATCTGGCCGAGGCGCGCGCCGGGCTGGCCACGTCACCGCTGTGGGAACGGCTGTCGGGCGCATTGGCCGCCCTGCCCTGCCTGACGGTGGCGGCGCTGAACGGGACGCTGGCGGGCGGCGCCACCGGCATGGCGCTGGCCTGCGACCTGCGCATCGCCGTGCCGGATGCCAGGTTCTTCTATCCGGTGATGAAACTGGGCTTTCTGCCCCAGCCATCCGACCCGGCGCGCATGGCGGCCCTGATCGGTCCGGCGCGAACCAGGCTGATCCTGATGGGGGGCCAGAAACTGGATGCGCAAGAGGCATACGAGATCGGTCTGATCGACCGCATCGTGCAACCCGGCGACCTGATGGCAACCGCGCGCGAGATCGTGGCCGATACGCTGGCGGCAGATCCCCGGATCGCCGCCAGGATCAAGGCGATGTGTGGCTGAGCGGGCCGCTCACGGCAGGCCGCGCGCGCTGGTGATCGGCGCCGGCCCGGCGGGGCTGATGGCGGCCGAGACGCTGGCGTTCGCGGGTTGCGCCGTGACCGTGGCCGAGGCAAAGCCGTCGGTCGGCCGCAAGTTCTTGATGGCGGGCAAGTCGGGGCTGAACCTGACCCGGGACCAGCCCTTCGCCGCGTTCATGAACGCCTATGCCGAGGCCGCCCCCTGGCTGCGCCCGATCATCGCCGAGTTCGACGCCGGCGCGGTCCGGGACTGGGCGCGCAGCCTGGGGCAGGCAGTGTTCACCGGCAGCACGGGCCGGGTCTTTCCCACCGCCATGAAGGCATCGCCGCTGTTGCGGGCATGGCTGGTGCGGCTGCGCGGCGCAGGGGTGGATTTGCGCACCCGCTGGCGCTGGACCGGCTGGGAGGGAACGGCGGCACGCTTCGACACTCCAGGGGGCATCCTGCATCTTGCACCCGATGTCACCGTGCTGGCGCTGGGCGGCGCCAGCTGGTCGCGGCTGGGATCGGACGGCGCCTGGGCGCCGCTTCTGGCCGCCCGCGGCGTGGAGATCGCCGATTTCGCACCCGCCAATGCCGGGCTGCAAGTCGACTGGTCGGAGTACATGCACCCGCTTCTGGGCCAGCCGGTCAAGGGTGTCAGATGGTGCGCGGGCGCGCTCAGCTCGCGCGGCGAGGCAGTGATTTCGGCGCGCGGACTGGAAGGCGGCGGCATCTATTCGGTCAGCCGTGGCGTGCGCGAAGGCCATGGCCTGAAGGTCGATCTTTGCCCCGACCTGGCGTTGCCCGCCATCGAGGAGCGCCTGTCACGCCCGCCGGGCAAGGCCAGTCTTGCCAACCGTCTGCGCAAGTTGCTGAAACTCGACCCGGCGCGCCTGGCGCTGCTGAACGAATTCGCCCGCCCGCTGCCGCGCGACCCGGCCGCGCAGGCCGCATTGCTCAAGGCGCTGACGGTCCGCCATGCCGGGCTGCGCCCGCTGGACGAGGCGATCTCGACCGCCGGCGGGGTCCGGCGCACCGCCCTGAACGACGGGCTGATGCTGACCGCGTTGCCCGGCGTTTTCTGCGCCGGAGAGATGCTGGACTGGGAAGCGCCGACGGGGGGCTATCTTCTGACCGCCTGTCTGGCCACCGGCCGCCGGGCCGGGCGGGCGGGGGCCGAGTTCGTGGGTCTCGGCCAGGACGTTCCGCGCCCTGTCGAATCCGCCAAACCGCGGCAGGGGCGATGATTGCGCTCAGGCCTCGTTCAGCGCCATGACCCGCCTGAAGGCGTCGCGCCCGCGCATCGCCTTGGCATAGCTCAGCAATGCCTCGCTCTCGATGGTGAACCTGGCATTGTAGGCCCAGTTCAGGCAATGGGTCAGCACGATATCGGCAATGGTCATGGTCTCGCCCATTGCGAACGGGCCCTCGAACCGCTCGGCCAGCCGATTGACATTGCGTGTGAATTCCCATTTCAGGCTGTCCTTGACGGCCGGCACGCGGCGGTCTTCCGGCAAGACGAAGCCATGGCGCGCGGCGGTCCAGAGCACGGCATCGAGTTCGTCCAGCACGCAATGGGTCAGCGCATCCTGCCGCGCCCGTTCGATGGTGCCGGCGGGATGGGTCAGTTTGCCGTGCCTGTCGGCCAGATAGGTCAGGATTGCCGACGAATCGGTCAGCGCGGCGCCGTCCACCTGCAAGACCGGCACCTTGCCCGACGGGTTGAGCGCGCGCACCGCATCGCTGTGCGGGCCGGCCTTGATGAACTCGTAGGGCTCCGCGATCTCCTCGAGCATCCAGAGAACGCGAAACGCCCGGCTGCTGACGCTTCCGTAAACCTTGTACATCCCGCTCTCCCTCTGGCCAGGTCGGCGGCAGCGTCTACCGGCGCCGCGCCGGCGTCAAGGCAGGATCGGCGGGGCGGGCATCAGCGCGACCGGCCCAACATCGCCAGCCGGATCAGCGCGCGTTCCACCAGCGCCATCTGCGGCGCGGTCTGCCCGGCCGAGCGCAGTTTCAGATCGGTATCGGTCAGCAGGCTCAGCGCGGTTTGCAGCTTGTCGGGGCCCCAGTTCTGCGCCTGCCGCACGATCAGGTCGCGCCGCTTGCCATAGACCGGCGGGCGCAGGCGGCCGGCCCCGGCCGCGGCGCCGCCGGGATCGGAGGCCGCGGCATAAAGCGTTCGGAAATGCCGGATCGCGCCGATGCACAGGCCCACGGCGTTGGTGCCCTGGGCCTCGATCCGCCGTATCAGCGGCCCGATCCGGTCCGCGTGCAGATCCGCCACAGCGTTCAGCACCTCGTCGAGCGCCGCCTCGCTCGATTGCGGGGCGCAGGCCGCGATGTCGGCCAGGCTCAGCGGGTCGTCGTCGCCGATCTTGTAGATCGCCACCTTCTCGACGGTCCTTGCGAAATCTCCCGGGCCGAGTGCCGCGGCCAGATCGGTCAGCATCGCCATGCTGTCGGGCGGCACCTCGCCGATGCCGGCGTCGGCCAGAACGCGCCCGATCTCGGCCCGCGACGGCGGATCGTCGTAAAGACCCGCGGCGTAGGCGTTGGGATGCGCTTCAAACGCCTTGCGCAGCTTTGACGCCGCCTTCAGCGCGCCGGCGGTCACGATGATCTGGGCATCGCCCGGCGCCCAGTCGGCCAGCGCCGCGGCGATGGCCGGGCCGGCCGCCTCGCCGGCCTCTTCCACGAACACGGCGCGCGGGCCGGCAAAGAACCCGACCGCCTTGATCGCATCCATCAGCAGCGCCGGATCGCCGCGCAGATCCGCCCCCTGCATCCGGGTCAGGCGCATTTCCTCGTCGGCGTTGGCGCCCAGAAGCGCGGCCAGCACCTGCTGGCGCCTGATCGCCACGCGCATCGCATCCGCGCCGTAGATCAGCAGCCCGGCCCTGTCCTTGCCCGGCTTTGCGAAATAGCTCTCGGCCTCGCGCCCGGACAGCTTCATTGCGAAACATCGGCCATCGCGTAAAGCCGCGTGACGATCTGATCGGCCAGTATCGTCATCAGCCGTTCACGCGCGTCGCGTTCGCCCGCCAGCGTTTCCACCGTCGATCCGGTCGCCGAATAGCCGGTGAAATTGCGCACCTGCCCCGATGCCACCGTCGCGCCCGTCTCGTCGCGGGTCAGCGTGTAATCGACGGTGCCGACGATGCTGTAGCGGGTGGTTTCGTTCGACGGCGTCACCGCCTGGCCCTGGGTCAGCGTCGCCAGGGTGTATCCAAGCCGGTATTCCGGCTGGCCCGCCCGGCCCAGCCGGTCCTCGAGATCGCGGACAAGCAGATAGTCGTCGGGCGTTTGCGGCGCCTGCACCGCGACCTTGCCGCGCAAGGCGGTGCCGGTGCCGCCCGGCCCGTAGACCGGCGCAAAGCCGCAGCCGGCCAGCGCGGCGAAGGCCATGACGGACAGGGCCAGAACGAAGGACTTGCGATCACATGACGACATTGACGATCCGGCCGGGGACCACGATCACCTTCCTGGGCGCCGCCCCGTTAAGCGCCCTCTGCACAGCGTCTACCGCCAGTACGGATTTTTCAACCTCGGCCTTGCCCATGTCGCGCGGCACGCTGATTTCGGCCCGCCGCTTGCCGTTGATCTGGATCGGCAGGGTCACGGTGTCGTCGGTCAGCATGGTCTCGTCGGCGACCGGCCAGGGTGCGGTGGCCACCAGCCCCTCGCCGCCCAGGCGGTGCCAGATGTCTTCGGCCAGATGCGGCGTCATGGGCGACATGAGCTGTGCCAGCGTGCGCATCGCCTGCCCTTGCGCCGCGCCGCCGGCCTTCGATCTGGCCAGGGTGTTCGTGAAGGCATAGAGTTTCGCGATGGCCACGTTGAAACCGAAGCTCTCGATGCCCATCGTGACCTCGTGAACCGCCTTGTGCGTCTCGCGCAGCAACTCGTCGTCGCCCTCGCCCGCGGCGTTCGCATCCATGCCCGCGATGCGCTCGCACAGGCTCCAGACCCGGGCCAGATGCTTGTGCGTCGCCTCGGCGCCCGCGGCGGTCCATTCCACGTCGCGTTCGGGCGGGCTGTCGGACAGCACGAACCAGCGCGCGGTATCGGCGCCATAGGCCGATATGATGTTGACCGGGTCGACCACGTTCTTCTTGGATTTCGACATCTTGGCCGAGGGTATGACCTCGACGCTCTCTCCCGTCGCGCCCAGGCGCGCGCCGCTTTCGTGCCATTCGACATGTTCGGGCAGGTGATAGACAGGGCGGTCCCTTTCGTCGCGGGTGACGTAGATCTCGTGTGTCACCATGCCCTGGGTGAACAGCGCATCGAACGGTTCCTTGCATTTCTCGGGCAGATGCCCGGTTGCGTGCATCGCACGGGCGAAGAACCGCGAATAGAGAAGATGCAGGATCGCGTGTTCGATGCCCCCGATATACTGATCCACGTTCATCCAGTATCCGGCCTCTTCCATCACCGTCGGCGTTTGCGCACGCGGTGCGGTGAAGCGGGCGAAATACCACGACGAATCGACGAAAGTATCCATGGTGTCGGTTTCGCGACGGGCCGGGGCGCCGCATTTCGGGCAGGCGCAGTCGCGCCAGGTCGGGTGGCGGTCCAGCGGGTTGCCGGGCTTGTCGAAGGACACGTCATCGGGCAGGCGGATCGGCAGGTTTTCCTTCCGCTCGGGCACCACGCCGCAGGCATCGCAATGCACCACCGGGATCGGGCAGCCCCAATAGCGTTGCCGGCTCAGGCCCCAGTCGCGCAGGCGGTACTTGGTCACGCCCTCGCCCCAGCCATGCGCTTCGGCATAGTCGATGGTGGCGTCGATGGCTTCCTGCCCCGTCGCCACGTTCAGCCCGGCGAAATGGTCGAGCCAGCGGACCGGCTCGGTCTTGGGCGGCACGAAGGCTTCGGTCGCGACCGGCCGGGGGTTGTCGAGCGCCAGAAACGTGTCGATCACCGGCAGGTCGTACTTGCGGCAGAAATCGAGGTCGCGCTGGTCGTGCGCGGGGCAGCCGAAGATCGCGCCGGTGCCGTAATCCATCAGGATGAAATTGGCGATCCAGACCGGAAGTTCCCATTCGGGATCAAGCGGGTGACGCACCCTGATGCCGGTATCGAGGCCGAGTTTCGGGGCGGTTTCAATGGCTTCCTCGGTGGTGGCGCCCTTGCGGCATTCGGCGACGAAGGCGGCCACCTGCGCGTTCTCGGCTTCCAGCGCCTTTGCCACCGGATGATCCGGCGAGATGCCGATGAAGGACGCGCCCATCAGCGTGTCGGGACGCGTGGTGTAGACGCTGATCGGATCGCCGCCATCGGTGCGTTCGAACGAAAATTGCAATCCGCGCGACTTGCCGATCCAGTTTTCCTGCATCAGACGCACCTTGGCCGGCCAGTTCTCGAGCCCGTCCAGAGCGGCCAGCAATTCCTCGGACATCGAGGAGATGCGGAAGAACCATTGCGTCAGCTCGCGCCGCTCGACCAGGGCGCCCGAGCGCCAGCCGCGCCCCTGCTCGACCTGTTCGTTGGCCAGAACCGTCATGTCAACCGGATC
>JAGRMG010000231.1 GCA_020441385.1 Paracoccaceae bacterium
CAAATCGGCGCACAGCGCGGCCCCTGAAGGACTCGAACCCTCAACCTGTCGATTAGAAGTCGACTGCTCTATCCAGTTGAGCTAAGGGGCCTGCGGCGCGCGCCTCGACGTTTAAACGATTGGCGATGTTGGCACAATCAGCCATTTCCATGGTCCGGGCGCGTTCAAGCCTTGGCAACCTCGATCCGTTGACCAATTCCGAACGAGTGGGCTTTGTCGCCATGAATTCAGTGCCTTGCCCGTTGCGGCCAAGACGAGCGGCCGATGCAGGCCTATGTCCGGCGCGCGTTGCGCTCGGTCGAATTCACCGGCCGGGCCGGGCGGTCAGTGGGTCCAGGGGCCGCGGCGTTCGTGGGCGAAGTTCTCGCCATAGCCGCGCGGGCGCAGGTTGAAGGCGCGGCTGTGCGGTTCGACCACCTGCGCGTCGATGCCATTCGCAGCCGCATATTCCAGTGCCGCTTCCTTGCTGACAAAGCGCAGCCGCACCTGGGTCTGGGTATCGTCCGACGATGTCCAGCCCATCAGCGGATCGACCGCGCGCGCCGTACCTGGGGCATATTCCAGCACCCATTTCCGGGTTCTGGCCATGCCCGAGGTCATGGCGTTTCTGGCAGGTTTGAAAATCCGCGCGCGCATCGCAGTCTCCCGATCTCGTGTCGGGCCCTGTATGCGTCAGCGCCGCGGGCGCGGCAAGGCACGATTTGTCTCATGCCGCGCGATGTGCACGGTCGCGCCCTCGCGGGCGCCCCGGTTCGCGGCCGCCGTCAGAAATCGATGGCGAGGCCCTTCCTTTCCCAGTCGCCATAGCGGACGGGTTCGGGGCCGTCGCGCCCGCCATATTCCCTGGGCAGCGGTTCGGCTTCCCTTGCGGCCCGGCGGCGGCGCTCTTCGGCCTCGGCCAGCGCGCGCCGGGCGGCGGGGGGCAGTTGCTTGCGTGTCTCGTCGGTTTCGGTCATCGCGGGTTTCCTCGTGCTGCCATCGTGATATACGCCCTCGTCCGGCGGCGGCAAGGGATGGCGGAGGCGCGATTGCGATGGGAGAGACGGGAAACGACGCGAGGGCCAGCGCGGTCCGTCTGCTCGACCAGGTTCTGGGCGAGGCGCGGACGATGTCGGAATGCCTGGCTGCGGGCGCGCTGAACCAGCTCGGCCCGCAGGACCGGGCGCGGGCGCAGCGGCTGGCGCTGGAGACCCTGCGCGGGCTGGAACGCGCCGACCGGCTGCTGGCGAAACACCTGCGCAAGGCGCCCCCGCTCACGGTGCGCAACGCGCTGCGGCTGGGCACGGTGGAACTTTGCCGGGGCGAGGCCGCGCACGGGGTTGTCAATGCGATGGTGAGCCTTGTCGGGCGGCACCGCCGGCACGGCAATCTCAAGGGGCTGGTCAACGCGGTGCTGCGCAAGGTCGCCGCCGATGCGCCCGCGGCCTGGCCGCGCCTGCGTGTGCCCCGGCTGCCGAAATGGCTGCGCCGTCCGCTGGTCGATGCCTGGGGGGCGGATGCGGTCGCGGCCATGGAGGCGGCGCATTTCGCCGGCGCGCCGCTCGACATCACGCTGAAACCGGGGGCGGCACCGATCCCCGGCGCGCGGGAACTGCCGACGGGGTCGCTGCGGCTGTCCGATCCGGGGCAGGTCTCGGCGCTGCCCGGATTCGCGGCCGGCGACTGGTGGGTGCAGGACGCCGCCGCGGCCCTGCCCGCGCGGGTTCTGGCGCCGCGCCGGGGCGAGCGCATTCTCGACATGTGCGCGGCACCGGGCGGCAAGACGCTGCAACTGGCGGCGGCGGGCGCGGATGTCGTGGCGCTCGACATTTCGCAACCCCGGATTAAACGGGTGGCCGAGAACCTCGCGCGCACCGGGCTTGGCGCCGAACTGGCGGTCGGCGACGCGCTGGAGCATCGGGGAAGCTACGACGCGATCCTGCTGGACGCGCCCTGTTCGGCCACCGGCACGATCCGCCGCCACCCCGATCTTCCGCATGCCAGGGACGGGTCGGAATTCGCCGCCCTGATCGGCTTGCAGGCGCGGATGCTGGCGCATGCCCGGACATTGCTGAAACCCGGCGGGCGGCTGGTCTACTGCACCTGTTCGCTGCTGCCCGACGAGGGCGAGGTACAGGCCGAGCAGGCGCTGGCGGCATGGCCCGACATGTCGGCCGACCGCGCCGCGCTGGCGCTGCCGGGGGTCGATCCGGGCTGGATCACCGGCGAGGGCGGGTTGCGGTTGCGCCCGGATTTCTGGCCCGGGCTGGGCGGTATGGACGGGTTCTACATCGTCTGCCTGCGCAAAGCCGCCTAGTTGCGGGTTTCGGCGGTGACTTGCAACGCCGCACCCGCTATGATCGGGCGCAAACGCCAAAGAGCGTGAGAGGCAGAGCGCATGTCCACCACCGATACGATGGCCAGCCGTCGCACCCGGTTGCTGAACCGACTCTATGCGCGGCTCAGCCGGCGGCAGAAATCGGTGATCGGTTTCGTGTCGCAGCCCGAACCGCGCACCATCGGCAGTTTCGCCCGCGGCCGGCAGTTGATTGCCGGCAACCTGCTGTTTGCCGGGTATCTGGTTGAATCCGCCGATTCCGGCCTTTGGGACGTGGCGTCGCCCAATGCCGCATTCGATGCCGAACGGCACGGGTTCGCCTGGCTCGACGATCTGGCGGCGGTGGGCGATCTGGCGGCACGGCACAAGGCGCAGAAATGGCTGCTGGGCTGGATCGAACGGCACGGGCGCGGCACCGGCCCGGGCTGGACACCGGATCTGACCGGACGGCGGGTGATCCGCTGGATCAACCACGCGCTGTTTCTGCTGCGCGGCCAGGACCGCGAGGCCAGCGATGCGTTCTTTCGTTCGCTGGCCTGCCAGTGCTGGTTTCTGGCCAGACGCTGGCAGGGGGCGGCCCCCGGCCTGCCCCGGTTCGAGGCGCTGACCGGGCTGATCTATGCCGGTCTCGCGCTTGAGGGGCGCGAACAGATGGCCGACCCGGCGGTGCGCGCCCTGGCCCGGGAATGCGAAACGCAGATCGACGCGCAGGGCGGCCTGCCGACCCGCAACCCCGAGGAACTGCTTGAGGTGTTCACGCTTCTGAGCTGGGCCGCGGCGGCCCTGCACGAGGCCGGGCGCGGCACCGCGCATGCCCATACCCAGGCGATCGAACGCATCGCCCCGACCCTGCGCATGCTGCGCCATGCCGATGGCGGGCTGGCGCGCTATCACGGCGGCGGGCGGGGGCTGGAGGGGCGGCTGGATCATGCGCTGGCGGCCAGCCACGTCAAGACCTGGCGGGCCACCGGTCTGGCCATGGGCTATGCCCGGCTCTCGGCCCGGCGCAGCAGCGTCATCATCGACGCCAGCGCCCCGCCCTCGGGCGCCGCGTCGGGCAACGCGCACGCATCGACCCTGGCGTTCGAACTGACCTCGGGGCGCCGGCCGCTGATCGTCAATTGCGGCTCGGGCGCGTCCTTCGGGATGGAATGGCGCCGCGCCGGGCGGGCGACACCATCGCATTCGACGCTTTGCCTGGACGGCTATTCCAGTGCCCGCCTGGCCGAACCGGAACGGGCCACGGGGCGCGAAGCCCTGATCGAAGCGCCGCGCGAGGTGCCCGTCGAGATGACCGACATGACCGACGGAATGCGCTTCCAGGGGGCGCATGACGGATATGTGCGCCATTTCGGCCTGACCCATGCGCGAACACTGGAACTGGCGCTGGACGGGCGCGGCCTGGCCGCCGAGGACATGCTGCTGGCGATGGACGATGCCGCCAGGCGCCGGTTCGACCGCGCGATGGATGCCAACCTGCTGGCCGGTATCGGGTTCGATATCCGCCTGCATCTGCATCCCGACGTGGATGCCGCGCTGGATCTGGGCGGGGCGGCGGTTTCGATGGCGCTGAAAAGCGGCGAGATCTGGGTGTTCCGCCATGACGGGTCGGCCACGCTGGCGCTCGACCCGAGCGTCTATCTGGAAAAGGGACGGCTGAAGCCGCGCGCCTCCAAGCAGATCGTTCTGTCGGGCCGCGCGATGGATTACGCGACGCGGGTCGAATGGTCGCTGTCCAAGGCCCATGACACCGCGATCGCCGTGCGCGATCTGAACCGTGACGATCCGCCTTTCGCCAACGGCGCCTGACCGGGCCGCCGCCGGTTGGGGCGCGGACGCGTCGGCCCGCGCAAGCGCGACAAAACAGGCGGTTCTATCGCCGCCGCAATTGGACTATGCCGCGCCCAACCGATACCGCATGACAAAGGAACCCCCGATGGCCGACCTTCACCCCCTGCGCCGCGCGCTTCTTTCCGTTTCCGACAAGACCGGGCTGGTGGAACTGGGCCGCGGTCTGGCCGCCCGCGGGGTCGAACTGCTGTCCACCGGCGGCACCGCGAAGGCGCTGCGCGAGGCCGGGCTCGTGGTGCGCGACGTCTCGGATGTGACGGGTTTTCCCGAAATGATGGACGGCCGCGTCAAGACGCTGCACCCGATGGTGCATGGCGGCCTTCTGGCGCTGCGCGACAATGCCGATCATGTGGCGGCGATGGACCAGCACGGCATCGGCGCGATCGACCTGCTGGTCGTCAACCTCTACCCGTTCGAGGCAGCCGTCGCCCGGGGCGCGGACTGGGGCGATTGTATCGAGAACATCGACATCGGCGGCCCGGCGATGATTCGCGCGGCGGCCAAGAACCACGCCTTCGTGACCGTTCTCACCGATGTCGAGGATTACGGGAAGCTGCTGGGCGATCTCGACCAGCACGACGGCGCCACCTGCCCGAAATTCCGCAAGAAGCTGGCCGAGCGCGCCTTTGCCCGCACCGCCGCCTACGACGCCGCCGTATCCGCCTGGATGGCGGATGCGATCGGCGTTCACACGCCGCGCCGCCGCGCGTTTGCCGGCACCCTGGCCCAGCCCTTGCGCTATGGCGAAAACCCGCACCAGAAGGCCGCCTTCTACACCGACGGCTCGAACCGCCCCGGCGTGGCGACCGCGGTGCAGCATCAGGGCAAGGAACTGAGCTACAACAACATCAACGACACCGACGCGGCGTTCGAACTGGTGGCCGAATTCGACCCCGCCGAGGGCCCCGCCTGCGCCATCATCAAGCACGCCAACCCCTGCGGCGTGGCGCGTGGCGAAACCCTGCTGGATGCCTACAGGTCCGCCTTCGACTGCGACCGCACCAGCGCGTTCGGCGGCATCGTCGCGCTCAACCGTGCGCTTGACGGCGAGACCGCCCGCGAGATCGCGGCCATCTTCACCGAAGTGGTGATCGCGCCCGGCGCCTCGGACGAGGCCCGCGAGGTGTTCGCCGCGAAGAAGAACCTGCGCCTGCTGACCACCGACGCGCTGCCCGACCCGCGCAAGGGCGGGCTGGTCTGGCGGCAGGTATCGGGCGGCTTCCTGGTGCAGGACAAGGATGCCGGCCATGTCGGCCCGGACGATCTGAGGGTGGTCACGAAACGGGCGCCGAGCGAGGCGCAGACGCGCGACCTGCTGTTCGCGTGGAAGGTGGCCAAGCATGTGAAGTCCAATGCCATCGTCTATGTCAGGGACGGCGCCACCGTCGGCGTCGGCGCCGGGCAGATGAGCCGGGTCGACAGCGCGCTGATCGCCGCCAGGAAGGCCGAGCGCATGGCGCAGACACTGGGCCTTGCACAACCGTTGACCATCGGTTCGGCGGTGGCGTCGGATGCGTTCTTTCCCTTTCCCGACGGGCTGATGGAGGCCGCCGCCGCCGGGGCGAGCTGTGTCATCCAGCCGGGCGGCTCGATGCGCGACGACGAGGTGATCGCGGCCGCCGACGAGGCCGGGCTGGCGATGGTGTTCACCGCCATGCGCCATTTCCGGCACTGAGCGGCGATGCGGCCGGGCGTTCTTTTCTGGGCCGGGTTCTGGGCCTTCCTGATCGACCAGATCAGCAAATACGTCGTGGTGCATGTGATGGAGCTGTCGCGGCTGCGCGCCATCGACGTCTGGCCGCCGCTTCTCAACCTGCGCTATGGCGAGAACACGGGCATCAATTTCGGCCTTTTCGACGGCGGATCGGACGCCGCGCGCTGGATCCTGATCGGGTTTTCGCTGCTGGTCTGCGCGGCGGTGTTCGTCTGGGTCAGGCGTGCGCATCCGCACTGGCGCATGCAGGCCAGCGCCGGGCTGCTGATCGGCGGGGCGCTGGGCAATGTGGCCGACCGGCTGCTTTACGGCTATGTCCTGGACTTCCTCAACATGTCCTGCTGCGGCATCGACAACCCGTTCGTGTTCAACCTCGGCGACGTGTTCATCTTTGCCGGTGCCGCCGGGCTGATCCTGTTCGATGCCGGCGAGCGGCGCAAAAACGCCCCGTGACCTGCGGCGGCAAATACGCTAGAAGTGCCCCAACAGGCAGGAGAGAGGGACCATGCGGATCCCGTTGAGCGTTATCGTTCTGGCACTGGTTGCCGTCGCGGGCTGTTCCAACAAGGGGCTGCGCGATCTGCGCGCGCCCGGAACCGGCCCCGACGAATTCATGATACTGCCGGCCAAGCCGCTGACCCAGCCGGCCGATTACGCGGTTCTGCCGCCGCCGACGCCGGGGGGCAGCAACATTACCGACCAGCACCCCGATGCCGATGCCGTCGCCGCCCTGGGCGGACGGCCCGAAGCGCTGAACGCAACCGGCATTCCCGCCTCGGACGGCGCGCTGGTGACGGCGGCCAGCCGAAACGGCGTGGAACCCGGCGTGCGCGCCTCGCTGGCCAGCCAGGACGCCGAGTTCCGCAAGCGGCAGAGCCGCATGACCCGCTTCCGCCTGTTCCCGGTGGACCGCTACAGCCAGGCCTATCGCAAGCAGGCGCTGGACCCGTTCCGCCAGACCCAGGAGTTCCGCAACCGCGGCTTCGGCACCCCGACCTCGCCACCGGCGAAACCCTGACCGCCGCGTTACAATTCCGGTAATACTTGTGTCATGCGGCTTGAACCCCCGCCCGCCGGGCGTAGGTTGACCCGCACATGACCGGAGGATGGCGAATGTTTCCCAAACCCCTGCTGGCCGCCGGCCTGCTGACCGCCGCCGCCCTGCCTGCCGCGGGCGAGGGGCTTGACGATGCCGTGACCAGTTTCGCACTGGACAACGGCATGCAGGTGGTCGTCGTCGAGGATCACCGCGCCCCCGTGGTGCAGCAGATGGTCTGGTATCGCGCCGGATCGGCCGATGAGCCGAAGGGTGAATCCGGGGTCGCGCATTTTCTGGAACATCTCATGTTCAAGGGCACCGATACCATGGCGCCGGGCGAGCTTTCGGCCACGGTCGCGGCCAATGGCGGCGATGACAACGCGTTCACCAGCTATGACTACACCGCCTATTTCCAGCGCGTCGCGGCCGACCGGCTGGAACTGATGATGAAGATGGAATCCGACCGCATGGTCAACCTGCGGCTGGACGAAGGCGACATCGCGACCGAACGCGACGTGATCCTGGAAGAGCGCAACCAGCGCACCGAAAACAACCCCCGCGCCCTGTTCGGCGAACAGATGAGCGCGGTGCAGTACTACAATTCCCGCTATGGCGTGCCGGTGATCGGCTGGAAACACGAAATGGCCGCCCTGGATCTGGACGACGCCCTGTCCTTCTACCGGACCTATTACGCGCCCAACAACGCCATCCTGGTGGTATCGGGCGATGTCGATCCGGGCGCGGTGAAGGCGCTGGCCGAACGCTATTACGGCGCGATCCCGGCCAATCCCGACCTGCCCGACCGCCTGCGCGCATCCGAACCGCCCCAGACCGCCGCGCGCCGTCTGACCTTCAGGGATGCCCGCGTCGCCCAGCCTTATGTCAGCCGCTCGTACCTGGCCGCGGAACGCGACCCGGGCGCACAGGAAAAGGCCGCGGCGCTTTACCTTCTGGCCGATATCCTGGGCAGCGGCACCACATCCTATCTGGCCGAGCGGCTGCAATTCGACGAAAAGCTCGCGGTCTATACCGGAGCCTTCTACAACGGCACCTCGCTGGACAAGACGACCTTCGATATCGCGGTCGTGCCGCAGGAGGGCATCAGCCTGCAAGAGACCGAGGCGGCGCTGGACGGGGCGCTGGCCGATTTCCTGCGCGAAGGCGTCGATCCGGAACAACTGGAGCGCATCAAGCTGCAACTGAGGGCCGCGCAGATCTATCAGCTCGACAATGTGGACGGGATCGGCAACCGCTATGGTGCGGCGCTGGCCATCGGGCTGACCATAGAGGACGTCAGGGACTGGCCCGGGATCCTTCAGGCGGTCACGGCCGAGGACATCATGGCGGCGGCCCGCGAGGTGCTGCGCCCGGAAAGCTCTGTCACCGGATGGTTGATGCGCGATCAGGAGGTGACGCAATGACTACGACGATGCGTCGGGAGGCGA
>JAGRMG010000232.1 GCA_020441385.1 Paracoccaceae bacterium
ATCCCGTCCACGACCAGCGGCACCACCTGCACCCCGTGTTCGTCGCTCAGGATGCACAGGATCGACTGCAACGGGCGCACCCAGCGCAAGCTTCCGCTGCCCCAGCGCATCGACTTGGGCCAGGGGAATCCGCGGATCACCGCCTCGAGCACCTCGGCCACGATGTCGGCCGCCGGCCGGCCCGGTTTCTCGATACTGGCAAAATAGGTGCGGCCCCTGGGGGTATCGCGTTCCTCAAGCTGGTCGCGGCTCAGCCCGGCGCCGCGCAGGAAGCCCTCGATCGCCTTGTCGGGCGCATCCGTGCGCGGGCCCTTGCGGTCCTCGCGCAGGGTGGGCGATTCAGCGGTCAGCCCCTCGACCGCCAGTGTCAGCCGCCGGGGCGTGACGAATGCACCCGCCCCGGCATAGGTCAGCCCGGCCTCGACCAGCCCGTCGGTGACACGGTCTTTGAGATCCGCCGCCGCGCGCGCCTGCATGCGGGCGGGAATTTCCTCGGAGAAGAGTTCGATCAGAAGGTCGGGCATGGTCGGTGTCCTCGGGCGCGGTTCGGCCGGTGGCGGCCGGGTTGCGGATACAGCGCGGCGCCCGGGAATGGCAAGGGCGGTGCGATCATCGGCCCGCCCCGTCCGGGCGCGGCGGGCAATCGTCGTCCACGGGCGTTCCGTCCCATGCCTTTTCGCCGCAACGGTTCAGGTCGTGCCAGACATAACCCCGCCCCTCGCCGGATATCGCCACGATGCGATCCACGCCATAGGCGATGTTCTTCTGTCCCAGAAACACCCGCATGGCGCCGGTCTCGATGCCCTCGCCGATCCTTTCGGCATCGAAACAGTCAAACCAGCCCGGGCCGGCGCGCGGCATCCGGCCCGGCGCCGCCACATGGCTTTCGCTCAGCGCGTCGGGGTCGGCCGTTGTGGAAAAGCAGGCGCGATAGCGCAGGGGGCTGCTGTCGGCGTCGATCGCGCGGAAATCGTCATAGGGGATGGGCTCGGCCCGCCCGGTGGCACGCGAGACGAGGTGCACATCCTGCCCGGGGCGCGGCGCGACCTCGTGGTAATAGCCGTAGACCTGCGTATAATAAAGCGCCGCGCCGAAGATCAGGGTGCCCAGGACGATCGCGACGGTGACGATCTTTCCGCTCATGCGGCGTGGCCACCCGCCCTGGTTTGCACGAATGCATCGGCGCACTGCTTTGCCAGCGTCCGCACCCTGCCGATATAGGCCTGCCGTTCGGTAACCGAGATCACACCCCGCGCATCCAGAAGGTTGAAGATGTGCGACGCCTTGATGCACTGGTCATAGGCCGGGTGCGCCATGACGATGCGCTTGCCGGTCTTGGGATCGTCCGCGGGCTGGCTCAGGATCGCGGCGCATTCCTGTTCGGCCTCCTCGAAGTGGCGCAGCAACATGTCGGTATTGGCGGTATCGAAGTTCCAGCGCGCGTATTCCTCTTCGGTCTGGCGGAAGATATCGCCATAGCTGAGCGGAATCGGCGCGTCGGGGTCGTTGAAGGGCATGTCCATCACATGCTCGATCCCCAGCACATACATCGCCAGCCGTTCCAGCCCGTAGGTCAGTTCGCCCGAGACGGGCGCGCAGTCATGGCCGCCGACCTGCTGGAAATAGGTGAATTGCGACACTTCCATGCCGTCGCACCAGACCTCCCAGCCCAGGCCCCAGGCGCCCAGCGTCGGGCTTTCCCAGTCGTCCTCGACAAAGCGGATGTCGTGGCGTTCCATGTCGATGCCGATGGCCTCGAGGCTGCCCAGATAGAGCGCCTGCAGGTCCGGCGGGCTGGGCTTGATCAGCACCTGGAACTGGTAATAGTGCTGCAACCGGTTGGGGTTCTCGCCATAGCGCCCGTCGGTGGGCCGGCGCGAGGGCTGGACATAGGCCGCCGCCCAGGGCGCGGTCCCGAGGCTGCGCAGGGTGGTGGCCGGGTGGAAGGTGCCCGCGCCCACCTCCATGTCATAGGGTTGCAGGATGGCGCAGCCCCGGCCCGCCCAGTAGGACTGAAGCCGCAGAATGATGTCCTGGAAGGATCGCGGTGCGCCGGTCCGGTCGCTCATGGCTGTCTTTCTCCTGGCAATCGCGCCTGAAAATGCGCGTCATACCTATGCAACCGGCGCCACACGGTCAACGGCGCAAATCGCGGGCGCGGGCCGGTTCGCGCCGCCGGGCGCGCGCCGGTGCGGCCCTGCAACGGATTTCGCCGGCAAGTGCCGGCAGGGTTGCGAAGGCCATGGCATTCGCCCCGGTTTCCTGCTTAATGGGCCGCAAAGTTCACGGTTTCAAAGGGCAAGTATTCGGGCATGAGACACGTCTTGGCGGCTATTGTGATTGCATTCTGTTCGGTGGCCGGCGCGGTTTGGGCGCAAGAGGGCGGACAAGGCGCCGTCTGGGTGCAGGTCGAGGCGCAGCCGAGCCTGCGCGCGGCGCGCGAACGGGTGCAATACTATGCCGGCCGGCTGGAGGATGTGAACGGGTTCTCGCTGGGCGGCAACTGGTACGGCATCCTGCTTGGCCCCTACAGCCGCGAGGACGCCCAGCGTGTCTTGCAGATTTATCGCTCCGAGGGGCAGATCCCGTTCGATTCGTTCATATCGCAGACCGCCAGCCTGGGCCCGCAGTTCTGGCCGGTGGGGGCGAACGCACTGAACCGGGGCACGGTGGCCGCGCCCGCGGCAGCGGAAACCGGCACGCAGGCCGCCGCAACGCCGGAGCCGCAACCCGAGCCGCAGCCGGCGGACGAGACCCCCGCCGAAGCGCGCCGCAGCGAACGCGAGTTGAGCGCCGAACAGAGAAAGGACTTGCAGATCGCGTTGCAGGCGGCCGGATTTTACCGCGCGGCCATCGACGGCGCGTTCGGGGCGGGCACGCGCCGGTCCATGGCCGAGTGGCAGAGCGCGCGCGGCCACGAGGCGACCGGCGTGCTGACCACCATGCAGCGCCGCGCGCTGATGGACGAATACAACGCGCCGCTGATTTCGGTCGGGATGCAGCGCATCCAGGATCCGCAGGCGGGAATCGAGATGCCCATGCCCACGGGTGTCGTCAGGTTCTCGCGCTATGAACCCCCCTTTGCCCACTACGACAGCATCGGCGACATGGGTGTTCGGCTGATCCTGATCAGCCAGCCGGGCGATCAGGCAACGCTGTTCGGCCTCTATGACATCATGCAGACATTGAAGATCGTCCCCCTTGACGGCCCGCGCGAACGCTCCGGCGATGGCTTTGTGCTGGAAGGGCGCGGCAACGGCATCGTGTCCTATACCCAGGCGCGGCTGGAACAGGGACGGATCAAGGGATTTACGCTGGTCTGGCCGCAGGGCGACGAGGACCGGCGCACCCGCGTGCTGGAAGAAATGAAATCGGGGTTCCGGCGCACCGATGCCGTGCTGGACCCGGCCGCGGGCGCGGATGCCGAACAGAACATCGACCTCGTGTCGGGTTTGCAGGTGCGCAAGCCGCGGCTGTCCCGCTCGGGCTTTTTCACCGACGGCCAGGGCACGGTCATAACCTCGGCCGAGGCGGTCCGCGGGTGCGGCCGGATCACGCTGGATCACGACTACCGGGCCGAGATCGTGACCACCGACGATGGCCTGGGCGTGGCGGTGCTGCGCCCGGTCGATCCGCTGGCGCCGATCGCGGTGGCGCGGCTGCGGGGCGATGCGCCGCGCCTGCAATCGGAGATCGCGGTATCGGGTTACTCCTACGAGGGCGTTCTCGGCGCCCCGACGCTGACCTTCGGCAGGCTGGAAGACGTCAAGGGCCTGCGCGGCGAGGTCGAACTGGCGCGCCTGAGCCTGGCGCCCCTGCCCGGCGATGCCGGCGGCCCGGTGATCGACAGCGGCGGCGCGGTCATGGGCATGTTGCTGCCCGCACCGCAATCGGCGCGGCAACTGCCCCGGGACGTGAGCTTTGCCGCCGATGCCGAGGCGATCCGCAACGTGCTGGAAGCCGCCGGCCTTCGCGCCACGCAAAGCACCGGGGCCGCCACCCTGCCGCCGGTCGAACTGAACCGGCAGGCCACCGGGATGACGGTTCTCGTCAGCTGCTGGGATTGAGGCATGCGGCGCCGAACTGAACTCGATTGCCGTGGCGGGCGCTCGATGTCAGGCAAATGCCGCCTGGCCCGGGCAGGTCAATGCCCAGTTGTGGCGCCGCCGGTTCAGACCGCCGTCCTGCGGCATTCCTCGAGATAGATCTCGCGCAGCCGGCGCGACACCCGGCCGGGGGTTCCGTCACCCAGGCTGACGCCGTCGATCTCGACCACCGGCATCACGAAGGAACTCGCCGAGGTGATGAAGGCCTCGTCGGCGGCCCTGGCCTCGTCGATGCCGAAACTGCGCTCTTCCACCTCCATCTGCGCCTCGCCCGCCAGCCGCAGCACCGCGGCGCGGGTGATGCCGTGCAGGATATCGGCCGACAGCGCACGCGTGACGATACGGTTGTCCTTGACGATATAGGCGTTGTTGGACGTGCCTTCCGTCACCATGCCATCCTCGATCATCCAGGCGTCGTCGGCCCCGGCCTTTTTGGCCATCATCTTGCCCATGCTGGGATAGAGAAGCTGCACGGTCTTGATGTCGCGCCGGCCCCAGCGGATGTCGTCGATGCTGATGACCCGGATGCCGGTCCTTGCCACCGGGCTGTCGGCCAGGCCGGGCTTGGCCTGCGTGAACAGCACGACCGTCGGCGCCGTCGTTTCGGGATCGGGGAACACGAAGTCGCGGTCGCCGGGGTCGCCGCGGGTGATCTGAAGATAGACCAGGCCCTCGTCGATGCCGTTGAGGCGCACCAGTTCGCGGTGAATCGCCAGCAGATCGGCATGGCTGACGGGCGAGGCGATATCCAGTTCGCGCAGCGAGCGTTGCAGCCGCGCCGCGTGGCCGTCGAAGTCGATCAGCTTGCCGCCCAGCACGCTGGTCACTTCATAGACGCCATCGGCCATGAGAAAGCCGCGGTCGAAGATCGAGATCCGGGCCTCGGTTTCGGGCAGGTAGTCGCCGTTCAGATAGACGGTGCGCATGGCCGTGTCCTTTCTCATCCCCACAGGGCGGCATCGGGCGGATGCACGCCGCGTTCGTCGAATTTCAGGGCGTGGTCGCGGTCTTCGGCCAGAAGCAGCGGCCCGTCAAGATCCACCACCGCCGCACCCTGCGCCACCAGCGTCGCCGGCGCCATCGCCAGAGACGATCCGACCATGCAGCCCACCATGATGCCATAGCCCTCGGCGCGGGCGGCCTCGCGCAGGGCCAGCGCCTCGGTCAGCCCGCCGGTCTTGTCGAGCTTGATGTTGACGACGTCGTACTTGCCGCGCAGTGCCGACAGGCTGGCGCGGTCATGGCAGGCCTCGTCGGCGCAGACCGGCACCGGCCGCTCCATTCCCAGCAGTGCATCGTCCTCGCCCGCCGGCAGCGGCTGTTCCACCAGCGCCACCCCGAGGCGGCGCAGATGCGGCGCCAGATCGGCATAGACTTCGCCCGACCAGCCCTCGTTGGCATCCACGATGATGCGCGCATCCGGCGCGCCCGCGCGCACCGCCTCGAGCCGGGCCATGTCGTCGGGCGTGCCGAGCTTGATCTTCAAGAGCGGGCGATGCGCGTGTCTGGCGGCCTGCGCGCGCATCGCTTCGGGAGTGTCCAGCGACAGGGTATAGGCGGTGATCTCGGGCCCCGGCGCGGGCAGCCCGGCCAGGTCCCAGACCCGCCGCCCGGCGCGCTTGGCCTGCATGTCCCACAAGGCGCAATCGACGGCGTTGCGCGCCGCCCCGGGCGGCAGAAGCTCGGCCAGCGCCGCGCGGTCGAACGCTTCGGGCAGGCCGGCGATCTGCGCCTCGACGCTGTCCAGCGATTCGCCATAACGGGCATAGGGCACGCATTCGCCCCAGCCCCGGTGCCCGTCATCGGACAGCCGCACCGTCAGCACCTGCGCCTCGGTGCGCGACCCACGGCTGATGGTGAATACCTGCGCCAGTCGAAAAACGTCCCGGCCTGTTTCGATCTGCACCCGCTGCGTCCTTCTTTTGGTTCCAGATTGCCCCGACCGGCCCCGGACCGGCCATCGTGGCGGCTTGCGCCGCCCGCGGCCCGGTGCCTGACTACGCCGATCCGGGCGGATGCTTCAATACGCCGCCAGCGCATCCACCAGCTTGCCCGCCCCGAAACGGTAGGGGTCGGTGGCCGGCAGGCCCATGCGCGTCTCGACCTGGCTCAGATAGGCCGCGGCCTCGTCCTCGCCCAGGTGCTGGGTGTTGACCGCGACGCCGACCACCTCGCAGGCCGGGTTGGCGACCCGCGCCAGCGGCAGGGCCGTGTCGCGCAACGCTTCCAGCGTGGGCAGCGCATAGCCGGGCAGCCCGCGCATGTGTTCGCGGGTCGGTTCGTGCGACAGGATCAGCGCGTCGGGCTGGCCACCGTGGATCAGCGCCATCGTCACCCCGGAATAGGACACATGGAAGATGCTTCCCTGGCCTTCGATGATATCCCAATGGTCATCGTCGTTGTCCGGGGTCAGCCATTCGACCGATCCGGCCATGAAATCGGCGATCACCGCGTCCAGCGGCACACCGTCCCCGGTGATCAGGATCCCGGTCTGCCCGGTGCTGCGGAAGGTCGATTTCAGGCCGCGGCGGCGCATCTCGGCATCCATCGCCAGCCCGGTATACATCTTGCCGACCGAACAGTCCGTGCCGACCGCCAGTACCCGCTTGCCGCGCCGCTTCACGCCGTTGGCGATGGGATACTTGACCGACGGAACCCGCACGTCGTGCAGGCTGCGCCCGGTCGCCTTGGCCACCGCCACCAGGTCGGGTTCGTCGCGCAAAAGGTTGTGCAGGCCCGAGGCCAGATCGAACCCCTCTTCCAGGGCCGTCACCAGCACCTTCTTCCAGGCCGCCGAGATGAGGCCGCCGCGATTGGCCACGCCGATCACCAGCGTTTTGGCCCCGGCCTCGCGGGCCTGGGCCAGATCCATGTCGGGAAGTTTCAGATCGGCCTTGCAGCCCTCCATCCGGTACTGGCCCAGAGCGTTTTCCGGGCGCCAGTCCTTGATGCCCTGTGCCACCTTGACGGCCAGCTGGTCGGGGGCATCGCCCAGAAACAACAGATACGGGGTCTTGATCATCTACCTGCACTCCTTCGGTTCGGCGCGAAAGGTAGGGTATCGCCTGCAAGAGAGATTCGCATTTGTCGCGTTCAAACGGTCGCCGGTTTCACATTTCTTCGCGCAAAATCGACAATCGTCGAAGGATTTCCCGTATTCCTGAAACAGCGGCGTGGATTTTCCCGGCGCCGCCTCATCCGGCACATCCGTCGATCGACGCGGTTCAACCCGGCGCGGCGCATCCGCCCCATGGCGAAAACCCCCGCCACGGCATCAGCCGCGGCGGGGGCGGTCGCGCCGCCCGATTGAGCGCATGGCGCACGCGACCTTGAACTGGCGCCCGGCGGGTCCGGATTTTCCTGCCGCGGGGCCGCCAGAACCCGTCTGTTCAGCGCCGCTGGGGCAGCATCCGCAGCAGGGTGTTGTCGCGCATCACATAGTGATGGAACAGCGCCGCCGCGGCATGCAGGCCGATCAGGTAATAGCCGGCGGTGCCGATCACCTCGTGAACCTCCTTGAGCGAATCGTACAGATCCCTGTCCTGCGCGATCAGCATCGGCAGGTGCCAGCCGAAGAACTCGATCGGCGCGCCCTTGGCGCTGACCGCGACCCAGCCCAGCAGCGGCATCCCGATCATGAAGGCATAAAGCGCGACGTGCATGGCCCCGGCAAAACGCGCCTGCCATTGCGATAGCGGCGGCGTGATCGCCGGCGCGGCCCCCGACGTCAGCCGGGCAAACAGCCGCGCCACGACCAGGCCAAGCACGGCAAGGCCGAGCATGAAGTGCCAGACCTTGAGATCGGCGCGCAAGTCGCTTCCCTTGGGGGCGGCATCGTGCAGGTTGATCGCCGCATAGACCGCGATCAGCAACAGCAGCATCAGCCAGTGCATGCGGATCGACAGCGACCCGTAGCGATCGGTGGTGTTTTTCAAGCCCATGTCGTTTCTTCCTTCCCGGATGTGGGTGGGCATCGGTCACCGCGGGCGTGCGCCCGGCGCGCGCCCGCGGTGGCGATCCTCATTCGGTCGCCGGTTTGGCGGCCGGTTCTGCGGGGGCGCTGGCGGGCATTTGCGCCAGCCCGGCCGGGGCCGGCCGCGTCGCGTGGTCCTCGTACTCCATCTCGACCACGTCCAGTGTGGCCGGGTCGAGCTTGACCTCGATCTCGCGGCCCTGCGCGTCCTGCCCCTCGATCTCGTAGCAGCCGTCGTCGGTCTTGATCCGCCGCGCGGTCCAGCCCTGCCCGTTCGCCATCGCCTGCACCGCCTCGCGCGGCTGCCAGTCGGCCATGGGCACGCGGCATTCGCCGTCGCCGTATTTCAGCTTGACGATCGCCAGGGTGGCGGGGTCGAGCTTGGCCTTGACATCGCGGCCCCGGGCATCGCTGCCCCTGACCTCGTAGCAGCCGTCGTCGGTGGCGATGCTGCGCAGGGTCCAGCCCTGGCGGCCGGCCATCGCCTGCACCGCTTCCTGGGGCTGCCATTCGGCCTTCGGCACGCGGCAGTCGTCGCCCGCCATCGCCGCGCCGGCCGCGCCGAAGCCCGCAACAAGGGTGGCCGTCATCAGATATTTCCTCATCTTCATGTCTCCTGTAGCCAGTGGTGATGAAGCCTGTTTCGCACCCGATCCTGACCTCCACCTGACGCGCGCCGAAATTCCGCTTCAGGTGCGCGTCAGCTTTGCCGGTGATAGAGACGGCCACGGGGGCAAGAGGAAAAAAAACCATGCGCGTTCTGCTGATCGAGGATGACACGGTGCTGGGCGGGGCGGTGCATGACCAGATCGCGGCCGACGGCCATTCGGTGGACTGGGCAAGGCGGCTGGATTCGGCCCGCGCATACCTTGACGTCGCCGCCTATGACCTGATCCTTCTCGATCTCATGCTGCCCGACGGGCGCGGCGTGCCCTTCCTGCGCGGTCTCAGGGCCCGGGGCGACGTGACGCCGGTGATCATCCTGACGGCGCTGGACCAGATCAGCGACCGGATCGAGGGGCTGAACGCGGGCGCCGACGACTACATGGTCAAGCCCTTCGATCTGGCCGAGCTGTCGGCGCGGGTCGGCGCCGTGGCGCGGCGCTATGCCGGCAATCCCAACCCGCTGATCACGCTGGGCGATCTGGAGATCGACCTGGCCGCCCGGTCGGTCCGGCGCAGCGGCAGGCCGGTGCAGCTGACCGCGCGCGAATGGGTGCTGTTCGAGGCATTCCTCCAGCGCCCCGGGCAGCTTCTGTCCAAGGCGCAGCTGGAAGAGCGGCTCTATTCCTTCGAATCCGAGATCGAAAGCAACACGATCGAGGTCCATGTCAGCCGGTTGCGCAAGAAACTGGGGCGCGAACGCATCGAGACGGTGCGCGGCATGGGCTACCGGCTGGGCACGCCGTGAGGGGGCCGCGTTCGCTTCAGGGCCGGCTGGCGCTGGCTCTCGGGGCCGGGCTTACCCTGCTCTGGCTGGGCGCCGCGTGGGCGACGGCCGCGCTGTTGCGCGCGGAGATGAACGAGGTGTTCGATTCCGCGCTCGAGGAAACCGCGCAACGGGTTCTGCCGCTGGCGGTGCTGGAGATTCTCGACAGCGATGGCGCGGGCACGGGCCAGCGCATCGCCACGCTGCGCCAACACGATGAATTCTTCACCTACCTGGTGCGCGACGACCAGGGGCGCGTTCTGCTGCGCTCGCACGCGGCGCGGGATGCGGATTTTCCGCCCTTCGACGGCATGGGCTTCCGCGAGACGGCGACGCACCGGCTGTATTACGACGCGGCGCTTCAGGGTAGCGTCACCATCGCCGTCGCCGAACCGCTGAGCCACCGCGCCGGGGTGGCGCGCGAGGCGCTCATGGGGCTGGCGCTGCCGTTGCTGCTGGTGTTTCCGCTTGGCCTGATCGGGGTGCTGGCGGTGGTCCGGCGCAGCCTGCGGCCCATGCGCCGGCTGGGCGGCGAACTGGCCCGTCGCGGGGCGGCGGACCTGTCCGCGGTGCGCGAAGACGGCCTGCCGACCGAGATCGCCCCCGTCGTCGGCGCGCTCAATCGGCTTCTGGACCGCCTGCGCCGCACGCTGGACTCCGAACGTGCCTTTACCGCCAATGCCGCGCACGAGTTGCGCACACCCGTCGCCGCCGCCCTGGCCCAGGCCCAGCGGCTGCAAAGCGAAACCCGCGATCCGGCCGTGGCGCGAAGGGCGGACGAGATCGAGGTCGCGCTGAAACGCCTGACACGCCTGGCCGACAAGCTGATGCAGCTGGCCCGGGCCGAAGGCGGGCGGCTGCGCGGCGAGGCCACCTGCGACATCCGCCCGGTACTGGCCATGGTGGTTTCGGATTTCGAACGCATGGCAGGCGCGGGGCGCATCGAGACCGCGATCGCGGACGTTCCGGTAATGTCGGATATCGACCCCGACGCCTTCGCGATCCTGGCCCGCAACCTGATCGAGAACGCGCTGCGCCACGGCACCGGGGACGCGCCGGTTCAGGTGACGCTGAGCGGTGACGGTACGCTCAGGGTCGTCAACGAATGCCCGCCGGTCGCCCCGGAGACATTGGCGGGGCTGACGGCGCGTTTCGAACGCGGCGGCTCGCCGACGCGTGGCAGCGGGCTGGGCCTGTCCATCGCCCGGGCCATCGCCGAGGGCGCCCGGGGCGAACTGTCCCTGCGCTCTCCCGCGCCGGGGCAGAGGGGCGGGTTCGAGGCGGCATTCCGGCTGCCGCGCTGAGCGCTCGCCCGGCCCGGCGGCGCGCCGGCCGGCAAGAGCCCCGGCAACGTTTTGTTCACAATCCGCTCCCTACACTCGGGCCGCGCCCCAAACCCGGGTGCGCGGGAAACGGGTGCCATGCCTCTCACCGACAGATCGTGGATCTTGGCGATGCTCTGCGCGCTGCTGGCCGCGGCGCTGACGGCGGTTGGCGCATTCGCCGCCGAAGAGGAAAGCGACCGGTTCGTGCGCAAGCGCGTCGCGGCGATGTTTGCCGCGCAGGCGGCGCTGGACCGGCTGGGCGACATGTCGGCCGGCCGGCGGCGTTTCGATGCCGCCATTGCGCGCGAGGCGCGGCGCGACCTGATCGCGCTGGCCCGCGCCATGCCGGGGCTGTTTCGCCGTCAGCGCGTGGATGCGCAATCGCGGGCGCTGCCCCGGATCTGGCCGCAGTGGCGGCAATTCAGGGACGAGGCGCGGCATGCCGAACGCGCGGCGCGGGACCTGAACGCCGGATCGCTGAACCGGCTGCGTCAGGGTTTGCCGGCGGTCGTGAATGCCTGTCTCGATTGCCATCGCAGCTTTCGCAGGCCGCCCTGAAACGCCATTCGGGCAGCCGGGCCCGAATTCCCCGGCCCGGCCCGCGCGGAAAGTCGATTCTTCCTGGTCATTGCCCCTTGGCAACGCGAATGTCATGTTGAACTCGGCCGCGCCCTGCCGCAGGGTCGGCACACAACAATGGGAGAGACACAGATGCGCACCCGTGCCGCCGTGGCCGTCGAGGCCGGAAAACCGCTGGAACTCATGGACGTGAACCTGGACGGCCCGCGCGCCGGCGAGGTTCTGGTCGAGATCAGGGCGACCGGCATCTGCCATACCGACGAATTCACCCTGTCGGGCGCCGACCCGGAGGGGCTGTTCCCGGCAATCCTGGGCCATGAAGGCGCCGGCGTCGTGCTGGAAGTGGGCGACGGCGTCACCAGCCTGAAGCCGGGCGATCACGTGATCCCGCTTTACACGCCCGAATGCCGCGAATGCGAATATTGCCTGAACCCGAAAACCAACCTCTGCCAGTCGATCCGCGAAACCCAGGGCAAGGGGCTGATGCCCGACGGCACCAGCCGGTTCAGCACGCTGGATGGCGACCCGATCCTGCACTACATGGGCTGTTCGACATTTTCCAACCATACGGTTCTGCCCGAGATCGCGCTGGCCAAGATCCACCCCGACGCGCCGTTCGACAAGGTCTGCTATATCGGCTGCGGCGTCACCACCGGCATCGGCGCGGTGATCAACACCGCCAAGGTGGAAATCGGCAGCCGCGCCATCGTGTTCGGGCTGGGCGGCATCGGGCTGAACGTGATCCAGGGGCTGCGCCTGGCCGGCGCCGACCAGATCGTCGGCGTCGACCTGAACCCCGACAAGAAGGCCATGGCCGAACGCTTCGGCATGACCGATTTCGTCAATCCCAAGGAAGTCGACGGCGATCTGGTGGCCTATCTGGTCAACCTGACCAAAGGCGGGGCCGATTACACGTTCGATGCCACCGGCAACGTGCAGGTGATGCGCACCGCACTCGAAAGCGCCCACAAGGGCTGGGGCGAATCGATCATCATCGGCGTGGCGCCCGCCGGCGCCGAAATCTCCACCCGCCCCTTCCAGCTGGTCACCGGCCGGTCCTGGCGCGGCACCGCCTTCGGCGGCGCGCGCGGGCGTACCGATGTGCCGAAAATCGTCGACTGGTACATGGAAGGAAAGATCGAGATCGACCCGATGATCACCCATATCCTCAGCCATGACGACATCAACAAGGGGTTCGACCTGATGCATGCGGGCGAAAGCATCCGCTCGGTCGTGGTCTACTAGATGGCCGACAAGCCGCCGCTTCTCGCGGTCCTGATCGACGCCGACAATATCTCGGCCAAATACGCCGAGGCGATCTTCGAGGAGATCGCCTCGCTGGGCGAGGCCAGCATCCGCCGCATCTACGGCGATTTCGCCGGCGGCGGGCCGCAGGGCTGGAGCAAGGACAAGCTGGCCAACCTGGCCATCGTGCCGCATCAGCAATTCGCCAACACCACGGGCAAGAACGCGTCCGACATCGCGCTGGTGATCGACGCGATGGACATCCTGCATTCGGGCCGTTTCGACGGGTTCGTGCTGATCTCCTCGGACAGCGACTTCACGAGGCTTGCCAGCCGCATCCGCGAACAGGGGCTGGATGTGTTCGGCATGGGCATGCGCAAGACGCCGGCCGCCTTCGTCAAGGCCTGCAAGCGCTTCATCTATGTCGAGAACCTGATGACCGAAGCCGCCGCCAAACCCAGGCCGGCGCCGAAACAGCCCCGCGCCGAGGATACCGCCGAGGCGCCGGCCGAGCTCGAGGATCCCAAGAAGCTGGTGCTGCGGGCGATGGACGCCATCGACCAGGAGGACGAATGGTACAGCCTGGGCCAGATCGGCCAGTACATCACCGCCGCCAACCCCGATTTCGACACCCGCAGCTATGGCAAGAGAAAGCTGAGCGACCTGATCGCCGAACAGAAGATCTTTCAGACCCGGCGCGGCGAGGGCAACCAGATTCTGGTGCGCCGCCTCGACTGACGCCGCGCCTGCCCCTCAGACTCCGTAGCGCGCCAGGAACATGTCGACCGCGTGGCCCACGACCTCGTCGATCTCCTCGGCGGTGAAATCGTCCTGAATGCCGAACACCGCGCGGGCCCAGAGCCTGACCTTGCACAATTCCAGGAACTGTTCGGCCGCGAAAGCCACGTCGTCCATCGCCAGTTCGCCGCGCCCGGCGGCACAGGTCAGGTATTCGGCCAGCCGCTTCTGGCCCATCTCGGGGCCGCTGGCGTAAAAGGCGCGGCCCAGTTCCGGGAAACGCTCGCGTTCCGCGACGCAGATGCGAAACACCTGCTGGGCGAAATCCGACAGCAGAAAGCGCACCAGCTGACGGCCGACCACCATCAGCACGTCGCGCGGCGGCCGCCTGTCGTCGATCTGCGCCGTCGCGGTTTCGGCCAGGCGCGCGCATTCGGTCTGCGCCACTTCGGTGAACAGCAGCCGCTTGTCGGGGAAATAGGTGTAAAGCGTCGCCTTGGACACGCCGGCGGCGCGGGCGATGTCATCGACGCTGGCGCCCTCGAACCCGTCGGCCATGAACACCTCGCGCGCACCGGCGAGAACCTGATGGAACTTGCGCCCCTTGCGCAGGATGCTGGCTGACTGGTTCATCGATTCGCCCGTCCCGGTCTGTCAGCAGAACTGTAGACCGAACGGTCCGGTTCCAACAACCACGCGCCCGGCCTCGCTTGCGCTCGCCGACAGCCTCTCTATTACTGGAATCAATCCAAATTCCGGGGGCGGATCCATGCAGTTCTTCTCGGCGCGCAGGCGGTTCGGCGATCTTGACGAACAGGAGATCATCGCGCTGGCCATCTCCTCGGAAGAGGACGATGCGCGCATCTACCGCAGCTATGCCGAGATGCTGCGCCAGGATTATCCCGACTCGGCGCGCATCTTCGACGGCATGGCCGACGAGGAGGACCGCCACCGCCAGCAACTGATCGACCTGCACGGCGCGCGGTTCGGCACGGTCATCCCGCTGATCCGGCGCGAACACGTCGCCGGGTATTACGCCCGCCGCCCGGTCTGGCTGGTGCAGAACCTCGGAATCGAACAGATCCGCGCCGAGGCCGAAGCCATGGAACGCCAGGCCGAACAGTTCTATCTGGCCGCGGCCCGGCGCACGCGGGATGCAGCCACGCGCAAGCTGCTGGGCGATCTGGCCGCCGCCGAGGCCGGGCACGGCCATCTGGCCGGCGAACTGGCCGAGGAACATCTCGACGACGGGGCGCGCGCCGCCGAGAACCGCCAGGCGCACCGACAGTTCGTGCTGACCTGGGTGCAGCCCGGTCTGGCCGGGCTGATGGACGGGTCGGTTTCGACCCTGGCGCCGATCTTTGCCACCGCGTTCGCCACCCATGACACCTGGACAACCTTCCTCGTCGGCGTCGCCGCCTCGGTGGGCGCCGGCATCTCGATGGGCTTTACCGAGGCGGCCTCCGATGACGGCGAATTGTCCGGGCGCGGCTCTCCGCTCAAGCGCGGCGTCGCATCCGGGGTGATGACCACGCTCGGCGGCCTCGGCCACGCCCTGCCCTACCTGATACCCGATTTCTGGACCGCAACGGCGATCGCCTTCGTCATCGTGTTCTTCGAGCTCTGGGCGATCGCCTGGATCCAGAACCGCTATATGGAAACCCCGTTCTTCCGCGCCGCCTTCCAGGTGGTGCTGGGCGGGGCACTGGTACTGGCCGCGGGAATCGTGATCGGTTCGGGCTAGGCTTGCGACCTTTCGCGCCAGCGGCTAACCCTGCGGGATGGTCGAGGTCTTCCTTCGCACGCTGCCCTTTTTCGCGATCATCGGCCTGGGCTACTGGGCCGGGCGCAGCCGGTTCATAACCGAAGAGGCCAACGCCTACCTCACCAAATTCGTCTTCTATTTCGCGCTGTCGGCGATGCTGTTCCGTTTTTCCGCCAACCTGCCGTTCTCCGACATCTTCAACGGCCGCCTGATCCTCGCCTATCTCTGGGGCACCGCCTTTGTCTACGGCATCGCCACGGCGGTGGCATTCCTGCGCGGGCTCGACGTGCCAAGCGCGGCGGTCGAGGCGCAATGCGCGGCCATCGGCAATGTCGGATTTCTGGGCCTGCCCATGCTGGCGATGCTGTTCGGCGAGGCCGCCATCGGGCCCGTGATGCTGGTGCTGGCGACCGACCTCGTGGTGTTTTCCAGCCTGATCGTCATCCTGATCAACGGGGGGCGCGACGGGCGTCTGCGGCTGGCCACCCTGCGCCTGATCGGTGCCGGGCTGTTGCGCAATCCGATGATCGTCTCGATCGGCGCCGGCCTGCTCTGGTCGGGCTTCGCGCTGCCGATCCCCGAACCCTTGGGCGATTTCCTGAACATCCTGGGCGGTGCCGCCACGCCCGGCGCGCTGTTCGCCATCGGCGCCTCGCTGGCGGCGCGCAGCGCCGAACGGGTGCGCATCGCCGCCTGGCTCGGCTTCTGCAAGCTGGTGCTGCATCCGCTTTTCGTGGCGCTGGCGGTGCTGGTGTTCTTCCCGCTCGATGCGTTCTCGGCGCAGGTGGTGGTCGCCGCCGCCGCCCTGCCGGTCGCGGGCAACGTGTTCATGCTGGCCCAGCATTACGGCATCGCGCCGCACCGGGTCTCGGCCGCGATCCTGCTGTCCACCGCCGCCAGCATCCTGACGGTGCCCCCGGTGATCGCCTGGGTCAACCTCTGACGGGGCGGTCCCGATCCCGCTCGCGCAGACATGCCGCCGCCCGGGGCCTTTACCTGCGCCCCCCGGCCCGGTAGCCATAGAGCAAGCTGCGAGTGGAGACGAGCCATGCAAACCCTGTCAGAAAACGCGTGCTTCGGCGGCAGCCAGGGCGTCTACCGCCACGCCTCGGCCGCCTGCGACTGCGACATGACCTTCGGCCTGTTCCTGCCGGCCGAGGCCGCCGACGGGCCGGTCCCGGTATTGTGGTACCTGTCGGGCCTGACCTGCACCCACGAAAACGCCATGGTCAAGGCCGGCGCGCAGGGCTGGGCCGCCGAACAGGGCATCGCGCTGGTCTTTCCCGATACCAGCCCGCGCGGCGAGGGTGTCGCCGATGACCCCGAATACGATCTCGGCCAGGGTGCGGGGTTCTACGTCAACGCCACCCAGAAGCCCTGGGCGCCGCATTTCCGCATGTGGGATTATGTCGCCGAGGAACTGCCGGGGATTCTGGCCGCGGATTTCGCCATCGACCCCGACCGCCAGGCGATCACCGGACATTCCATGGGCGGGCACGGCGCATTGACGCTGGCGATGAACCTGCCCGGACGGTACCGTTCGGTTTCCGCCTTCGCGCCGATCTGCAACCCGACCCGCACCGACTGGGGCCGCAAGCAGCTGGCCGCCTATCTGGGCGAGGACGAATCCGGCTGGGCGCGCCACGATGCCAGCCTGCTGATGCACGACAGGGGCTTTGACGGTCCGATCCTGATCGACACCGGAACCGCCGACCAGTTCATCGGGAACCTGGCGCCCGAGGCGCTGGCCGGCGCCATCGCCGCGCGCCGCCAGCAGGCCACGATGCGGCTGCAAAAGGGCTATGATCACAGCTATTTCTTCGTCTCCACCTTCATGGAGGATCACGTCGCCTTCCATGCCGAGGCGCTTTGGGCCTGACGCCATGGCGCTTTATGTCGATGCCGATGCCTGCCCGGTCAAGGCCGAGGCCGAGCGGGTCGCCACGCGCCACCGCCTGTCGATGTTCGTGGTCTCCAACGGCGGCCTGCGCCCTTCGGCCAATCCGCTGGTGCAACATGTGATCGTGGATGCCGGCGCCGACGCGGCCGACAAGTGGATCGCGGACCGTTGCGGACCGGGCGATGTCGTGGTGACGGGCGACATTCCGCTGGCGGCGAAATGCGTCGCCGCGGGCGCACGGGTACTGCGCCACAACGGCGAGGCGTTCACGGCGGCCAATATCGGCGGGCAACTGGCGATGCGCGACCTGATGGCGGACATGCGCGCGGCCAATCCGCTGGGCGCGGGCGGCGGCGGACGGGCGTTTTCGCGATCCGACAGGTCGCGCTTTCTCGATGCGCTGGAGCGTGAAATCCGCGCGGCCGGGCGGCCGCTATGACGGCGCCGCCCAAAGCCGTAGTCATGGACATCGGCAATGTGCTGTTCAACTGGGATCCGGCGGCGTTCTTTGACGGCGCGATCGGTCCGGACCGCCGCCGCGCCCTGTTCGGCGCGGTCGACCTGCAAGCCATGAACGCGGCCATCGACCTTGGCGCACCCTTTGCCGAAACCGTCCGCGCCACGGCACGCGCCAACCCCGGCTGGGAGCGCGAGATCATGCTCTGGCACGACCACTGGCCCGACATGGCGGTGCCCGCGATCGCGCAGTCGCGACATCTGTTCCAATGCTTGCGCGCCCGGGGTGTTGCGGTATTCGCGCTCAGCAATTTCGGCGCCGAACCGTTCGAACTTGCCGCCTCCACGCTCTATCCGTTTCTGCGCGACTTCGACCGGACCTATATTTCCGGCACTCTCGGTCTGGCCAAACCCGACCCGGCGATCTATCGCCTGGTCGAGAAGGACAGCGGCATTGCCCCGGCAGATCTGCTGTTCACCGACGACCGGCCCGAAAATGTCGAGGCCGCAAACACCCGTGGCTGGCGAACGCATCTGTTCCGCGAACCGCAAGGCTGGGCCGCGCGGCTGATCGCCGAAGGCCTGCTGACACAGGAGGACGCTGCATGACCATCCCTTTCATTTCCTTCAGCGAGGGCGAGGCGCTGCTCGACTGGCTCGAACTGACGCAGGCGCTGGCCGATGCGCATGACCTGCCCAGGGCGCAGATCGGGGATACGTTCCTCTACCGCGACCCCGACACGATGCTCACCCGCTCGGCCTGGATCGACGGGCTGGGAATTGCCGTCAAGACCGCCAACATCTTTCCCGCCAACCCGGGCCGGGGCGAGCCGATGATCAACGGCGCCGTGTGCCTTTATGGCGACCGTGACGGCGCCCTGTCGGCGCTGATCGACTTTCATCTGGTGACGAAATGGAAAACCGCCGGCGACAGCCTGCTGGCGGCGCGCCGGCTGGCGCGGCCCGACAGCGACGCCATCCTGATCGTGGGGGCCGGCACCGTCGGGCACTCGCTGTGCCAGGCATTCGCCGCCGGCTTCCCCGAGGCGCGCATCACCCTGTGGAACCGCACCCTGTCCAAGGCCCGCGAACTGGCCGACTCGCTGCCACGGGTCGATGTCGCCGACGATCTGGAAGCGGCCGTGCGCCGCGCCGATATCGTCGTGACCGCGACCATGTCCTCGCAGCCGGTGATCCGCGGCGAGTGGCTGCGCCCCGGCCAGCATGTCAACCTGATCGGCGCCTATCGCCCCGACATGCGCGAGGCCGACGACGCGGCGTTGAAACGCTCGCGCATCTTCGTGGACAGCTGCGACACCACGCTCGAACATATCGGCGAGTTGAAGACACCGATCGCCGAGGGCGTGATCTCGCGCGAGGACGTGGTTGCCGACTTCTACGATCTGGACGCGTTCGCCCGGACGGGCGTCGAGGACATCACCCTGTTCAAGAACGGCGGCGGCGCGCATCTGGACCTCATGACCAGCCGCCACATCCTCGACAAGTGGCAGGCCGCGCATTGA
>JAGRMG010000233.1 GCA_020441385.1 Paracoccaceae bacterium
CAACAGGCGCTGGACGATCCGGGGCGCGTGGCGGCGGGGGCGCTGGGGCAGGGCGGGGCGCGCAAGCGCCTGGCGCTGATGGCGCGCGCGGCGACGGGGCGCTGGTAGGCGGTTTCGGGGTGGTTTCGGGGTCTTGCCCCGTGCCGTCGCCGGATGTGCCGGCAGGCCGGTCAGCCCGAACAGCTGGCCCCGCCCAGCACGCAGAACCGGGCGCAATGGGGATGGTTGAGCCAGACATCGGCTTCGGCCTCGGCCAGGGTCTCGCCCAGTTCGAATTCCGGCGCGTAGGCCAGCAGGGTGCAGGCCAGAACCGCCGGCCGTGCGGCCCCCTTGCGCCGGACCACCATCCGCGAAGAGGCGCACATCACGTCCTCGGGCGACTTGCCCAGGATCGACCAGCAGGCGGCTGAGATCTCGGGTACTTCGGCGGTTTCGTCCATTTCCGGAAACAGGACCGTGCGCGCGGGATCCCGGGCGTCGATGGCAAACCCGTGCTGGCGGAAAAGCGCGCCATAGCCGGCGCGCGCGCGGCTCTCGCTTTCGCCCCAGATGGTGCGGCCGGCGACCGTCATGGCGATACCGGCATCGCGCAGCCATGCCATGCCTTCGATGGTGCGCGCGAAACTGCCGGCCCCTCGCTCGCTGTCATGAAGCGGGGCGCCGTAGTGATCGAGCGATATGCGCAAGGTGAGCCGCGCGCCATGGGCCGCGTGCAGCCGTTCAAGCCCGGCGCGCATTGCCGGGCGCATCATCGGGCGCATGGCGTTGGTCAGGATCAGAACCTCAAAGCCGCGCGCCAGCGCCGCGCCGGCCATTTCGATGATCTCGGGGTTCATGAACGGCTCGCCGCCGGTAAAGCCGATCTCGCGTACCGGCCAGCCGCGCGTTTCGATCTGATCGAGGTAGTCGCGCACCTCGCTCGCGCGGATATGGACCAGCGCGTCGTTGACCGGGCTGCTGGCGATATAGCAGTTGGCGCATTCGATATTGCACAGGGTACCGGTGTTGAACCAGAGCGTTTCGGGATGGCTGAGCCTCACCGAGGCCCGCCGCTGGCCGTCTGCCGTCAGGTGCCTGTCGCGGAACCTGGCGGCGGCCGCGGGCGCGAGGTCTTTCATTCTGTATTTCCGTGTCGCGTTTCGTGCGATTGATCTAGCCTGAGGTGCGCGAAGAGTTAAAGTCGGGGCGCGGCGGGCTGACGGGCTTGTGAAGCCGTGTTATTGCGGCCCGGTCACGGGCGTGCCAAGGCGCGGCCCGGCGGGCCGGAACAGAGGACGAGGCATGTATTCAGGCGCCATTCCGGTCGATCCGTTCGACCTGGTGATCTTTGGCGGTACCGGCGACCTGGCGCGGCGCAAGATCCTGCCGGCGCTGTTTCGCCGGTTCTGCGCCGGACAGTTCGCCGAGGGCGCGCGGATAACCGGCGCGGCGCGCGCCGGGATGGATGCCGAGGGCTATCGCGCCTTCGTCGCGGACGTGTTGCGCGACACTGCCGATCCGCAGGCGGGCGACGACACGATGCTGGGGCGGTTCCTCGGCACCGTCGATTACGTTGCCATCGACGCAACCGGTGAGAACGGCTGGGCGGAACTGGCCGCGCGGATGACCGAGGACCGGGCGCGGGCGTTCTTCTTTTCCGTGCGCCCGCGCCTGTTCGGCGACCTGGCCGAGCGGCTGCACCAGCACGGGCTGGCCTCGGACCGGGCGCGGATCGTGGTCGAGAAACCCTTCGGCCACGACCTGGCCAGCGCCCGGGATCTGAACGCCACGCTGGCGACGCATTTCCACGAAAGCCAGATCTTCCGGATCGACCACTATCTCGGCAAGGAAACCGTGCAGAACCTGATGGCCGTGCGCTTTGGCAACATGCTGTTCGAGCCGCTGTGGAACAGTCAGTATGTCGATCACATCCAGATCACCGTGGCCGAGACCGTGGGCGTCGGCGGGCGGGGCGACTATTACGACCGCGCCGGCGCCATCCGCGACATGATGCAGAACCACCTGATGCAGCTTCTGTGCCTGATCGCGATGGAGCCGCCGGCCAAGTTCGACCCCGACGCGGTGCGCGACGAGAAGCTCAAGGTGATCCGGGCGCTCGACCCGGTCCAGCCGCATCACATCGTGCGCGGCCAGTACAATGCCCGCCCGGAGGGCGCCGGGGGCGGCGCCTTGCCCGGCTATCGCGAAGAGGTGGGCAACCCGCGCAGCAAGACCGAGAGCTATATCGCGCTCAGAACCCATATCAGCAACTGGCGCTGGGCGGGAACGCCGTTCTACCTGCGCACCGGCAAGCGGCTGGTGGCGCGCTCCTCGGTCATCAACGTGATGTTCAAGGAAACGCCGCATTCGATCTTCGGGCAGGAGGCGGGGCGCCATGCCAACCTGCTTTCGATCCGGCTGCAACCCAACGAAGGCATCACCTTGCAGGTGACGATCAAGGAACCGGGGCCGGGCGGCATGCGTTTGATCGACGTTCCGCTGGACATGACCTTTGCCGAGGCGCTGGGCCCGGCAAGCGGGCGCGCGCCGGATGCCTATGAACGCCTTATCGTCGATGTGCTGCGCGGCAACCAGACCCTGTTCATGCGCGGCGACGAGGTCGAGGCGGCCTGGGCCTGGATCGACCCCATCATCGCCGGCTGGACTTCGCGCGGGGAGGTTCCCAAACCCTATGACATCGGCAGCACCGGACCCAGCGACGCCGAACAGCTCATGACACGCGACGATCGCAAATGGCGGGGGATAAACCCATGAACTTCATCGAATACGCCGACCGCGACATGCTGGCCATCGAACTGGCCAACCGGCTTGCGGGGGAACTGAAGAAGGCGTTGCTGCATCACGAGACGGTGTCGCTGGCGGTTCCGGGGGGCACCACGCCGGGGCCGGTCTTCGATGCGCTTTGCGCGGCGCGCCTGGAATGGGAACGGGTGCATGTGCTGCCCACCGACGAACGCTGGGTGGCGCAGGACGATCCGCGCTCGAACGGGCGCATGATCCGCGAAAGGCTGCTGGTCGATCGCGCCGCCGCGGCGCGGTTCCTGCCGCTTCACGCCCCGGCCGAGACGCCCGAGCAGGCCCTGCCCGATCTTGAGGCCATGCTGGCGCCGGAACTGCCGCTTTCGCTGCTGTTGCTGGGCATGGGCGCCGACATGCATGTGGCCTCGCTGTTCCCCGATACGCCGGCCATGCGCGCGGCGCTGGCCCCGGACGCCCCGGCGCTGGTGGCGCTGCACCCCGAAGGCGCACCCGAGCCCCGCATCAGCCTGACCGTGCCGGTGCTGGACGGCGCGCTTTGCAAGCATCTGGTGATCTATGGTGCAGAGAAGCGCGAGGCGCTGGACAAGGCGCTTTACCTGACGCCGGAAGAGGCGCCGGTCACGGCCATCCTGAACGAAACCAACGTGCATTGGGCCGAGTAGAAGGCGAATTGTCGATGTGGGACGAATTGATGACCCTGCACGCGGCGGGGCGGGGCGGGCGCATCCGCGATCTGTTCGATGCAGATCCGGACCGCGCCGCGCGGTTCTGCGCCAGCGCCGGCGACATGCGGCTGGACTATTCCAAGACCCGGATCGACGCCGCCGTGCGCCGCGCGCTGACCGGCCTGTGCGACAGGGCCGGGCTGGCAGAGCGCCGCGAGGCCATGTTCGCCGGCGCGCCCGTCAACGAGACCGAGGGGCGCCCGGCGCTGCACACGGCGCTGCGCGATCCCGATGGAGGCCCGGTCGTGGTGAATGGCGCCGACGTGAAGGCGGGCGTGCGCGACACGCTGGCGCGGATGCGCGCGTTCTGCGGCGCGGTGCGCGACGGCTCCGCCGCCGGACCGGGCGGCGCGTTCAGCGATGTCGTCAATATCGGCATCGGCGGGTCCGATCTTGGCCCGGCCATGGCGACGCTGGCGCTGGCGCCCTGTCACGACGGGCCGTGCGTGCATTTCGTCTCAAACGTGGATGGGGCGCAGATCGCCGATACGCTGGCCGGGCTGGATGCGCGCCGCACGCTGGTCATCGTGGCCTCGAAGAGCTTTACCACCGTCGAGACGATGACCAACGCCGCCACCGCCCGCGACTGGATGACGCGCGGCGGGGGCGACGTGGCCGCGCAGATGGTGGCGCTGTCCAGCGCGACCGGCCTGACCGCGCGTTTCGGCATTGCCCCGGAACGGGTGTTCGGATTCGAGGACTGGGTCGGCGGGCGCTATTCGGTCTGGGGGCCGATCGGCCTGTCGCTGATGATCGCCATCGGCGCGGACGGGTTTGACGATTTCCTGCGCGGCGGCCGGGCGATGGACGAGCACTTCCGCACCCGGCCCTGGGAGGACAACCTGCCCGTCATGCTGGCGCTGTGCGGGTTGTGGCACGCGCAGGTCTGCCGTTATCCGACCCGCGCGGTGCTGCCCTACGATCAGCGGCTGGAAAGGCTGCCGGCCTATCTGCAACAGCTCGAGATGGAATCGAACGGCAAATCGGTGGCCATGGACGGTGCCGCGCTGACGCTTCCGTCGGTGCCCGTGGTCTGGGGCGCGCCCGGCACCAACGGTCAGCACGCGTTCTTTCAGATGCTCCACCAGGGCACCCAGATCGTGCCTTGCGAATTTCTGGTGGCGGCCAGGGGGCATGAACCCGAACTGGCGCATCATCACCGCCTGCTGGTCGCCAATTGCCTGGCGCAATCGGAGGCTCTGATGCGCGGGCGAAGCCTTGACGAGGCGCGCGAGGGCCTGCGCGAAGCCGGGCTGACGGGTGCCGAGCTTGAGCGGCAGGCGCGCCACCGCGTCTTTCCCGGCGACCGGCCTTCGCTGACGCTTGTCTATCCGTGCCTGACGCCCTTCGTTCTGGGCCAGATCGTGGCCGCCTACGAACACCGGGTCTTCGTCGAGGGGGTTATTCTGGGCCTCAATTCCTTCGATCAGTGGGGCGTGGAACTGGGCAAGGAGATGGCGACATCGCTGGGCTTGGTGATCGACGGGCAGGCCGATGCCCAAGGCCATGACGGCTCGACGGCGGCGCTGGCCGAATATGTGCGCCGCCATTGCGGCTGAGCCGCACGGGAGGGCGGGCGCGGGCGCCTCAGCCCTGCGGCTCTGCGCCGTCGTGGTCGATGAAATGCCGCCGCAGCCGTTCGGGCAGGGGATAGCGGCCCGACCCGTCCGGGCGCAGCATCACCATCACGCCGGTCAGCGTGGCCCGCAGATCGCCCGACCAAAGCTGCTGCACCATGGTATAGGAACTGGTGCGAAAGGCGCTTACGCGCGCCGTCGCGATATAGGTTTCACCCATCACCATTTCCCGCAGATAGCGGATATCGGCGTTGCGCAGCACCGTCCTGGGTTCGGGCAGACCGTCAAGACAGGGGGCGCAGAACCGGTCGAAATAGGCCACGCGCAGGGTTTCGAACCACTCCATGTAGGCCTTGTTGTTGACATGTTTCAGCATGTCCAGTTCGGCGAAGCGCACCTTGTCGGCGATGGCAAGGGGCTGGGGTTCGGCAAGGCCGAAAGCGGTCTGCCGGGCGGCGCTCAGCGGGGTGTGAAATTGCAGTTCCATGGCGCGGGATTAGCGCCCCGTGCGCGCCGCCGCAAGGAGCATCGCGCAAGCGGCGGGATCGGCGGGCGGGCTGGAGCGGGTGAAGGGAATCGAACCCTCGTCTGGAGCTTGGGAAGCTCTCGCTCTGCCATTGAGCTACACCCGCGATACAAGCTGCATAGCACCTATCCGCGCCGCCCTTCAAGGCGCAAACATGCCGGCGCGGCCTGCGGTGTGGCGCGCTATTCCGCGGCGATCTTGATGACCGGTTCCATGCGCGCGAAATCGGCTTCGCTCAGGTGACATTTCACCTGGTGGTTGCCGCCCAGATCGCGCATCGGCGGCACCTCCTCTTCGCACAGGTTGCCGGGCACCTGCGATTTCCAGCGGCACCTGGTCTGGAACGGGCAGCCCGGGGGCGGATCCATCGCCGAGGGGATGTCGCCCTCGAGCACGATATGGGTCTTCTCGACCGAGGTGTCGGCGATCGGCACCGCCGAGAGCAGCGCCTCGGTATAGGGGTGGTAGGGCGGGGCGAAGACCTGATCGGTGGTGCCCAGTTCGACGACATGGCCGAGATACATCACCATCACCCGGTCGCTGAGATAACGCACGATGGACAAGTCGTGGCTGATGAACAGCAGCGTGGTTTTCTGTTCGCGCTGGATTTCCATCAGAAGGTCGGTCACGGCGGCCTGCACGCTGACGTCCAGTGCCGAAACCGGTTCGTCCGCCACCACGATGCGCGCGCCCCCGGCAAAGGCCCGCGCGATGCCCACGCGCTGTTTCTGGCCGCCCGAAAGCTGGCGCGGCATGCGATCGGCGAAGGCGCGCGGCAGTTTCACCAGGTCAAGCAGTTCCAGCATCCGCGTGCGGCGTTCGGCATTGTTGCGGCCGATGCCGAATATCTCGAGCGCGCGGATGATCTGGCGGCCCACGGTCATCGACGGGTTCAGCGTGTCGAACGGGTTCTGGAACACCATCTGGATGTCGGAAACGGTCTTGGTGTCGCGCGCCTCGATCGGGATCTGCTCGATGTTGCGCCCGTCCAGCAGGATCTGGCCCTCGGTCGCGGTTTCAAGCCCCATCAGCACCTTGGCGAAGGTGGACTTGCCGCAGCCGCTTTCGCCGACGATGGCCAGGGTCTCGGATTCGCGCGCCGCGAAGGACAGGGTTTCGTTGGCCTTGACCACGCGCGTTTCGCCGCCCCCGAACAGGGCGTTGGCGGCGACCTCGTAGTATTTCTTGAGGTTGTCCATCTTCAGGACCACCTCGCCGATCTCGCCCTTCTCTTTCGTCTCGGCGGCGGCGGGGGGCGCCTGCCAGTCGATCTCGCGGAAGCGCAGGCAGCGGGTATGGTGGCGGTCGTTGCCGGGCACCGATTCCATCATGATATCCTGGGCATCGCAGCGCCCGGCCTCGAAATAGTCGCAGCGCGGGCCGAAGTTGCAGCCCGGCGGGCGTTCGTGCGGCAGCGGGAAGTTGCCCGGGATCGCCACCAGGGGATGGGCGTTCTTGTCGGCGCCGGGCAGGGGGATCGAGCGGAACAGCGCCTGCGTATAGGGGTGCTGCATCTCGTCGAACACGTCCTCGATGCTGCCCCGCTCCACCGCCTCGCCGGAATACATCACGCAAAGCCGGTCGCAGGTTTCGAGGATCAGGCCCAGATTGTGCGAGATGAACAGCATCGAGGTGCCGTATTTCTTGCCCAGGTCGCGTACCAGTTCGACCACCGCCGCCTCGACCGTCACATCGAGCGCCGTGGTCGGCTCGTCCAGGATCAGCAGCGAGGGCTTGGACATCAGCGCCATGGCGATGACGATGCGCTGCTGCTGGCCGCCCGAAAGCTGGTGCGGATAGGAATTCAGCACCCGCTCGGGGTCGGGCAGGCGAACGTCCGTGACCACCTCGAGCGCCCGCGCCCGGGCTTCGGCCTTGCCGATGCCTTCGTGGATCATCGGCACTTCCATCAGTTGCCGTCCGATCTTCATGGCCGGGTTCAGCGAGGCCATGGGCTCCTGATAGATCATCGCGATCTCGTTGCCGCGGATGCCGCGCAACTCCTCCTCGCTGAGCGTGCTCAGATCACGGCCCTTGAACCTGATGGTCCCGCCGGTGATGCGGCCGTTCTTGCCCAGATCCTGCATCACCCCCAGGGCCACGGTGGACTTGCCGCAGCCGCTTTCGCCGACGAGGCCCACCGCCTCGCCCGGCTCCACGATGACCGAGAAATCCATGACCGCCGGGATCTCCCGCAGCCGGGTGAAGAACGAGATCGACAGCTTGTCGATCTCCAGGATCGGTCCGTCGTGTTGCCATTTCGCCATCTCGTGCCTCCTTGCAGGGCGGTTCCTGCCTTCATCTTGCCGAAAAAACTCCGGGGGTCCGGGGGCTGGCCCCCGGCCGGCGGGTCGTCTCGGGCGTTCTCTCTTGCAAGTCCGGGTTCTCCGGTTCCGGCGGCCGGTCCGCGACCCGCCGGCCGGCGGCGGGCGGGGCAGGCCGCGCTTAGTCCTTCAGGCTTTCCTCGCGCAGCCCGTCGGCCAGAAGGTTCAGCCCCAGCACCAGCGACAGCAGGGCCAGCGCCGGCGGCAGGGCGGGGTGAAGGTAGATCGAAAGCAGCTTGCGGCCCTCGTTGATGGTCGAGCCCCAGTCGGGGCTTTCCGGGGGCAGGCCCAGACCGAAAAAGCCCAGCGTGCCCAGAAGGATCGTGGTATAGCCGATGCGCAGGCAGAAATCCACGATCAGCGGGCCGCGGGCATTGGGCAGGATCTCCCAGAGCATGATGTACCACGGGCCCTCGCCGCGGGTCTGGGCGGCGGCGACGTAATCGCGCGTGCGCAGGTCCATCGCCAGGCCCCGCACGATGCGGAAGACGGTGGGCGAGTTGACGAAGACCACCGACACGAACACCACCAGGATGCCGCCGGGAATGTCGAACAGATCGAGGATCGCCGGCAGCGCCGGGATCGACAGTTCGCGCGTGTTGACCAGGTAGCCCCCGGTCGAGATGAGCGAGAGATAAAGCCACGCCATGACCCCCAGCACCGCGATCAGCAGCGGCGTGCGGAATCCCGGTTGCGTGTAATAGCGCGAGTTCAGCAGCACGCCGGCAAAGATGATCGGGAACACGAACAGCACGGTCGCCATGTAGTTGGGCACGCCGGTATCCACGATCTCGGGCGTCACCAGCAGGTAGAACAGCAGGATCACCGGGAACGCCAGGATCAGGTTGGCCAGGAAGGACAGGAACGTATCGAGCTTTCCGCCGTAATAGCCCGCCGGCAGGCCCAGCGTGATGCCGACCATGAAGGCGAACAGCGTCGCCAGCGGCGCGATCTGCACCACCACCCAGGCGCCCTTGACCAGACGCGAGAACACGTCGCGCGCCAGGTTGTCCCCGCCCAGCAGGTACCAGGCGTACTGGCCGTCTTCGGGGTTCGCCACCGCCGTTCCGGGCGGCTTGTTCTTCATGCCGGAAATCTGTTCCAGCGGATCGAAGGTCACGATCAGATCCATCGCCCCGAAGATGCCGGTGAAGACCCAGAACATCACCAGGGCGAATCCGATCATGCCGATCGGGCTGTCGAACAGCTTGCCGTAAAGCCCCAGCCGGCGCTTGAAGGCGATCGACACCGCGAACAGGATCACCAGCGCCACCCAGACCGACGTGAACTGATAGAGGATGCGGGCGATGATCCCGAATGTTCCGAGCGGTTCCATGGCTGCCATCTCCCTCAGGATATCCGGATGCGGGGGTTGAGGTAGACATAGCCGATATCCGAGATCAGCTGCGTCGTCAGAACCACCACCACCGAGACCACCGAGACCGCGAGCAGCAGTTCGATGTCGTTGTTGCCCGCCGCCTCGACCAGGGTCCAGCCGAAGCCCTTGTAATTGAACAGCGTCTCGACGATCACGACGCCGTTCAGAAGCCACGGGAATTGCAGCATGATGACGGTGAACGGCGCGATCAGCGCATTGCGCAGCGCGTGTTTCATCACGATGTTGGGGAATGTCACGCCCTTGAGCCGCGCGGTGCGGATATATTGCGCCGTCATGACCTCGGTCATGCTGGCCCGGGTCATGCGCGCGATATAGCCCATGCCGTAAAGCGCGATGGTCAGCACCGGGAGAAAGAAGTTCTCGAAATTGGCGTCGTCCATGGCGCTGGTGGCGGTGCCCTTGAACCATTTCAGCCCCACCGCCGAGGACGCGAACACCGCGATGAAGATCACGCCCGAGACGTATTCGGGCGTCGCCGTGGTGATGATCGAGAAGGTGGACAGCGTCCGGTCGGTCCTGGAGCCTTCGCGCATGCCCGCGATCACCCCCACCAGCAGCGCCATCGGCACCATCAGCAGCATCACCCAGAACATCAGCTTGCCGGTCAGGCCCAGGCGCGTGGCGATGATGCCCGACACATCGTCGCGGAACACCGTGGAATAGCCCCAGTCGCCCTGCAGGATGCCGCACAGGCGCGGCGCGTCGGCGGCGGCTTCGGCGGTGACGGTGCCGTCGATGCAGCGCCCGGTCACGCCGCCGTCGTCGCTGCGGGTCCAGCCCGGCCAGACGCCCAGCCATTGCCCGTAGCGGGAAAACAGCGGTTCGGTATAGCCGCGCCTTTCCAGCCAGCTTGCGACCTGTTCGTCGGTCATGCGCATGTTGCCCTGGGTCTTGGCCAGCTTTTCCAGGTTCGGATAGAGGTTGGTCAGGAAGAACACGATGAAGGTCAGGCACAGCGCCGTCAGCACCATCACCCAGACCCGCCGCAGAATGAACAGTCCCATCACGTTCCCTGTTGCTTGTTGTCATGCCGGCCGGCTATTTTCGGGTGTCCCCGTGCAGATCCGGCAGGCCGGGCGCGCGCGGCGCCCGGCCCGTTGTCAGGCGGCATTCGCGGTCAGGACGCGAATCCGATCTTGTAGAGATGGATCTCGTGTGCCGGGTGCTTGTCGGAATTCAGCAGGTTGCCGTTGTTGTGGTTGTAGAGCGACCGCCAGTAGGGCTGGATGATGACCCCGTCATCGCGCAGCAACTGCTCGATCTTGGCGACCACCTCGCGGCGGGCGTCGGCGTCGGCGATGGCGTTGGCGGAATTGATCAGTTCGTCATATTCCGCGCTGGAATAGGCCGCTTCGTTCCAGGCCTCGCCCGAGCGGTAGGCGAGCGTCAGGATCTGCACGTCGAGCGGGCGGTGGTTCCACTGGGTCGCGCTCAGGGGATATTCCGTCCACTTGTTCCAGAACGTGTTGCCGGGCAGGATGGTGCGCTTGACGTTGATGCCCGCGTCGCGCAGCTGCGCGGCCAGCGCATCGCCGGTGTTGCGCTGCCAGTCGTCGTCGACGGTGATCAGCTCGTGTTCGAAATCGGCCATGCCGGCCTCGTCCATCAGCGTCTTGGCCTTGGCCGGATCGAAGGGTGCCGGGCCGATATTGGCATATGCGGGATGGATCGGGCAGACATGGTGGTTGGCCGCCACCCGGCCGCGGCTGGAATAGCCCAGTTCGAGCAGCACGTTGTTGTCCACCGCCAGCGCCAGCGCGTTGCGCACGCGCTTGTCCGAATAGGGCACCTTGCCGCCCACCTCGGCCTTCTGGTTGCCGCGGAACACGATGGTCGCCGCCGTCACCGCCTCGGACTTGGTCCAGCCGATGGCATCCATCACGTCGATGAAATCGCCCACGGTCTCATAAAGCAGATCGACTTCTTCGGATTCGGCCGCCGCCACCCAGGCCGAGGGGTCGGTGCCGTAGTCGATGAACTCGACCCGGTCGACATAGGGCCCGCCATAGACCTCGGTGCCCCACCACTGGTGTTCGGTGTTGCGTTCGAGGATGCAGTTGATGCCGACTTCCATGCTGACCGGGCGATAGGGGCCGGTGCCGACGCCGTTGTCGAACGGGCTGCCCTCGGTATAGCTGGAATGGGTGATGGCGGCGGGATAGTCGGACATGTTGGCGATGACCGAGACATCGGGCGCCGACAGTTTCAGGATGACGGTATGGTCATCGGCCACCTCGATCGCGCCGTCGCGGGCGGCGCCCGTGGCCTCGTCGATCAGCCCGCCCATGCGGCTGGCCATGGAGTTGCCTTCCATCCCCTTGTCGCACCAGCCGGTGATGTTGCGCGCCACGTCCTCGGCGGTGAAGTCGTCGCCGTTGTTCCACTTCACGCCCTTGCGGACGTTCAGCACATATTCGGTCGCGTCGTCGTTGACCTCCCAGTTGTCGAGCAGCATGCCCCGGAAGGTGCCGTCGGCGTTGTACTCGACCAGGTATTCCAGAAACCCGCGCGACTGGTTGCCGATCTCGGACCAGTCATAGGCGCGCGGATCCTTCATCGCCTTGACCGATTGCTGGATGCGCAGCGTGCCGCCCTGCTTGGGCATCTCCTGGGCGCGCGCCGGCGCCGGCAGCCCGATCATGCCATAGGCCGCCGTCGCGGTGACCCCCAGCATGGTGGCGCGGGTCAGGAACTCGCGCCGGCTCAGCTTGCCCTCGCGATATTCCCGTGCGTGCATCTCGGCCGCCCGGTGGACGGGTTTGTGGTTGATGGTGTCGTGGGTCATGAATTCGTAACTCCCTGTTAAGCAGAACGGGTGTGATCGGGCCGGGACCGCTGCCGGTCCTGTCGCGCCGCTTGCCGCAGACATGGCCCGTTTGGCGTCAGATGACGGAATGCGCGTCTCCCCATGGGCGCATTCCGCACGAGAATGCCACATAGGTCAATGTTCACTTTCGTCCATTGGCAAGATAAATGCGACATCCAACTGGAAAAAAGCGACATGTTCGCCGCGCACCTCAGGTGCGCGCGGCGGCGGCCCGGCGCAGCGCGGTCGGCGTCCGGCCGGTCTGGTGCTGGATGAAGCGGGTGAAATAGGCGGCGCTGCCAAAGCCCAGATGCCTGGCGATATCCTGCACCGGCACATCCGTGGCGCCCAGCAGCGAGCGGGCGGCGTGCAGGCTGCGTTCGGTCAGCAGTTCGGCGGCGGTGCGCCCCGTCTCGGCCCGGCACACGCGCGTCAGGTGCGTCGGGCTTACCCCCAGCGCGGCGGCATGGCCGGCCATGCTGTCGCCGTTGGCGAAATGGCCGACCAGGCGTTCGCAATAGGCCTGCGAGAGCCGCCGCGCCGCGCTGGGCCTCGGCGGCATGTCCGCCGCCGCGATCTGCCGGCGCAGCCAGATCGCGGCCAGTTCGCCATAGGCCAGCATCGCGTCGGCCCGCAGCGGGCGCGCCGCGTTCTGTTCGCGGCCCAGCGCCTCGAGAAGCGCGGTCAGTTCGGCCTGGGCGGGGGCCTGGCGGATGCGCAGGTGCTGGGCGCGCTGGGGCAGGGTCAGGCGGGTTCCGGGGGGAATCACCAGCGCCTGGCCAAAGCCCTGGCGGCCCGGCGACAGCGCCATCAGGCTGCGCGAGGGCACGAACAGCGCGTTGTGCACGCCGACCCCGCGCCGGGCGCCGTCCAGCAGCGCAACCCCCTGGCCGCGGGTGATCCAGATCAGCAGGTTCTCGGCCCGGTCATGGGCCAGTTCAAGCTGCCAGGCGCCGTTCGTCATCAGTTGCGCCAGCGTGACCAGGCGGATTTCGTGGCAGTCTGCGGGATCGAAGGGCATATGTTCGAATAGGATATTTATTCGCGTGAGATTCGGAAGAAAACTGGCATGAATGCATCAAATGAACAATCCGGTCCGGGCGATGTCGGCGTCATTTCGCCGGTTTGCGCACCGGATCCCCGGGCGCGACGCGGTGCCAGCCCCGCATCCGGGCGCGAAACCAGCTGCGCTGGCGCTTGGCGAACTGCCGGGTGGCGATGGTGGCACGGCTGCGCGCCTCATCCAGCGTTGTCTCGCCGCGGATATGGGCCATCAGTTCGGGCACCCCGATCGCGCGGCAGGAGGGCAGGTTCGGATCGTAGCGCGCGCGCATCGCCGCCACCTCCTCGAGCGCGCCCCGGGCGATCATGGCATCGAAGCGGCGTTCGATTCGCGCGACAAGGCGGTCTTTGGGCATGTCGACCAGGATGGGCACCGCGCGCGCCAGCGCCAGGGCCGGGGGCGGCGTGTGCGCCTGCCATTCGGCCAGCCCGCGGCCGGTTGCCTGCAACACCTCCCAGGCGCGCTGCACCCGGGCGCGGTTGTGCCGGTCCAGGCCGGAGGCGGTGCGCGCATCCAGCCCCGACAGCAACTCGCCAAGCGGCAGCGCATCGGCGCGTGCGCGAATCCCGGCCGGTATGGGCGGAATTTCGGCCAGGCCCTCGGTCAGCGCCGTCAGGTAAAGCCCGGTGCCGCCGACGACGATCGCCCTGTCCGGGCCGTCCAGCAGCGGGCGGACGTCGCGCAGCCAGTGCCCGGCGGAATAGGGCACATCGAAGGCGACGTGGCCGTAAAGGCGGTGCGGCGCAACGGATTCGTCCTCGCGGCTCGGGCGGGCGGTGAGGATGCGCCAGCAGTCATAGACCTGGCTGGCATCGGCATTGACGATCACCCCGCCAAGCTGCCGGGCGATCCGCAGCGCCAGCGCGGACTTGCCGCTTGCGGTGGGCCCGGCGATCAGCACCGGCAGGCCGTCGGGTATGGGCGGCAGTCCGTCCGGGCCTCCGATCGCGGTCTCGTTCACGCGTTTCACCCGCCAAGCCGATCCGCGGCCATGGCGCATTGAACATGTCCGCGATTTCCTTCATTTTGGCGCCAGCCTATCCCCCAGCAAGCCCGGAGCGCAACATGCCCATTTCCCCCGCCGCCCAAGCCTCGCCGCCCGACGCGGCCCAGAAGAGCGTACCGGGTGACGCCAAGTACGGGCGCGTGCTGCTCAAGATCTCGGGCGAGGCCCTGATGGGCGACCAGGGCTTCGGCCTGCACCCGCCGACCGTCCAGCGCATCGCGCAGGAGGTCAAGTCGGTGCATGACATGGGGGTCCAGATCTGCATGGTGATCGGGGGCGGCAACATCTTTCGCGGGCTGCAAGGCTCGGCCCAGGGGATGGAGCGCACGACCGCCGATTACATGGGCATGCTGGCCACGGTGATGAACGCGCTGGCGATGCAGTCGGCGCTGGAAGCCCTCGGCGTCTATACCCGGGTGATCTCGGCCATCCGCATGGACGAGGTGGCCGAACCCTATATCCGCCGCCGCGCCGTGCGCCACCTGGAGAAACAGCGCGTCTGCATCTTCGCCGCCGGCACCGGCAACCCGTATTTCACCACCGATACGGCGGCCACCCTGCGCGCCAACGAAATGGCCTGCGAGGCGATCTTCAAGGGCACCAAGGTGGACGGGGTCTATGACCGCGATCCGGTGAAATTTCCCGATGCCAAGCGCTATGATCAGGTCAGCTATGACGATGTCCTGGCCAAGCGGCTGGGGGTGATGGATGCCAGCGCCATCGCGCTGGCGCGCGACAACAATCTGCCGATCATCGTGTTTTCGCTGGACGAACCGGGCGGGTTCAAGGGCATCCTTGCGGGCCGGGGCACCTATACAAAGGTGTGCGGCTAGGGCTATAGACCGCAACAAGGACAACCGGACACGCGGGAAGAACAACATGTCTGACACATTCGAACTGGATACCGACGATCTGCAACGGCGCATGGATGGCGCCATGGCGGCGTTGCGGACCGAATTCGCCTCGCTGCGCACCGGGCGGGCCAGCGCCTCGATGCTCGAGCCGGTCATGGTGGAAGCCTACGGCCAGCCGACCCCGATCAACCAGGTCGGCACCGTCAACGTGCCCGAACCGCGCATGGTGACGATCAACGTCTGGGACAAGGGGCTGGTCGGAAAGGTGGAAAAGGCGATCCGCGAGTCGGGGCTGGGGATCAATCCCCAGCTCAACGGGACCATCATCATGCTGCCGATTCCCGAGTTGAACGAGGAACGCCGCCGCGAGTTGACCAAGGTGGCGGGCCAGTATGCCGAACATGCCCGCGTGGCGATCCGCAACGTGCGCCGCGACGGCATGGACCGGATCAAGAAGGCCAAGTCCGAGGGCACCGTGTCCGAGGATGATCAGAAATTCTGGGAAACCGAGGTGCAGGAGCTGACCGACAAGATGGTTGCCGCGGTGGATGCAGCACTGGAGACCAAGCAATCCGAAATCATGCAGGTCTGAGCCTGCCCATGCCCCGCGACACCGAACCAGGCGGCGAACCGCGCGGCCCGCGCCATGTTGCCATCATCATGGATGGCAACGGCCGCTGGGCCCAGGCGCGCGGACGGCCGCGCCTGTTCGGGCATCACGCCGGGGCGCGGCGGGTGCGCGAGGTCGTCGAGGCCTGTCCGGGTCTCAGTATCAAGTACCTGACGATATTCGCCTTTTCGACGGAGAACTGGAAGCGCACCCAGGTCGAGGTGGCCGGGCTGATGAAGCTGTTCCGCCGCTATATCACCAAGGAAACCCGCGCCCTGCGCGAAAAGGGCGTGCGGGTGCGGTTCATCGGCGACCGGGTGCGGCTGGATGCCAAGCTGACCGCGCTGATGGATCGACTGGAGCGCGAGACCGAAGGCAATGATCTGGTGCATCTGACGATCGCGCTGAACTATGGCAGCCGCGACGAGGTGGCGCGCGCCACCCGGCGCCTGGCGCAGGATGTGGCCGACGGCCGGCTCAGCCCCGATGACGTCGACGAGGAAACGCTGCCGAAATACCTCGATACCTGCGTCTTGCCCGACCCCGATCTGGTGATCCGCACCAGCGGCGAGGCGCGCATCTCCAATTTCCTGCTCTGGCAGTCGGCCTATTCCGAGTACGAGTTCATAGATACCTTGTGGCCCGATTTCACCGCCGCGGAACTGGCGCGGCTGTGCGAAAGCTATGGTGCCCGCGACCGCCGGTTCGGGGCCGTCAAGGCATGAGCCCGGCCGCCGGCAGATGGGCCGATCTCGGCCCGCGGCTGGGTTCGGCCGTGGTCATGATCGCCGTGGCGGGGTTCGGGGTCGGGATCGGCGGGGTGCTGTTTCAGGCGCTCATCGCGCTGGTCTGCGCGGCGATGGTCTGGGAACTGGCGCGCATGACGGACCCGGCCCGGCCCGGCGCGGCGCTGGGTCTTGCGGCACTGACCGGGCTGGCCGTGTTCGCCGACCCGCGCCTGCCGCAGATGCTGGTCCTGCCGGTGCTGGCGGTACCTGCGCTGGCCGGGCTGGGGCTGATCGGCCGGATGCGCGGGCTGTTCGCGGTCTTCGCGTTCTGGATCGCGCTGGCCGGGCACGGCTTCATCTGGGTGCGCGCCGATCTGGGCATCACCGGCATGATGTGGCTGATCTGCGTGGTGGTGGCCACCGACGTGGCCGGCTATTTCGCCGGCAAGGCGATCGGCGGGCCGAAGTTCTGGCCCCGCGTCAGCCCGAAAAAGACCTGGTCGGGCACGGTGGCGGGCTGGATCGCCGCGGCGCTGGTGGCAACCGGTTTCGTGCTGTGGGCCGGGGCCGATTCCGGGCTGATCGCGATGTCGGTGGTGATGTCGTTCGCCTCGCAGGCCGGGGATGTCGCCGAGAGCGCCATCAAGCGCAGGACCGGCGTGAAGGATTCCAGCGCGCTCATTCCCGGGCATGGCGGATTCATGGACCGGTTCGACGGCATGATGGGCGCGGCCCTGTTCCTGGCCGTGGCGGGGCAGGTTCTGGGCCGTCTGCCGGGGATCGTCTGATCATGCGCAGAGTCTCGATCCTGGGGGCCACCGGCTCTGTCGGGCAGAATACCATCGACCTGATCGCGCGCGAGCGCGAGCGCTATGACGTGGTGGCGCTGACGGGCGGCGCCAACATCGCGCGGCTGGCGGCGGATGCCCGCGCGCTGGGCGCCGATCTTGCGGTCACGGCGCATGAGGACCGGCTGGCGGACCTGCGCGACGCGCTGGCGGGCTCGGGGGTCGAGGCCGCGGCCGGGGCGCA